>CANNTZ010000070.1 GCA_947522735.1 uncultured Oscillospiraceae bacterium | reverse complement strand
CACCATAAGGAGAGCGACGACCAGTGCGAGAATCTTTTTCATTTTAGATAGCCTCCAAAAATTTTTTGTATGTAAAACAAATTTACAACCTCATTCATTGCGGCCGGAACACAAGCTCGCCGTTTTCCATGCTCTCGATTATCGCGAGAGACTCGACGCGCACGCCCCTTGCGCGCAGGCTGTCGCCACCGTGCTGGAAGCCCTTTTCAACCGCTATCGCAGCGCCCGCAAGCCTCGCCCCCGCCTGCCCGACAATGTCGATCAGTCCCTCGAGCGCCTTGCCGTTCGCAAGAAAATCGTCCACAAGCAGCACGCAGTCATCCGAGCCGAGATATTCCCTTGCGAGCACGACGTCGTAATCTGCTCCGTGAGTGTAGGAGTGCACGACGGTTTTGTAGACCTCGCCGGACACGTTGCCGCTGCGGTGCTTCTTGGCGAAAACCACCGGCAGGTGCATTGCGGCTCCCGCGGCAACGGCAATTGCGATGCCGGACGACTCGATGGTCACAAGCCGCGTAATTCCGCAGCTCTCGAACAGCCGGGCTATTTCGCGCCCCATCTCCATGATAAAGCCCACGTCGAGCTGCTGGTTGAGAAAGCTGCCGACGTTAAGGATATTTCCGGGGAGAACCCTGCCCTCGTTGACGATTTTTTCTTCAAGCGCCTTCACGATACCCGCCTCCTAAAAAGCTCCGCAAATTTTTGAACCGGAAAACAAAAAACAGACCGCATGTCGATCCGGTCTGCCAAAAATAGGAATGACGCCAACCCAAACGCAGGATGAAAACGCCGGTAAACGGAGCCGCTGCATTTGGGACTGGCGAACCAATAGTCGTGACTTGCGGTGTCACGGTAGAGACGTTTGGACCGCAGAAAGGAGCTTCTGAAAAAACCAAACCTATATTGGCAAGCTGTTCAATTGACAAACACATATTAACACATTGCGTCCGGCTTGTCAACAAACCCTTGCCAGATTCTCGCATTACGAGCAAAACGCGCGTTTTTTTGCTGATTTTATGTATATCTTTTTCGTCAAAAATTGGCCCTGCGAAGCCGTCGCCGCAGGGCCTGTCAAAAGGTTTTTATCGTGTCAGTACGCCGTTTTCGTTTTCTATAAGCAGCAGTATCTGCGCCTCCGCTCCGCTCGCGGCGTCAACGTAGACGAGAACCCCCTCGCCGCCTGCGCCGCGGCAGGAAAACTCGTATGCGAGACACTCCGAGGCTCCGCCGTTCGGAATGACCGCCAGGCGGCAGTCCTCCGCCGTCAGCAGCCCTGACAGCCCTTTCGCCGCCTCCTCACGCTCTATCGCGGGCGCGGTGAGAGCACGTTCGCGGTGATTTGTCAGATAGCTGCGCGCGTCGAAGCCGAGTATCTCGCCGTTGTCCAGCGCAACGCGCACCTTGATGAGGTCGGGATAGCAGATTACGCCGTCCTGCTCATGCGCAAAATTGACGGTGCATACGCCGGAGGATGTCTCGTAATAGCTGTCCGCAAGCGAGCCGTAGCCGAGCTTTTCGAGATACTCCCGCGCCCTTTTCACTGCCGCCGCGCGCTCTATAGTCTCCTCGCCCACCTCGCGCGAGCAGAGGTAATATACCGGATAGCCTCCGAAGCGGCTGACGGCTGCCGTGAACCGGCAGCTCTCATCGCCTCCGGAAAAGGTGAAGCAGGGCATCGACGAGTCCTCGTCGCGTCCGGCAGTCAGCTCGCCTTTGGTGCGCCGCGTCATTTTGCAGGCGGTCTCAAGCGCCTTTTCGGCGCTTATCTCCGGCTTATTCTCAGTCATCAGCGGCTCGCGCTCGAGCATATTGTCCGAGAACGGACCGTCATAGATGAGTCTGGGATAGCTCTCGAAGCTCTGCTCCATCTCGTTGAAGCCGTCGGAAAAGGAGGGTGCGTCTCCGTCAACAACGCTCTCCGGCGCGTTTATCTTCAGTCCGCCGACGGTGACATCGCGCTCAAGCGCCGCCACCTGCTCCCCCAGCTTATGGGAATATTCGGCAAGCGCAAGCATGTTCTTCTGCTCCTCCTCCGATAGCTTCCCGCCGTTCGAGACCTTTTTAGACATCGTCATCGCGTAATCTCCGGCCTGCGAGAGAAAGCGGTACAGCCTTTCCAGCGGCTCCCCGCTTACGGGCAGCGCCGCAAGCGACGTTTTTGCCGCCTCGCATTCGCGCCAGAGCGTTGCGGAGAGCAGCGCAAGCTGGCTTGGCGAGGTGGCGTAAACTCCCTTGTCCAACGCCGTCGAAATGGAGCTGATCATTGAGACAAGCTCCATGAAGGAGCGCTGGTTGTCGTTTGATATTGCGGTCTCATAGCGCTTCACACGGCTTGCCTGCACGATATTCAGCGCGCCGAGAGCCAGTATCAGCGCCAGCACGAGCGTCACGAGACGCACGACGCAGCGCCGGGAAATGCGGTGTATCATGATCGTATACTTCCTTTCGTTAGTGGATCAAAAGCGTTTTAAACGCAAAAACAGAGGGACAAAGCATTAATACTTTGTCCCTTCGGGCGGATTTTATTCTGTTTTTACGTCTGCTTTTACTTTTCGCCGGTCAGCAGCCTCACGATGCTGTCGAGCGCGTCGGTTCTGACAAATTCGATCTCGCCGGAGTCGGTTGCAGCCGCGAGCGCCGGATCAATCGGGATGCGGCAGACGGTTCTTATCCCGTGTCTTGCGGCAATCTCGTCGATGTGGCTCTCGCCGAAGATATGGTGCTCGCTGCCGCAGTCCGGGCACTTGAAGTAGCTCATGTTCTCGACGAGCGCGAGGACCGGGATGTTCATGAGCCCGGCCATGTTGACCGCCTTCTCGACGATCATCCCGACCAGCTCCTGCGGGGATGCGACGACGATGATGCCATCCACCGGCAGCGACTGGAACACCGTCAGCGGCACGTCGCCCGTTCCCGGGGGCATATCGACGAACATGAAGTCCACGTCGCCCCAGACAACGTCGGTCCAGAACTGCTTGACGGTGCCTGCGATGACAGGGCCGCGCCAGACGACGGGGTCGGTCTCATTTTCAAGCAGCAGGTTCAGCGACATAACCGAAATCCCGGTGCGGCTGTGCGCGGGATAGATGCCATCCTCGTCGCCTGTGGCCCGCTCGGTTATCCCGAACGACTTCGGTATCGACGGGCCGGTGATATCCGCGTCGAGAACGGCGGTGCTGTAGCCCTCGCGGTTAACGAGCGTCGCCAGCAGCGAGGTTACAAGGCTCTTTCCCACGCCGCCCTTGCCGCTCATCACGGCGATAACCTTGTGTACGCAGGAAGCTTTGTTGAGCTCGGCGCGGAGATCCGCGGGCGTCTGCTGACGGCTCGGACAGTTTTCGCCGCAGGAGGAGCAGTCGTGTGTGCATTGTTCGCTCATTTTGGGGTCATCTCCTGAAAATCGTTTGTAACGTTATTTGCTGCGTTTTTTTAGCAAATATACATTTTATATTATCTCATTTATCGCGTATTCTGTCAAGTCCGGGGCATTATTCCTCCGCAAAGCAGGTGAAGCACGCGAAGCCGAACGGCGGGATATCGGAGAGATATGCCCTGTCCCCCTCAAGACGCCCCGAGCAGCCTGTAAATTCTATCCGCGAATATTCGCGGTCGAGCACCGCAACGGGCTTGAGCGCGCTGTCCTCGAAGAAGTTCCACAGCCCTACGGAGAGCGAGCGCTCGTCCCGCTTGCAGAGCGTGTAGAGATCGGGGTTGCCGAAGCAGCAGGCAGGCAGCCTTTTGCCGCAAAGCCATTCTATCGAGCCGGAAAGCTGCTTTGCGCGCGCATAGTGGCGGAAGAAAACATCCGAAGCGAAGTAGCCGTTGAAGGCAAAGACAAGGAACCGCTGGCCCGCCGCATTTTCATAGCGGTAGGCGGCGGGGTGTTCGGCGCCGTCGCCTTCAGTGAATACGCTGAGCGTCTCCGCGCCTGCTTTAAGCGTCAGCGAGTACGCTTTGGCGCCATAGGTGCAGATATATTCTCCGCAGCAGAGGAATTTTTCCTCCGAGGTTCTGAATTTTTCTCCTAAGCGCTCGACTCCGGTGTCTATGCCCTGCTCCGAAAGTATCTGCGCGGCGCGTGCGTCAAGAATCAGGCCCGCGTCCAGCGCGCCGTCCGGGAGATACCTCACGTTTTCGCCAAAGGCTATACCGGCGGTTCCGAGCCCCTCGTAGACTGTCGGTATGGAGCATGCCCCAAGCAGTCTTGCCGCCGGCGAGAAGAACATATCCTGCACGTTTGTCGTTCCGGCGACCTCCTCCGGGATAACGGCGTTCTCGAACTTCTGCATCGCCTCGTAGACGCGCACTCCGCAGGCGGCCTTGCCGGAAAAATGACGGTCGATGTCGCCATATAACGGCATGTTTCTCATATGGCGCTCCCAGTAGCCTGTCTCGTATCCCGCGCTTGAGGTGTAGTCCATCACGTATTTGAGTATACCGTCAAGCCCTCCGTCGGCGCGCAGGGCTGTGTCGAAGCCCTCAAGCCGCGCGGCGGAGCAGGCGAAGCGCGGACGTGGATAGACGTCGCCCTCGCTGAATATCTCAATGCCCTCTCCGCTCCAGCTACGCTCCATGCGTTCAAGCTCTATGACGTCCTGTAAACGGTTGCCCCAGCTTTTGTTGACCGACCAGTAGGGCGCACCGATCAGGCGCATGAACGGCTTTGTGTTCCCGGCAAGTATCCGGCTTATCTCCGGCGTGCTGACGCCGTCGAAATCCCACAGCGGCATACAGGAGCAGGGGCCGAAGCGGATGGACGGATCCACCTCGTCGAGATAGCCGCGCATCTCGCGCGCAAACTGACGGAAATACTCGCCGTTGGCCCTGAGCCACGCCGAACGATACCTGTTCGGCCCGCCCGCAAGTAGCTTTTCGGCAAGCCCCTCCTCCGGCAGCTCCTCACCTATCAGCTCGCTCATGCGGGCGCGGTGATTTCTGCATGTGCAGCCCATGCCGATATCGATATAGCCATAGCGAAAATCGTCGTCGAACATGATTATCTCAACGCCGCAGCGCGCGATATCCTTGATATATTCTCCGGCAAATGCGCGGAAATCGGGATCTGACGGGCAGACCTGCGTCTCCGACACCCTTCCGAACGGCGATTCCATATAGGTATAGCCGGTTTTGTACTCCGCGTTTATCATGAACGTCCAGATCCACGCGCCGGTCTCGAAGCCCTGCGCCTTGAAGTATTCACAGTTGTCGCGCAGCTTCTCAAGCTCCGCGCAGCGTCTGTCACCGTCGAGGATATACGAATCCAGCGCGAGAAAAACGCGCTCCGCTCCCATTTCCTTCAGCATTTGAGCAAGCCTGTCACGTCCCGCGCGCTCAATGTGGCTGTTCATTATCGGTACCGATATCCTGTACATGCTCGTCCTCCTGTGTGTTTTCAAATTGATATTCCGTTGCGTCTCGTGCGCCGTGGCGTTCCGGACTGCGGCAGCTTCAGTATAACACATAACAGCCCTCAAAACAATCGCGAACGCCAAGCCGTGCTGCGACAAATTTTTGCCGTCAAATTTGTAAAAGTCTACAAATAAAGGCCGGGAGGCGTCCTTCACGCTTCCCGGCCATGATATATTGCGGTTGTTTTTCAGTTTGCGGATGCAGGCTCGGCTGCCGCGCCGTCGTCCTTAGGGAGCGGCGCGAGGGCATATTTCTGCGAATATTCGCTGAACAGCAGCTCAAAATCGCTGTGTGCGGCGCTCTTGACGTCGGCAAGATACTGGTGGGTGTCAAAGCTGCCGAACTGCTGTATCTCAATTAGCGCAACGGCGATGTTGGAGCAGTGGTCGGAGACGCGCTCGTAGTTGGTGAGCAGATCCGCAAAGATGAAGCCAAGCTCCATCGTGCAGCTTCCGCTGCGCAGACGCCGGATGTGGCGCGCTTTCATCTCGTCCTTGAGTACGTCAACAACCTGCTCAAGCGGCTCTACGCGTCTGGCAAGCCCGGCGTCCCCGGTGACGTACGATTTCATCGTGATGGAGAGCACCTCCTCGAGCGCCGAGGTTATGACGCCCACGTCCGCCATCGCGTCATCGGAGAAGCGGATGCCCTTCTCGTGCATCTCCTGCGCGACCTCCATGATGTTGACGGCGTGGTCGCTTATGCGCTCAAAGTCGCCGATGACGTGCAGCAGCATCGAGACCTCGTTGCTGTCGCGCTCGGTCAGGCTCTGCGTGCTGCTCAGCTTGACGAGATAGCTGCCGATGACGTCCTCGAATTTATCTATCTCCTCTTCCTTTTCGGTTACCTGCGCGGCAAGCTCCTGAGTGTAGCCATCCATGCACTTCATCGCAAGCAGCATTGAGGTGCGGGAGAACACCGCCATGCGCGCGGCCGCCTTTTTAGCCTGCTCCACCGCAATGGTCGGGGTGGCGAGCAGACGCTCCTCAAGGATGGGAACGACGTGCTCCTCGCCCTTTCTATCCGGCACCGTGACCCTTGCGAGCTTTTCAAGCAGCTTGCTGAACGGCAGCAGCACCGCCGTCGCGAGCACATTGAATACGGTGTGAACCACCGCAATGCCAAGCGCCGTCACCGGCCGGCTGGCGAAGGTGAAATGGAAAATGGCGTTCGCGCCGTAGTAGATCCCGAGAAAGAGAATTGTGCCGATAAGGTTGAAGTATAGATGCACAAAGGAGACGCGCTTGGCGTCGCGGCTCGCGCCGATGCCGGAGACAAGCGCGGTGGCGCAGGTGCCGATGTTTTGACCCATTATGATGGGTATGGCGCTGCCGAAGGTGAGTCCGCCGGTGACGGACAACGCCTGCAGGATGCCGACGCTTGCAGCGGAGCTCTGGATTATCAGCGTCACGACGGCGCCGGTGAGTACGCCGAGGAACGGGTTGGAGAACATCGTCAGGATGCCGATGAATCTCTCGTTGCTCGCAAGCGGCTTGACCGCGCCGCTCATCAGCGTCATGCCCGACATTATCAGCGAAAAGCCGATGAGTATGCTGCCGATATCGCGCTTTTTGCCGCGCTTTTTGCCCAACATCAGCAGTATCACGCCAATCAGAGAAAATACCGGCGCGAACGACTCCGGCTTTAGCATCTGCACAAATACGTTGCTGCTCTCGATGCCCGCAAGGCTGAGTATCCACGAGGTTATCGTGGTGCCGATGTTTGCACCCATGATGACGCCGACTGCCTGCGAGAGCTGCATGACCCCTGCGCTGACGAAGCCGACGGTCATTACGGTCGTCGCGGTGGAGCTCTGTATCAGCGCCGTTATCCCTGCGCCGAGCGCCACCGATTTGAATGTGTTGTTGGTGATTTTTTCAAGCGTCTGCTCCAGCCTGCTGCCGGAGACCTTTTCCAGTCCTGAATTCATCAGCGTCATGCCATAGAGGAAAAAAGCTATTCCGCCGACGAGCTGGAGCATTGCGAAGATGTCCATCGCTTTCGTTCATTCCCATCATTTATTTTATTAATGACATTATAACATATTTTTATCATACAAGGAAGTACCGCGCCGAAAAAAGTCAAAATATTTTTTACTTTTATTTTACACTCTCCGCCTTTTGGAAAACCGTCTGAATCAGCGGTGCACCCCCGTCTGATTTTTATACTCCGCACCGCGCGGAAGATATGATGCATTATATAATATATAATCTCACCGCGCCGCCGCCCTTGCGCAGGCTCATCAGGAGCGCCGAAAAACGACACGGCAAGGCTCATGCGCGTCCGCGGCATCCGTGACCGGCGTCGCAGATGCCATATTCGCGCCGCAGCCGGAGCCTGATATGATAAAGCCCCCGCCGCCGCGCATAACTCCGCCAAAACCGGACGGGAAGCGCGCCTGTAATTTGCGCCGCAGCCGCACGCCCTTCCCGCCGCCTCCGAAATACTGCCGCGTTTTTTGTCTGTTTTGCCGCTTGATTTTTTTCGCCCGGCGGTTTATACTTTTTATAATTGATTTGTCGCACCCTTCCGGGCGGTTTGGGAGTTTGATAGTGTAATCGATTACAATATCCGATAACAGACGCGGCGGCACACTTGAAAGAGAGGTATCCGTATGATAAAGGTGACCGTATGGAATGAATTTTTTCATGAGCGCAGCGAGGAGGCGATAAGGGCCGTCTATCCGAACGGCATCCACGAGTGCATCGCCGGCTTCCTGCGCGAGGATCCGGAGCTGAGCGTCCGCACCGCACATCTCGACATGCCGGAGTGCGGACTGACAAAGGAGGTTCTGGACGACACCGACGTGCTCATCTGGTGGGGACACTGCAAGCACGACCGGGTGCCGGACGAGATAGCCGAACGTGTGCGCGATTACGTCCAGCGCGGCATGGGCTTAATCCCGCTGCACTCCGCGCACGCATCCAAGCCGTTCCGGCTGCTGATGGGCACGCCCTGCACCATCAAATGGCGCGATGGCGACTTCGAGCGCGTCTGGACCATAGCGCTCAACCACCCGATAGCCAGAGGGATAGGCGAATATTTCGAGCTGGAGTGCGAGGAGATGTATGGCGAGCCGTTCGCCATCCCCCAGCCGGACGAGCTCGTGTTCATGGGCTGGTTCGCCGGCGGCGAGGTGCTGCGCAGCGGTTGCTGCTGGACCAGAGGGCTTGGCCGGATATTCTACTTCCAGCCCGGCCACGAGGCGAACCCGACTTACTACAACGAAAATGTCCGAACCATCATCAGAAACGCCGTTCACTGGGCCTGTCCGAGCGTCAGGGTCGCCGACTTCGACTGCCCGCACGTGCAGCCGATGAAGAACCACGCCTGATCCCGCGCTGCGGCCCACCGTGTTGCTCCTGCCGTCTCCTGCCGCGTCGCTCCAATATGCGCCTACTAACGAAGGCCGCCGTATGCTTCATGGCATACGGCGGCCTTTTCTTTGAAAAGGCGTCTGCTGTTGTCAAATCTCCAACGATTCCGCCGCGGCCTCGCACTCAAGCTCGCCGAAGTCGCGCGTGACGTTTTTCAGCCATTTTTTACTGCGGTAGCGCAGCATGATCGGGATTATCTTGATAAGCTCGTCGCTCATCAGTATCGCATAGACGATGCGCACATCCCACTTAAATATGAACGCCGCAAGCGCCGCGAACGGTATCGTTATGCACCACATCACGCCGACGTCCACGCAGACGCCGAACCGTGTGTCGCCGCCTGAGCGGAACACGCCCACCACCAGCGTTGTGTTGAGACACTGCGCGACACAGAAGTATGACATCACGATCAGCATTACCTTGAGATATCCGAGCGCCTCCTCGGAAAAATCGAGAAACGACGGCGCAATCGGGATAACGCACAGCACCACCGCCGCGCCAAGCGTGCCAAAAATCAGCGAGAGCGCGATAAAGCGCTTGGAATTGCGCTCCGCCTCCTCCATCTTTCCCTCGCCTATCTCCTTGCCGAGCAGTATCGCCGTTGCGTTGGAGATGCCGAAGCCGACGACCATCGCAAGCTGGCGCGTTGTCTGCGCCACCGAGTTTGCCGAGACCGCCGCCTTGCCGAGGTGTCCGATTATCGAGGTATTCATCGAGACGGCGAGGCTCCACATAAGCTCATTGAACACAACAGGCAGGCTGTAACGCAGAAAATCGCGGAACAGCACGCCGGAGCGCCCGAGAATATATTTTATCCGGATGTGCAAAAGCGTCTTTTTTTGCAGCGAATATATCATCGCGACCGCCACCTGTACAAAACGCGCTATCGCCGTCGCGATGGCGGCGCCGGTGATGCCCATCGGCTCGAAGCCGAGCAGTCCAAAGATGAGCACCGCGTTGAGGGCGACATTGATGATAAGTCCAAGCAGATGGATCATCGTTGCAATTGCGACCTTTTCGACGCTGCGCATGATGTTCAGGTAGATCATGGAGAAGGTCAGCGGGATGTAGGTCCAGACGACTATGCGCAGATACTTCACGCCCTCCGCAATGACCTCCGGCTCCTGCGTGAACAGCCGCATCGCCCGCTCCGGGAACACCGCGACCATGACCGTGAACAGTGTCGAAATCACCAGCGTGAACCGCAGCGCTATGCCGATGACCCGCTCGATGGTCACGACATCCTTTTTGCCCCAATACTGCGCCGTCAGTATCGACGCGCCGGACGCCGTGCCAAAGAGTATAAGCGAGAGCACGAACCACACCTGCCCGCCGAGCGACGAGCCGGACAGCGCCGCCTCGCTGACGTTTCCAAGCATCAGCACGTCTGCGGCGGTCACTCCGACGTCGATAAGGTTTTGCAGTGCCATCGGCAGCACCAGCGCAAAGACAGACTTGTAAAACATTTTGGTTTTATTTTCCATATTTCACCGTCAACTACGCCACGCAAAGGCCCCGCCACACCCACCGGACATGGCGGAGCCCCATTGCCTGCGCGTAAAAATTACATCAGATTTTCGGGGTTGAGCCCCTGAAGCTCAGGCAGAACGAAGCGACCGTCCTTGCGGACGAGAACGCCGTCTATCCATATCTCTCCGCCGCCGTATTCCGGCGTCTGGATGCAGACGAGATCCCAGTGCAGAGCGGATTTGTTGCCGTTGAAGCAGTCGTCATAGCTGCTGCCCGGAGTAAAGTGGAAGCTTCCTGCAATTTTCTCGTCGAACAGCGTGTCCTTCATCGGTACGTTGATATATGGGTTGAGTCCGAACGAGAACTCGCCGACATAGCGCGCGCTCTCGTCGATATCGAACACCTTGTTGATGCGCTCGGTGTCGTTGGCTACGGCCTTGACGATCCTGCCGTCCTTGAAGGTCAGCTCGATATCCGTGAAGGTAAAGCCGTCGCGGACGCTCGGCGTGTTGTAGCGGATAACGCCGTTGACGCTGTCCCTGACGGGCGCTGTGTAGACCTCGCCGTCGGGTATGTTGCAGGCGCCGGAGCACTTTACGCCCTTGAGCCCCTTGACCGAGAAGGAAAGGTCGGTGCCGTTTCCGAGGATGCGGACGCGATCCGCGTTGTCAATCAGCTCGCACAGCGGATCCATCGCCGCCGCCATCTTCGCGTAGTCAAGGTTGCAGACGTTGAAGTAGTAATCCTCGAACGCCTCTGTGGACATCTCGGCCTGCTGCGCCATCGAGGGCTGCGGATAGCGCAGGATGACCCACTTGGTCTTTGGCACGCGGATCATGCCGTGGACCGGCTTCCAATAATTTTTCGCGTAGATATCCTGCTTTTCGGAGGGAACGTCGGACAGCTCTGATGCGTTCGCGCCAGCGCGTATGCCGACATACGCCTGCATCTGCGACATCAGCGCAGCGTCGTTTTCGGCCATCGTCCTTATCTGCTCCTCGGTCGCGCCGAGCAGCAGCTCTCTGTCCATTCGCTTGTCGCGCAGCCAGAGGAACGGCGTGCCACCCGCGACGTAAGCCTCCTTTATAAGCTCGCGCGCAAGCTCGTCCGCTCCGCCGATGGATTCGATGAGTATCTTCTCTCCCGGCTTGAGCGCACAGGAAAAATTCACAAGGTTATGAGCCAGCTTTTTCACTCTCGGGTCTGTCATACTGCCTTACCGCTGCGCCGCGGCGTGTCGTCAGCCCTGCGGCGCGTGCCTTTCTGATCGATTTTATCGCATGTTCTGCGTATACATTTTTATTATATCCAAAATGCCGCCGGTTGTCAATCCCGCCCCGAGCGTCCGTTTTTCGGCGCGTTGTAAAGCTTTCTTGCCGTCGCCGCTGCCGGGACGTCGATGGGCGCACAGCCTCCTCCGTTCAATACCGCCCTCCGGAGGGCCGCGGCTTTTTCTGACAGTAACGCCTCACGCCTGCCTTTCCTGTCGTTTTTTGCCGCTCCCTCACGACGGTATACTCATATATAATCGTCAGTTGTACGCGGATGCAAGGCTGCGCGCTCCCGGTCGAGTCCTTGCGGACGCGCGCACTGTTAAACATTTATTGAATTAAAGTTGAAGAAAAATTAAACGCCGGAGACTAAAATAAGCTTGTATGCGTTTTGCGCTGCGAATATTGTTGATACGAGGTCGTTCAAATTGAAAAGCTGTTCAGGATCCGTTAAAGAATGTGATTATCGACAATTCCGGCTTGAGAAGCTGAGCGCTCCGGAGTTCCGGCACCTCTGGCTGCTGCTGTTCTGGCCGCTGTTCGGCATCGCCTTCGGGCTGCTCGAACGTCTTCCCGACGCCGGGCGCTTCCGCGCGGTACACTGCGCGCTCGACGACGTTATCCCGTTCTGCGAGTGGTTTCTGATACCGTACCTGTTCTGGTTCGTCTATCTGACCGGCGCGGTCGCCTATACGTTGTTCTTCGACGTATCCGTTTTTCGGCGGCTGATGCGCTTTATCATCTTCACCTACACCGTCACGCTCGTAATCTACATTCTCTTTCCAAGCTGTCAGGAGCTGCGCCCCATCATATTTGAGCGCGACAATATGCTCACGCGTCTCACCGCGCTGTTCTACCGCTTTGACACCAACACCAACGTCTGTCCGTCGATACACGTCATCGGTTCTTTTGCCGCGATGTTCGCCTTTCTGCGTACCAGACGGCTCCGGCGTCCGCTCCTGCGCGTTCTCAACGTCGTTATCGCGCTGCTCATCTGCCTCTCGACGGTATTCATGAAGCAGCACTCCGCCCTTGACGTTCTCGCCGCCCTTCCTCTGTGTGCCGCCGGCTATATTTTATTCTTTTCCGGCAGCGCCCGATGATATACGACCGCGACGGCTGTCGCCGGCTTATTCCCTCGGCGCGGGCCTTGGCGCGGAGCCCTTCGGGTCTGTAGCCGCGAAAAAATGCGGGCCGATGATACGAGCCGCCAATTTTTGCGGCCAGCCAAACGAAAAGTCAAGCCATAAAAGCGAAGCATCCCCCGCCTTAAACGACGGGGGATGTCCTTATTCAGGCTTGTCAATCTCGCAGCCTTGCTACGATAGTCACCGGAGCACTGTCAATGCCCTCAACAAACAGCGGCAGCGCGAACACCAGCTCCAGCTCCTCGGGCCGGATTCCTGAGAGATCGATATCCTCGATGATCAGCACCGGTCCCGCTCCCGTGTGGCCAAGCATGATCTGGTGGGCGCGGATCCCGTCGTCCAGATGCAGCGGAGACGACAGGGATATCCAATCCAGACCAACCGCCTTCAGGTGGGGATAGCGTTCGACAATCAACTGCGCCGCACGGGATGACACCGCCGGCCCGCGCTCGGAATACGTCCGGTTATCCGTCTCGCGCAGGGCAGAGAAGCCGCTGCGGATCAGCAGCGCGTCCGCTCGGCTGATATCCTCGTCAAAGGCCAGCAGCTCCTCCGGCTCCACCAATTCTCCCTCCCCCTTAGGGATATCCACGAGCAGAGGCCGCTCGAAAATAAAGGAGGAGAGCTCCAGCTCATAAAGCTGCCGTCCCTGACGGTTAAAGTGGTTGGGGCCGTCCATAT
>CANNTZ010000069.1 GCA_947522735.1 uncultured Oscillospiraceae bacterium | reverse complement strand
TTGCCTGTTTGATTTCGTCATTTTTCATTTTCAGTTTCCTCCTGTAAATAGAAGACTTCTTCTACCGTAACGCCGCATACCTTTGCAATCGTCAGAGCAAGGGTGACCGACGGCGAATAATCGCCCCGTTCAATCAGGCTGATTGTTTGCCGTGATACGCCGCATAAGCGTCCCATTTCCTGCTGATTAACATTCAGTGCAGCTCTGCGTTCCTTCAAACGATTTCGCAGTATCATACAGCACCTCCGTCCGACAACCTTCTTTGTCTATATGACAACTATAATTGTCAAAATGTATTATACCATTGTTATTTGCTTTTGTCAAGAGGCTTTAAAAAGGCGGCGTATAAGGCTTCCTCGTCCCATCCTTCGCCTGTTTTCCCTTGATGACCGCATAGCGGCGGCTTACACCGCAGATTGTCAACGCGCTGATTCGCCGCAGGTTTAAGATACGCCAGAGCCCGCAGCAATTCAGGCTCTCTGCATAAAGCAGCGCACGGCGCGATCCCCATTTTGGGGACTGCACCGTATCCTTCATAAAACCTCATTCCGCGGCTAAGGCTGCGGATATTGTTTTTTACGCCGTTTTCATCTTCGTCAGGGAGAGCTTTGTTTTTGCGGAATCGTGTTTTTCCTGTTTTTTGCTTTTCTTTTTGCCTTTGGCTCAGGGCAGGATTAACGGCACCGTGCAGAAAACGTGTCATTTACAAAGTAGTCACATTGCGTTTATACTTTGAGATGTAAACAGGAGTTTTACACAAAACAATCCGCAATGCCGGCAAAATAAAAAGAATAATACACCGTGTGTATTATAGCAATAGATAACGCTGATGAAAAAAAGGAGTTTTAAATCATGACGACCGTAACAAGCCCGCGCAGCGCGGCGCGGCGCTCCAAGCTGCGACTGCTGAAAAACAAGTGGCAGCTATACCTGCTGCTGATACCGGCGCTGATATACCTTGGCATCTTCGCCTATGGGCCAATGTACGGCATACAGATTGCCTTCAAGAATTATCGCACCGATCTCGGCATCTGGGGCAGCCCATGGGTGGGGCTGGACAATTTCGTCCGCTTCGTGACCTATCCGGACTTCTGGAGGATGGTTCGCAACACGCTGTGGATAAACCTGCACAACCTCTCGGTGTTTCCCTGCGCGATAATTTTTGCGCTGCTGCTCAACGAGCTGACGAGCACCGCATACAAGAAAACCGTGCAGATGATAACCTATCTGCCGCACTTTTTCTCAACAGTCGTCGTCTGCGGCATAATCATCCTGTTCCTCGACCGCAGCTCCGGCGTCGTCAACCGTATGCTTGAGCTTATCGGGCTGGAGCGCGTGGCGTTTCTCTCGGATCCGAAGCTGTTTTCGAGCATCTACGTCTGGTCCGGCGTCTGGACCAACCTTGGCTGGAACAGCATCATGTATATCGCGGCGCTGTCCGGCGTTTCACCAGAGCTTGTCGAGGCGGCGCGTATCGACGGCGCGAACCGTCTGCACATCATCTGGTATGTCAATCTCCCGACGATAATGCCGACCATCGTGACGCTGTTCATTCTCTCCTGCGGAAGCATGCTCTCAATCGGCTTTGAAAAGATATATCTGCTGCAAAACACGCTGAATTTCAGCGCCTCCAGCGTCATCTCGACCTACACCTACGAGATCGGCCTCATCGGCGGGCAGTTCAGCTATTCGGCGGCGATAGGTCTGTTCAACAACATTATCAACCTGATAATGCTGATAATCGTCAACACGATAACCAAAAAGCTCTCCGGAACGGGGATATGGTGAGGAGGTGACAAACTGATATGAGCAAGAAAAACCGCATCGGAAGGACACGTGTAGACAGGATATTCGACTTTCTCAACGTCGTGTTTATGGCACTGATAATACTCATCATGGCGTATCCGCTCTATTTTACGATAATCGCCTCGATATCCGACCCGAACGAGGTCGTGCTCGGCAATGTTCTGCTTGTCCCGCACGGCTTTACGCTCGAGGCCTATGAAAACGTGTTCAAAAACGACAGCATCTGGCTCGGCTATCTCAACAGCCTGCGCAACACCTTCTTCGGCACGCTGCTCGCGCTGTTCTTCACCATTCCGCCCGCCTATGCGCTGAGCAAGCAGGAGCTTCCCGGCCGCACCGTGATAAACTGGATTTTTCTCTTCACGATGTATTTTGGCGGCGGCCTGATACCGTATTACCTCATTGTCCGCAGCCTTAATCTGCTGGATAAGCCGTACACCGTCATTGTGCTGTGCGGCGGCTGCGGCGTGATGAACATGATAATCACCCGCACCTACTACCGCACCAGCATCCCGCAATCGCTCTACGAGGCTGCATACATCGACGGCAGCAGCGAGCTGAACACCTTCGTCAAGATAGCGCTTCCGCTGTCCATGCCGATAATCGCGGTCATTGCGCTCTATTGCGCCATCGGCTTCTGGAACGAATACATGACCACGCTCATCTACACCTCCTCCCGCGAATATCAGACGCTGCAAATGGTGCTGCGACAGATACTCATTCTCAATCAGAAGCTGATCTCGCAGATCGATTTCTCCAGCGACGACGGCTCCGCCGTTGAGACCGCCCGCCGCATGGCGTATATGGCGCAGGTAATGAAATACTCTGTTATCATCATTGCGTCGCTGCCGATGCTTATCATATATCCGTTCATTCAGAAGTACTTTGTCAAGGGCGTTATGATCGGCTCTCTCAAGGGCTGACAGCCGGGCGTTGCCCGTCTAACGGTTATCGCCGGGAAAAATTGATTCTTCCAATTCCCCCCGGATGATGATAAAATATTATTACAGGAGGCAAAACAATGAAAAAACTTCTTTGCGTGCTGCTCGCGCTCGTTATGCTCGCGGCAGTGTTCGCCGGCTGCGCAGGCGGCGGCAAACAGAGCAGCGAATCCACCACTGAATCCTCTAAGGCTTCGGAATCCGCTCCGGAAAGCTCCGCAGCGGACAGCAAATACCCCGACTACCTCAACCTTGACTCCTACTACCCGCTCGTCAAGGAGGGCAACGACATCACCATCAAGGTTGCGACCCTGCAGTCTGACGGCTACGGCACCGGCAACCCTGACGACTACTGGTTCATCGCCTGGATCCAGCAGAAGATGAACATCCAGTTCGACACCACCATGATTCCGGAATCGTCCTGGACGGAGCGTAAGCCGCTGATGTTCGCGGGCGGCGAGCTGCCCGACCTGCTGCTCTGCATGGGCCTTTCAACCTCCGACCTCGTCTCCTACGGCGAGACCAGCAAGCAGCTTCTGGACTGGACCCCCTATCTCAACGAGGATATCACGCCGACGCTCTTAGCATGGTTTGATTATTATCCCACCTTCCGCGCCTCCGTAAGCTGCGCCAACGGCGGAATGTACTCCCTGCCCAGCTCCACGCGCACCTCCGACTTCGGCGGCAGCGCGGCAAGATTCAATATCAGGACCAAATGGCTGGACGAATCCGGAACAAAGGCTCCGGAGACGCTGGATGAGTTCGTCAATATGCTTCGCGAGTTCAAGAAGCTCTATCCCGACAGCATTCCCCTTGGCGGCGGCTACGCCACCACCGCCCCCAACACCGGCCTTGCAGTGTTAAACGCTCTGGGCTATGTCACCAACGACGCGCTCGGCGTCTCCCCCTCCATCCGCGAGGGTAAGGTCGTCATCCCCGTCGCCGACGAGCACTACCGTGAGTTCCTCGCGACCATGAAAACCCTCTATGACGAGGAGCTTGTCTCGAAGGACATGTTCACGATGGATATCGACCAGTTCAAGGCGCTCGCGCTTGACGATAAGTTCGGCGCGATGGGCGACGTGCCCTATCTCTACCTCCCCGATACGTGGGACGAGTGGGAGTGCCTCTCCCCGCTGACCAGCGACGTCAACTCCGTCAAGCAGTGGTATAACGCCGATTTCTTCTCCACCGGCCAATTTGCCATCAACGCCAACACCGCATATCCCGAGCTGCTCTGCCGCCTCGGCGACTGGTACTTCACCGACGACGGCTGCGTTTACGGCTGGGGCGGCCCGCAGACGGGCAGCGAAGAAACCCTCGGCATGGTCGGCGGCTGGTTCATCGACGAGGAGAAGATATTCAAGCAGCAGGACGTCGTGGACGGAAAATATCCCAACAACTGGGAGTATTACCTCAACACCTGCTATCCGAACGGCGGCTTTTGCGCTATCGGCAACACCTCCAGCTTCTCGCTTGAGAATCAGGAGACCGCCTACAACATCAAATGGGAGCGCGCCGGCTATCCCAATTACGCCCGTCCGCTTCCCTTGGACACCGGCGACGGCTGGTTCCGTATCTCCCAGCTTGAAAAGCTCAGTGATTACGTAGTTGAGGGCTATCCCACCAAGGTGTTCCTCCCCGACGAGATCAACACCCGTCTGAGCGACCTTCAGACCATCATCAAGACCTATGCCACCACAGAGACCGCGAAGTTCATCACCGGACAGCGTCCGCTCGATGATTTTGACAAGTACATCGAGGAGCTCAAGGGCATTGGCGTCGAGGAATATCTCGGCTACTATGCGGACTACTACGAGTCCTACAAAGAGAACCTTGGCTGATAACAACAGCAACTGACTATCGGCCCGCAAGCCACGCTCCGCAGACGCGCGCCGCCTGCGGAGTGTGTGCGCGCATTTACGGAGGTGTCGCGGCGACATGAAAAATGACCGCTTGGGCAAAAAGCTGCGCGCGGGCAAGCTGGACAAGCTCAGCCTGCTCTATAAAAACACGCTCTCGACCGCCTCGCTGATACTGCTGGCCTGCGTCGTGATCGGCGTGATACTGCTTAACTCGTCGGCGTCGGAGCTGCGCAGGCAGGACGAGCAGCAGACTGACGCCCGCATAGCGCTTGTCATGAACGACCTTAACAACCAGATCAAGCTGATGCGCGAGGGTGCGGCGCGCGTCGCCACGACCGCGATCTACCGGCCTGTCTTTCGCAGCCGCAGCCCGCTCGATGAGCTTGACCTCATCGAGGATCTGCAAAAATACGACGCCTTTTCCCTGCTCTCCGAGAGCTGTTTTCTGCTTTACAGCGGCGAAAGCATGGTCTATAACAGCAGCGCCAAAAACGACTTCTACGTCTGCGTGAACAAGCTTGGCGTTGCGGATCACACCGAGCTTTACGACCGGATTGTTTCCGTGCGCGAGCTCACGGTGCTCAAGCGCGGAGACCGGATCTTTTTTGTATGTCCTGTATTCTTCTACGACCGCAACGCCGCCACACCCAACGCGTGGCTCTGCTTCGTTTCGAGCAAGAACTCCCTCATCCACCGCGTAACCGACGTCTCCGGCGGCTTTGACTGCGGCTGGAGCGTCGGAATAGACGACTGCGAGCTTGCACGCTTCGGCGAGGCCGAAAACAGCGGCAAGCCGGCGCTCGCGTCAAACGACTCCGGCTTTTGGTTCGAGGTCTACCAGCGCGAGGGCCGCTTTAACTACTTTACGCTGGTGAACGCGGGCTTCGTGCTGCTGATAGCCGTCGCGCTGCTTGGCGTCACGGCGGTCGTGACCTATAAGAACTACCTCCCGCTCAAGCGCATTGTGGACAAATATCCCCGCGAGGACGACGGCATCCAAAACGAGCTGGAATACATCGACCGCCTCATCAACGAGAGCCATCTGCAACAGAAAACGCTGCGCGAGGACATAAATCGCCAGCGCATGGTCATCGCGCGCCAGCTGCTGACGGCAATGTTCCGCGGCGAGCGCCCGGAGCGCGAAATCGTTGAGGACATCTTCCAGTTCGACAGCTTTGCTGTGCTTGCGATACGTCTGTCTGCGCCGGACCTGCACGCCGTCACCGACGCGATAGAGGCGCTCTCCGGCGGCGGCATAACCTTCTACTGCGTGCGGCTCGAGCAGCTCGACTGCTTTGCCTGCGCCGCCTGCTTTGACGGCACGCCGCGCATTGCTGAGGCAAAGGAGCTGGTGGAGGCGGCGATAGAGCTTTGCGACAGCAGCTATTCCATCGGCGCGAGTATTGTATACGACATATCCGACGGCACCCGCGCGGCGCTGATGAGCGCGCTGGACGCCGGGCGCGGCTCCGAAAAAGACGCCTCCTCCGTCTCCGAGCCGCCCGACGGCGCACTTCTCACACGCATCACCGCCGAGATAACCACCGGCAGCGAGCAAAGCGCGCTTGCCTGCCTGAAGCGCTATGCCGAGCTGATATACGAGCCCGGACAGCCGTCGCGGCTGCTCTGCGGAGAGCTGGTGGCGTCGCTGCTGCGCACCGCGAGCGCTCTCAAGACTCCTGCGGACGCCGGACGGCTCGAGCTGGCGCTGGAGCTGACGGACTCGGCGGAGGTATATGAGGCGCTCACCGGAACGGTGCGCGGGCTGTGCGAAAGCGTCGTCGAAAGACGGAGTAGAAACCGCAGCGAGCAGTTTGACCGCATCCTCGAATACATAAACGAGCACGCGCTGGACTACGACCTCGACCAGGACCGCGTTGCAGAGCGGTTCGGCATCACCTCGAACAGTCTCTACCGCATGTTCAAGACCCAGCTTGGCGACAACTACAAGCACTACGTCACCGGACTGCGCATCAACGCCGCCTGCGGCTTTCTCGCCGAGGGCCACTCGGTGCAGGAGGTCTGTCTGATGATCGGCTACACCAACGTCTCCTATTTTATCAAGACCTTTAAAAGCATCACGGGCTACACCCCGAATAATTACAAAAACCAAGGATCTGAACAAGCTCTATGAACATATCTGTCAACACCTACAACATATCCCCCAGCGGCTACAAGCCCTACGACCATTTTCTGCGCGCCGGCTGGACCAACGTCTCCATCGCCTATCAGACGCTCGAATTTGACGCGCTTGCCGGCGACGGATGGCGCGAATACATTCTCTCGATAAAGGACGAGCTGGATCGCCGCGGTATGCGCTGTGTCCAGACGCATCTGCCGTATTACGATCTTCTTCGCGACAGCGGAGACTCCGACGCCGCCACCGACCGCGTACTGGAGCGCGGGCTCATCCTCACCTCGATGCTTGGCGCGAAGTGGGGCGCCTTCCACTGCCGCACCGCGATGGACGGCGACAACGAGCGCTCCTTCAGCGACAATTTCGCGCTGCTAAGCCGTCTGCTCACCGTCGCACGGGAGTACGACGTGGGCATTGCCGTCGAAAATCTGCCGGACTTCTATCCCGGCGTTCCTGTCCATCTTTTCGGCACCGACCACCGCGACCTCATCCGTCTTTCCGACGCGTTGAACGATCCGGAGCACCTCGGCGTCTGCTGGGATTTCGGCCACGCGCAGATGAATCACGTCGATCAGACGGCGGCGCTGCGTGAGGTCGGCTCCCGGCTGCGCGCAACGCACATTCACGGAAACTCCGGCTTCAACGACGATCATCTGCCCGTCGCCCTCGGCACCGTCAACTGGGACGAGATGATGCGCGTTCTCGCCGAAATCGGCTACGAGGGCTCGCTCTCCTGCGAGGTGCTCCATCCCGGCGACAAGGTTTGCGGCTGCTCCTTCGAGGCCCCCGGCTTCGCCGCCAGCTCGGAGCTTTTTGCCGATGAATATTTTGCCTTCAACTACCGCTGCATGGCGCTGCTGTTGCAAAAATTCAACGAATACTCCGCCTCCGTGTAACTCCCGCAGGCATGTCCGCGGCGGGCAAGCGCCCGCAGGCATGTCCGCGGTTCGGTCGTCCTCACGCTTCGCGTTGCGGGGACCTTACGTTATCGAATGCGCTGACTGATTCACGCGGAGTTGGAGTGACTCTGTTTTTTCTTATGGTTGACTTTGTTTTTCGCCTTTGGCGAGGATTGACTGCGTTTTGGCGTTGACTTGCGCTCATGCCCGCCGCGGATATGCCTGCGGGCGCTTGCCCGGAGGCGCTGGCGCATATTTCAACGCATGTCCTCATAAGAATGGGATATAACCGGTCGAATGGGGGTCATGGCGTGAACGATGTGCGGCGGATGGGCTTGAGTCGCGATGAGGCGGCGGCGAGACTGGAAAAATACGGCCCAAACCTGCTGAAAAGCCCAAAAAAAGCGGGAGCGGCAAAAATCTTTGCCTCGCAATTCAAGGACGTGCTGGTGCTTATCCTTCTCGCATCCACAATAATTTCGGTCGCGCTGGGGGAATACGTCGAGGCGATAACGATAATCGCCATCGTATTTGTCAACGCCGCCGTCGGCTTCGCGCAGGAGTACCGCACCGAAAAGACGCTTGAAGCGCTCAAAAGCATGGCAGCCCCCGGAGCTCGGGTGCTGCGCGGCGGACAAATACAGGAGATAGCCGCCTCCCAGGTCGTGCCGGGCGACGTAGTGCTGCTCGACGCGGGAATGAGAGTCTGCGCCGACGGCTTCGTGCTGGAATCGTCGTCTCTTGCGACGGACGAGTCGCTTTTGACCGGAGAATCGATTCCGGTTGAAAAATCGGCGGCGCGCGCGGACGAGATACGCGAGGGCTTCACGGCGCAGAACCGGCGCGACATGGTCTATATGGGCACGATGACCACCGCCGGACATGGCCGCTTTCTCGTCAGCGCAACCGGCATGTCCACGCAGATGGGTGGAATCGCCGGGCTGCTGCACGAGATACCCGAGGAGCGCACGCCGCTCCAGCAGAAGCTTGCGGCAATGGGCAGGGTGATATCGATAGTCTGCATCGGCATATGCCTTGTCGTCACGCTCACCGGGATATTGCGCGGTGAAGCGCTGTTCGACATGTTTTTGACCGGCCTTTCGCTCGCCGTCGCGGCGATACCGGAGGGACTGCCGGCGGTCGTGACGATAGCGCTGGGGCTTGGAACCTCCCGTATGCTCGCGCGCGGAGCGCTGATAAGGCGACTGCACGCCGTCGAAACACTCGGCTGCTCCGATGTCATCTGCTCCGACAAGACCGGAACGCTGACCCAGAACAAAATGACCGT
The DNA here is from genome assembly GCA_947522735.1 of uncultured Oscillospiraceae bacterium. Classification (GTDB taxonomy): domain Bacteria; phylum Bacillota; class Clostridia; order Oscillospirales; family Ruminococcaceae; genus SIG526. The sequence goes on along the minus strand of CANNTZ010000069.1, from coordinate 4,606 downwards.
CACCGAGAGCTGGAGCATGGGCGGCGCGCAGGCGAGGACAATGATAAACGAGATCGCCGTGCTGTGCAATGACAGCTCCTCCGGCCGACAAAGCCCGACCGAGACCGCGATATACGACATGGCGCTGGAGGCCGGCGTAAACGCGCGCGCTCTCGAACGGGAAAACCTGCGGATATCCGAAAAGCCGTTCGACTCGTCGCGCAAGCTGATGTCGGTCGTCGTATCCGGCGCACATGGGCGGCGGCAGCTAACCAAGGGTGCGCCGGAGGTGCTGCTCGCCTCCTGCACGCGCTATCTCTCGCCGGACGGCGTGCGTCCGCTCGACCGCGAAACGCGCGCGGAGATAGAGCGCTCGAACGCCGCGATGTGCGACCGCGCGCTGCGGGTGATCGGCTTCGGCTACCGCGAGGCTGGCGGGACCATAATCGAATCGGACATGATCTTTGCGGGACTTGCCGGTATGCTCGACCCGCCGCGCCCCGAAGCCGCCGAGGCCGTCCGGCGGTGCAGGTCGGCAGGGATACGCCCGGTGATGATAACCGGCGACCACAAAAACACCGCCGTCGCGATAGCAAGACAGCTTGGGATCTTCGGCGCGCGCAGCGTCTGCATGACGGGCGCTCAGCTTGACGCGCTCAGCGACGAGCAGCTCATGACGCAAGTGGAGCGCGTCTCGGTGTTTGCGCGCGTATCACCTGCACACAAGCTGAGGATAGTCCGCGCACTGCGCAAAAAGGGACATATAGTCGCAATGACCGGCGATGGCGTCAACGACGCGCCCGCCGTCACGGAGGCGGACATCGGCGTCGCGATGGGCGTCTCCGGCTCGGACGTGACCAAGGAGGCGTCGTCGGTGGTGCTGCTGGACGACAACTTCTCTACGCTTGTCGCGGCGGTCGAGGAGGGGCGCGGGATCTTTGCGAACATCCGCAAATTCATCCGCTACCTGCTCTCCTGCAACATCGGCGAGGTGATAACGATGTTCGCGGGGATGCTTGCCGGGCTTCCGGCCGTGCTCGTGCCGATACAGATACTGCTGGTAAACCTCGTCACCGACAGCCTGCCCGCGATAGCTCTCGGCATGGAGCCGGGCGAGCCGGATCTCATGCGTCAGAGGCCGCGCAGACGTTCGGACGGAGTATTCTCCGGCGGACTGCTGCCGGTTATAATCTTCCGCGGCTGCATGATCGGACTGACGACGCTGGGGATATACAGCCTGTTCGGCAGACTCTACGGCGAGCTCGCGCTCGCGCGCACTGCGGCGCTCGTAACCCTTATCGCAACACAGCTCGTCCACGTATTCGAATGCAAGAGCGAGACGCGCCCGCTCACGCGCATAAACCCGTTCAACAACCCGTTTCTGATAATTGCGGTGCTGATATCCGCAGGCGTAACCGCTGCGGCGGTATATCTTCCGGCGCTGAGACCGGTGTTCGGCACCGTCCCTCTCGGCTGGGGACAGCTTGGGATAATTGCCGCAGCTACGCTGCTGGTGCCGCTCATATCGGGGATATTCAAGCGGATATCGATGAAAAACAGGTGACAAAAAGCGACCGGCCGCACATTGAAATGCTGGCCGGTCGCTTTGCGTCGGTATTATAGGATTATTTGAGCGCCTCTTCGACTGCGACGGCGCATGCGACGGTCGCGCCGACCATCGGGTTGTTGCCCATGCCGATGAGACCCATCATCTCGACGTGCGCCGGGACGGAGGAGGAGCCTGCGAACTGAGCGTCGGAGTGCATACGGCCCATCGAGTCGGTCAGACCGTAGGAGGCGGGGCCTGCCGCGACGTTGTCCGGGTGCAGGGTGCGGCCCGTGCCGCCGCCGGAAGCGACGGAGAAGTACTTTACGCCGTTTTCGTTTGCCCACTTCTTATAGGTGCCGGCCACAGGATGCTGGAAACGGGTGGGGTTGGTGGAGTTTCCGGTGATGGAGACATCGACCTTCTCAAGCTTCATGATGGCGACGCCCTCAAGGACGTCGTTTGCGCCGTAGCATTTGACCTTCGCCTTGTCGCCGTCGGAAAACCTCTTCTCGCGGACAATCTTGAGCTCGCCGGTGTTAAAGTCGTAGTCGGTCTCGACATAGGTGAAGCCGTTGATTCGGGAGATGATATATGCGGCGTCCTTGCCAAGCCCGTTGAGGATGACGCGGAGCGGCTCCCTGCGCGCCTTGTTGGCGGTGCGGGCGATACCGATTGCGCCCTCGGCGGCTGCAAAGGACTCGTGTCCCGCAAGGAAGCAGAAGCACTTGGTCTCGTCGCGCAGAAGCATTGCTCCAAGATTGCCGTGGCCAAGACCGACGGCGCGCTGCTCGGCGACGGAGCCGGGCACGCAGAACGCCTGTAGGCCGATGCCGATAGCCTCGGCGGCCTTGGAGGCGTCCTTTATGCCCTTCTTCAGGGCGATAGCGGTTCCGAGGGTGTACGCCCAAACGGCGTTCTCAAACGCGATGGGCTGCACGCCCTTGACAATGGCGTCAACGTCGATGCCCTTGGAGAGGCAAAGCTCACGGGCGTCTTCTATGGCAGCAAAGCCGTATTCCTTGAGACACGCGTTAACCTTAACGGCGCGTCTTTCTTTTCCTTCATAGTTAGCCATAATTCAGATCCTTTCACATATTCTTGGTGGCTGCGGAGCATTTCCCGCTTCACTCACTCTTCGCGCGGGTCGATGTATTTGGCGGCGTTGTCGTAGCGGCCATAGGTTCCGGTGTTCTTCTCAAGCGCGGCGCCGGCGTCCATGCCGTGACGGATATCCTCCATCATCTTGCCGAATTTGACGAACTTATAGCCGATGACCTCGTTGTTCTCGTCAACCGCAAGGGAGGTGATATAGCCCTCGGCCATCTGGAGGTAACGCACGCCCTTTTTGGCGGTGCTGAACATGGTGCCAACCTGAGAACAGAGGCCCTTGCCCAGATCCTCGAGTCCTGCGCCGATGGGCAGGCCGTTCTCGGAAAAGGCGGTCTGGCTGCGGCCATAGACGATCTGGAGGAACAGCTCGCGCATCGCGACGTTGATAGCGTCGCAGACGAGGTCGGTATTCAGCGCTTCCAGGATGGTCTTGCCGGGAAGTATCTCGGCGGCCATGGCTGCGGAATGGGTCATTCCGGAGCATCCGATGGTCTCCACGAGAGCCTCCTCGATCACGCCGTCCTTGACGTTGAGGGTGAGCTTGCAGGCGCCCTGCTGCGGCGCGCACCAGCCTACTCCGTGGGTAAGACCGGAGATATCGTGAATCTGCGTGGCTTTTACCCATCTTCCCTCCTCGGGAATCGGCGCGGGACCGTGGTGCGGACCCTTTGCTATCGGACACATTCTCTCAACTTCATGAGAATAATTCATATAGGTGCTCCTTTCAAACATACTGGATTATATTATAGTACAAACCCGTGAATTTATCAAGAAGCTGGCCGTTAATTATTTGTCTTGGCGTGTTGTTTTTTTGTTCTCATCTTCGTAATTGACTTTTACAGGTCTATATTGTACAATAATATATTGTGGAATATTATAAGCGCCTGTTATGCGCCGGCGCTTTGCAGGCTTTGACAATATTGGAGGTACAGACATAGATGGGATTTCTCACAAAGCTTTTCGGAACGTATTCGTCCCGGGAAATGAAAAATATCAAGCCGGTCATGCAGAGGGTGCTCGATCTCGAGCCTGAATACGCCGCAATGAGCGACGGCGAGCTGACCGCAATGACCGGAGAATTCAAGGAGCGCCTCGCAAAGGGCTTCAGCCTTGACGATATCCTGCCGGACGCGTTCGCGGTCTGCCGCGAGGCGGCGTGGAGGATACTCGGACAAAAGCCGTATCCGGTGCAGGTCATCGGCGGCATCGTGCTGCATCAGGGGCGCATCGCCGAGATGAAAACCGGCGAGGGAAAAACGCTCGTCGCCACCATGCCGGCCTATCTCAACGCGCTCACCGGCAACGGCGTCCACATCGTCACCGTCAACGACTACCTTGCCAAGCGCGACTCGGAGTGGATGGGCAAGATCTACCGCTTCCTCGGGCTGTCGGTCGGGCTTATCGTCCACGGGCTGAACAATGACGAGCGCCGCGCCGCCTACGCCTGCGACATAACCTACGGCACCAACAACGAGTTCGGCTTCGACTATCTGCGCGACAACATGGTCATCTACAAGCAGCAGCAGGTTCAGCGCGGCTTCAACTTCGCCATCGTGGACGAGGTGGACTCCATCCTCATCGACGAGGCTCGGACCCCGCTGATAATCTCCGGCCAGGGCGATAAATCCACCGACCTCTATACCTCTGCGGATCGCTTCGCAAGGACGCTTCGTATGGTAAAGGTCAGCGAGCGCAATGACAAGGAGGCCATCGACGACGTGGACGGCGACTATATCGTCGACGAAAAGGCACGCACCGCCACCCTCACCCCCTCTGGCGTGGCCAAGGCGGAGCAGTTCTTCCAGATTGAAAACCTCAACGACGCGGAGAACATGACCATAGCCCACCACATCAATCAGGCCATCAAGGCGCGCGGCGTCATGACCCGCGACATCGACTACGTCGTCAAGGACGGCGAGGTCATAATCGTCGATGAGTTCACCGGACGCCTCATGCTGGGCCGCCGCT
>CANNTZ010000068.1 GCA_947522735.1 uncultured Oscillospiraceae bacterium | reverse complement strand
GGAAGAGGTGAGTGTTTCCAAAGAGAGAGGGGAAACAGCCTGAAAGGGTGTCCCCTCTCTCTTTGGCACGCCTTTGCTTACTTTCGTCGTGAAACGAAAGTAAGTGCCCGCGCGGCATGAGCGCAAGTCAGCGCCAAAACGCAGCTTATCCTCGCCAAAGGCGAAAAACAAAGCCAACTATAAGAAAAGATAGAACAACCCAACGCCGCGGGAACAAGTCAGCGCACTCGATAACGTAAGCGCCTTTGGCGCGATCCGCGGATATGCCTGCGGGCGCTGCCCGCCGCGACTATATCACCGGGCAATGCCCGCCAGCGGATATGCCTGCGGGCGCTGCCCGCCCTCGCCAAAGGCGAAAGAAAAAGTCCATCATAAGAAAAACAGAATCATGCCCGCCTTATAACGAGCACACCGTCCTCCGCTACCGCGTATTCGCCCGGTTCAATCAGCTCAACGCGTCGACCCTCGACCCGCTTCACTGTCGCCGGAGACACGAACTTGTCCACCCTTCCTATTGCCGCAAACCCGTCCACAACCGGTACGACCGCATAAAGCCGGTAGTCGTTCCTGCCGCGCAGCGTCACCTCCATCCTCTCCCGTGCGCCCATCACCGTGAGCGTGCGGGAAAAGTGCTCGTAAACCGCAAATTCATCGCCGCAAAGCCCGTGTATGTCCTCCGGCGATATCGTTCCGCACACATCGCAGCCGCCGTTGTCCAGATTAAACGCCGCAATCATCCCCGCTCCGTCGCCACAGATGTTTTGCAGCTTAAACAGCTTTCCAGAGCTTGTTGGATCCTCAGTTATGCAATCCGCCGAAGGCATTGCCGGACGCACGCACCGTAGGATTCGTCCGTCGTCAAGCACGAGAGGCTCCAGAACCTCGCGGCGGCTGCGCCCAAGCATGTCGCTGACATATATCGGGCCGCCGCTTATCGCGCGCAGGATGCTGTTTTTCACCGCCTGCCCGTCGTCGGTCCACCACATGTCCCAGTCGCAGTAGTAGAATTGTCCCTGTATAAGACAGTTAAAGGCGCATTGCAGAATGTGTTTTGTGAACCACTCGCTGTCCTCCGGCTGGAAATCGTCGCTGCAACGCGACACCGGGCTGTCACTGCGATTCCACATGTCCTCGCTTGCCGTGCCCATGCAGTTTATCATCGCGCCGCCAAAATTTTCCTTTGCCGAGCGCTCCATCCCCTCATGGAAGCCGCGAGCCGCCTCGCCGACGCTTGTCAGTCCTTTATAAAACCGCCGCGTCATGCTCTGATTGTCAACCTTGACAAATTTTGCACCGCAATCCGCAAAATACCGGTGCAGCTTTGAGTAAAAACCATAGGCCTTGTCCATCTCATAGCTGTGTACATAACAGCCGTTTTCCGCCTTGATGAGATATTCTCCGTATTCCCTGTATGCCTCGCCATCCGGGTCGATGCCACGCCAGTAACCGGTTGTCGGGTGCCACATTCCCGCGGCTATCCCGTATTCGCCCATCCCTTCGATGCAGTGCGCAAGTCCGTTTGGAAAGCGCAGCGGGTCGGCCCTGAACGACCACAGCCGCGAGGCGTGCATCAGCTCAATCATCTCGCGGCGATCCTTGTAGGTCTTTCCGTAAAAATCGCGTATCTCAGCCCACATATCATCCAGAATCGCCCATTTCACCGGAATGTGCTTCTCCCGGAGCTCCGCGCATTTGCGCAGCAGATCGACCTCGTTGATGCGTATCTCCATCGCGTCCCAGCTACACCAGCCGAGATATTCAAAAATTTCGGGATATCTGCGCGCGTCCCGTGTCTTTATCCTGCCGCCGAGCAGCTTTACGCCCGCCCTCGCACACTTTTCCAGCAGCGAGAACGGCTCGTCGCCCTCAGCGAAGAGAAACGCAAGCGTCCGGCACTCGCAAAGGCCCTCCCTCCAACTGAACAGCCTGGCCGAAAGCCCGCCTCCGCTCGCTCCGAGCACGCACTTGTATTTTTCGCCCACAACGGGCAGTATCACGCCAAATCCGCCGCCGCTCCTGCGGTAGACAAGGCCCTGCGTCTCGTCCGGGATCTCCGCAATCGTCCTGCCGAACGCCGGTCGGCACCAGAACTCGGAGTGACGGTAGTCCGCCATCCAGCTCTCCACGCCGTCCGGCGTTATCGCTATCTCCGCGCCGAGATCAGCGCCGAGCGCGCCGCCCGCCTCGCCGTCTATATATGCCGCAAAAACGCCGTCCTGTTCCCTTATGTATGTCGCCGCGTCCTCGCGGACGCCGTCCGCTCTGTGAAGATATCCCGTTATTTTCAGCATCTTCGTTCTCCTTTTTCCCATTATCAGGCTGTCGTAATAGACCCCGTCCTGCATCTCGCGCTCCGGCACGACGAACCAGTCCTCAAAGCCGCACCTGCGATAGCAGCGTATCGCGCGCGCGTTGTGTGTCTTTGGGTCAACGGTCACGATATCCGCGCCAAACCGCTCGAAAAGCGCGCCGCACAGCATGTCGAGTGCCCGCGAGCCTGTCCCGTGCCCGCGCAGCTCCGGTTCTATGAGCATATCGACGCCGAAAACGCGCTCACCGTCGCTGACGAACCGCCCGTACTGCTCCTCCGGCGCCTCCAGCTCCCTCGCTCCGTCTATGCAATAAAACTGGCAATAGCCCACCGGCACACCGTTAAGCTCAATGAAGCACTGCTCCACCCCCTCGCGGGCGTGTCTGCGATACTGCCGCGCAACGCGCTCGTACGTATATTTTTCAGTCATTCCGTCCCAGTAGCACATCGTCTGCGGGTCGGTCATCCAGCCGAGAAATATCCGCAGATCTCGCTCGGAATCCTCCATTTTTCGTATAAGCAGCCCGTCGCCGCGTGCGATAAGCTCCATTTTCACCCTCGCGCCTCCTCTTTTGCTACATTATACCACTCCGCCGCCGCGCTGTAAATCTCCCGCGTGCATTGATTAATAATTTTTACGGTATTTGTTTGTATTTTGCCGCAAATCCGTTCACAGCTACAGGCGTGTTTTTCAGACTCCGTCAAGCTTTCCTGTATAAAATGGTATCATACCAACGAAAGGAAGTGACGTTCTGTGGAACTCAGGCACGAGTGGAAGCACGAGATAACCCAGTCGGATCTGCTCGCGATACGCTCACGGCTGCGAGCCATAGCCTCGCCGGACGAGCATGCCGGGCCAAACGGATGCTACAGCGTCCGCAGCCTCTACTTTGACACGCCGGACGACCGCGCCCTGCGCGAAAAGCTGGACGGCGTAAACCTGCGGGAAAAGTTCCGGCTGCGCTGCTATAACGGCTCGTCCAAGCCGGTCTTTCTCGAAAAAAAGATAAAGCTCAACGGGCTTTGCGGAAAACGCAGCGTTGAGCTGAGCGCGGATGAGACGCGCGCGCTGCTCGACGGCGACGTCGAATGGATGCGCGGCGGCGACACGCTTTTGCAGGAGCTTTATTACAAGCTTGCCTCCGAGCTGCTTCGCCCGCGCACCATCGTCGAATACACCCGCGAACCGTTCGTCTATTCCCCCGGCAACGTGCGCGTCACCATTGATACCGACATCCGCACCGGCATCCTCAACGCAGATTTTCTCGATTCCCGCAGCCTCACCGTCCCGGTCGCAGGCTCGCCAGTGCTGCTCGAGGTGAAGTACGACGGCTTTCTGCCCGATATAATCCGTGACGCCGTCCAGCTCACCGGCCGCCGCAGCTCCGCCTTTTCAAAATACGCCGCCTGCCGCATCTACGGCTGAGCGCTCAACAAAAGGAGTACCGTCATGACCTTCAAGGACATCTTCAAATCCGACTTTCTCGAAAACATATCCGGCGTCAGCCTGCTCGATATGGCGCTCGCGATAGCTCTTGCCTTTGGCATCGGCATGTTCATCTTCTTCATCTATAAAAAGACCTTCTCGGGCGTCATGTATTCCTCCGGCTTCGGCGTTACGCTCGTCGCGCTGACGATGATAACCACCCTCGTCATCCTCGCCGTCACCTCCAACGTCGTGCTCTCGCTCGGCATGGTCGGCGCGCTGTCGATCGTGCGCTTCCGCACCGCCATCAAGGAGCCGCTCGATATCGCGTTCCTATTCTGGTCGATAGCGGCGGGAATCGTGCTCGCCGCAGGGCTAATACCTCTTGCGGTGTTTGGCAGCGTTATCATCGGCGTGGTGCTGCTCGTCTTTGCCAATCGCAGAACCCGCTGCAACCCGTATATCCTCGTGCTCTCCTGCACCGGCAGCGACGCCGAAAAGCGCGCCCGCGAGTTCCTTTTCCCCCACGTTTCCCGCTGCGTCGTCAAGAGCAAAACCGCCCGCGCAGGCTCGGTCGAGCTCAACCTTGAGGTTCGCCTCAAGAGCGACGACACCGATTTTATCGGCGAGCTCTCCCGCCTCGACGGCGTCTCCAGCGCGGCGCTTGTCAGCTACAACGGCGATTACACGGGCTGACGGAGGTGCATCATGTCAACGCATAAGCGCATCGATCTTATCTGCGTTGCCGCCATCGTGCTCGCCGTTGCGATAACGCTGCTGTTCATGAACGGAGAGGCGCTTGGAATAGTCGCAGCTTCGCGCGCGGCAGGCTATGAGGCTCGTCTGTTTGATGACACAAAAATCCATACCATCGATATCGTCATGGACGATTGGGACGGCTTCATCGCCGGCTGCGAGGACGAGGAATACGTCCTCTGCTCGGTCGTTATCGACGGCGAAGCCGTAAAAAATATCGGCATCCGCGCCAAGGGCAACACATCTCTCACGCAGGTTTCGGCGCTTGACAGCGAGCGCTACAGCTTCAAGCTCGAATTTGACCACTACGACGGCTCCAAAAGCTATCACGGACTTGACAAGCTCAGCCTGAACAACATCATTCAGGACAACACCTATATGAAGGACTTCCTCTGTTATAGGCTGATGGCGGAATTTGGCGTAAACGCCCCGCTTTGCAGCTATGCAAGGCTCAGCGTGAACGGCGAATATCAGGGGCTTTACCTCGCTGTCGAGGGCGTTGAGGAGAGCTTTTTGCAGCGCAGCTACGGCAGTGATTACGGCGAGCTTTATAAGCCGGACAGCATGAGCTTTGGCGGCGGGCGCGGCAACGGACGCGACTTCAATATCGACGCTCTCGATGTACAAACGGATATTTTCGGCGATTTCGGAGGCTCCGGAGGCAATGCGGCTCCACCCTCCGACAGCTCAGAAATGCCCGGCGGCTCTCCCCCCTCAATGCCGGAGTCCGATACCTCCGGAAACAATAATCCATCCGCTTCCAATGTCCCCCATTTTGACCGGCAGGGCGGTATGGGCGGCAGCGACGTCAAGCTGCAATATATCGACGACAACCCGGACAGCTACTCCAACATCCTTGACAACGCCAAAACCGATGTCACCTCCGCCGATAAGCAGCGGCTGATAAGCTCGCTCAAGTCCCTCTCGGCATATGAGAACCTCGAAGGCGTCCTCGATATCGATCAGGTGCTGCGCTATTTTGTGGTCCACGGCTTCGTCTGCAACGCCGACAGCTACACCGGCTCGATGATCCACAACTACTATCTGTACGAGCATGACGGCGCCCTCTCGATGATTCCGTGGGACTACAACCTCGCGTTCGGCGGCTTCACCGGCGGCTCGGACGCGACCGCGACGGTCAACGAGCCGATCGATGACGTCCTCTCCGACCGCCCGATGCAGGCGTGGATATTCTCCGACGAAAGGTATACGGCGCTCTATCACGAGTACTACACGCAGTTTATCGCCGATATATTCGACAGCGGCCGCTTTGCGGAGCTGATAGCTTCGACGACCGCACTCATCTCGCCCCACGTCGAGGCCGACCCGACCGCCTTTTGCACCTATGACGAATTTTTGACCGGCGCAGAGACGCTCCGTGAGTTTTGTCTGCTGCGCGCCGAGAGCGTGCGCGGCCAGCTCGACGGCTCTATACCCTCCACATCTGCGGCGCAGACGGCGGACTCCTCCGCGCTGATCGACGCGTCCTCCATCTCCATCTCCGACATGGGCACGATGAACGCGGGCGGCTTCTCTCCCCCAAACGGTCAATTTCCCGGCGCGCAGGGCGATTTCGATCAAGGCGGCGCGTCCGGAGACAGGCCGCAGCCTCCTGATAACGCCCAAGCCCCCGGCGCACAGGGCGATTCCGATCAAGGCGGCGGCGCGTCCGGAGACAGGCCGCAGCCTCCTGATAACACCCAAGCCCCCGGTGCGCATGGCGATTCCGATCAAGGCGGCAGCGTATTCGGAGACAGGCCGCAGCCTCCGGATAACGCCCAAGCCCCCGGCGCACAGGGCGATTCCGATCAAGGCGGTGATACCTCCGGAGACAGGCCGCAGCCTCCTGATAACGCCCAAGCCCCCGGCGCACAGGGCGATTCCGATCAAGGCGGCGGCGCGCCTGACCGTCAGAACACTGTCGGCGCAAGCGGAAAGGACATGATAATGCTGGCGGCGTCGGCGGCTGTGCTGGCCGGAGGGATACTGTTCGCCGTTCTCTATAAACGCCGCCGCGGTGAGTGACTCCTCCCGCGCCGCCGTGCTGACACATATCAGACGTCCCCCGGCCCAAGGTCGCCCGTGGCTTGACACAGAGTTTCCTAAAAAAACAGCCAGAACCTCCGGCTTGAACGGAGATTCTGGCTGTTATGCCCAATATTATTTTCAATTATTCCGCTTCAAAGGCGTCCTTGCCAAGTCCGCAGACAGGGCAAACGAAATCCTCGGGAACATCTTCCCACTTTGTACCGGGAGCAATTCCGTTATCCGGATCCCCCAGCGCCTCGTCGTAAACATATCCACAGGGGCAGACATATTTCATTTTCGTATCCTCCGTTATATCAGCCTGTTAGCTTGAGGCTATCATTTAAAGTATCTGTCCAGAAGTCCCTTGAACGCGCGGCCGTGGCGGGCCTCGTCGCGGGCCATCTCGTGGACGGTGTCGTGGATGGCGTCGTAGCCGAGCGCCTTCGCCTTTTTGGCGATATCCATCTTGCCTGCGCACGCGCCGTTCTCGGCGTCAACGCGCATCTCGAGGTTCTTTTTGGTGGAATCGGTGACGACCTCGCCGAGCAGCTCCGCAAACTTGGCGGCGTGCTCCGCCTCCTCATAGGCGGCCTTCTCCCAATAGAGTCCGATCTCCGGATAACCCTCGCGGTGAGCCACGCGCGCCATGGCGAGATACATGCCGACCTCGGTGCATTCGCCGGTGAAGTTCATCCTCAGGCCCTCAAGCACCTCGGCGTCAACATCCTTCGCAACGCCGACGATGTGCTCGGCAGCCCAGGTAAGCTTATCGTCAACCTTCTCCTCAAACGCGCTTCCGGGCGCGTTGCACTGAGGACATCTTTCGGGAGCGCTCTCGCCAACATGAACATATCCGCAAACCTTGCATACAAAAGTCTTCATACAGTTACCTCCGTTTTAGTTTTTGTAGTGTGACTTAATTATACCATATTGGTATACTTTGCGCAATAGGCTTTTTGTAAACTTATTGTAAATATCGCTCCTCCATAATCCACTCGCCGCCAAAGCAGTGTATATTTCAAGAAAAATTTGCAGATAATATTGCCAAAGGGAGGTGACGTCATGGACAAGAAAGACAAAAATCGCGCCCAACCGCAGAACAAAAAGCAGGAACCGGCGCACAAGCAGCCCGAGCAGAACGCAGACAAGCCCTGCTGAGCAGTAATTCTCCGTACCGGTAAGACGTCGCGCGGCGAAAGACGGTTTCTTTCCGCCGCGCGACGTCTTTATGCGTAAGGCTGCGCCGTTTAACCGCTGTATTTATGTATAAAACCGCAGTTTCCGCAGCAATAGCTCTCAACCGCGCTGCCAAACGTTCCCACAAGCAGCACCAGCAGCCCCGCTATCGCGCAGGCCAACGCCGCCTTATCGAGGCTGAACCGCCGCCGTGTCAGCTCCACCCTCCTCCAAGCAAACTCCTCTCCGCACATTGGGCATTTTCCCGGTGCTTTTCCCATTTTCCTGTTGCCTCCTCTTAATTTTTAATACCACGGCGTCGTCAAAGCGCAATGTCCGCAGACGGCAAAGCGCGGACGCCTCCGACGGACGTTTCCCCGGAGCGCTTCCGCCCGCAGCCTGCAATACGCGTTATGACCATTATTATTTAACTATTTTTACGTTTTGTATTGCGCTCGGAGCAAAGCTGTGGTAAAATAATTACATATGTAATTCAATTGAAAGGGCGATAATCCATGTCCGGACATTCCAAGTGGAACAATATCAAAAAGAAGAAAGAGAAGACCGACGGCCAGAAAGCGAAGATCTTCACCAAGGTTGGCCGCGAGATCACCGTCGCGGTGAAGGAGGGCGGCCCAGACCCCGACGCCAACGGCAAGCTGCGCGATCTCATCGCGAAAGCCAAGGCTAACAACGTGCCCAACGATAACATCGAGCGTATAATCAAAAAAGCGGCCGGAGACAGCGATAAGAACAACTACGAGGATATCATCTACGAGGGCTACGGCCCCTGCGGCGTCGCCGTCATCGTCGAGGCGCTGACCGACAACCGCAACCGAACCGCAGGCGATTTGCGCCACTATTTCGACAAGTTCGGCGGAAATCTCGGACAGAACGGCTGCGTCTCCTTCATGTTCACCCAGAAGGGCGTTATCGTGATAGAGGACGAGGAGCTGACCGAGGATCAGGTCATGGAGGACTGCTTTGAGTCCGGAGCCGACGATTTCACCCTTGAGGACGGCGTCGCCGAGATTGTCTGCGCCCCCGAAAGCCTGCGCTCCGTCCGCGAGTATCTCGAAAAGAAGGGCTATTCCTTCTCCTCCTGCGAGGTCGCGTACATCCCCTCCACCGAGACCGCCATCGACGATCCCGACCTCATCGTCAAGATGTCCCGCCTGCTCGAAATGCTCGACGACCACGACGACGTCCAGAACGTCTGGCACAACTGGGCCAACGAGCCTCAGGACGAGGACGAGGACTGAGCTTATACGCCCACGCGCGCTCTCCGGAAAGCCGGAGAGCCTTTTTATTTGCCGCCGGACAAAAGACCCCGGCAGGAGAACTGTCGGGGCCTCGAGGGTAAAATTATTCTGTTACAGCGTGGTGCCGCATTTTACGCAAAACTTTTTATCCGCAGAGAGACGCTCGCCGCATTTTGGGCATATCTTCTTCCCCGTCGCTCGGCTGACCGAAACGTTGGACTGCGTCTGCGGCTTGAACAGGTTCATTATCTCGATAAAGTCGTCGTCGCCCTTGTCGTCTGGCTCCTTCTTCTCCTCCTGCTTTTCAGCGTCAAAGATGCCGGCTGCGGCCGGGGGCTCGGGCTTGGACTGCTCAAAGCCGGTTGCGATGACGGTGATGCTCATCTCGTCCTGATAGCTCTCGTCGAACGCGGCGCCCCAGATGAGGTTTACGTCGGTGCTGACGGCGTCCTTAATGATAGAGGAGGCGGTTTCGATCTCCTCGAGCCCAATGTCCGGGGACGCAGTTATGTTGACGATAACGCCGTGCGCGCCCTTGATGGAGGTTTCAAGCAGCGGACTGGATATCGCCTGAAGGGTCGCCTGCTCCGCCTTGTCCTTGCCCTGCGCGCGCCCAACGCCCATATGGGCGTAGCCCGCGTTGCGCATTATGGCGGAGACGTCGGCGAAGTCGAGGTTTACGATTCCGGGGATTATGATGAGGTCGGAGACGCTCTGCACACCCTGGCGCAGCACGTCGTCGGCGGCCTTGAATGCGTTGATAAAGGATATCTTCTCGGAGATAAGGCGCAGACGGTCGTTCGGGATGACCATCAACGCGTCCACGTGCTCACGCAGAGCGGCGATGCCCATCTCTGCGGTCTGCATACGGTGTCCGCCCTCAAAGGAGAACGGCTTGGTCACAATGCCGATAGTCAGGATATCCATATCCTTTGCAATCTCCGCAACGACCGGCGCGGCTCCGGTGCCGGTACCGCCGCCCATTCCGGCGGTGATATAGATCATCTGTGTGCCCTTGAGCGCTGCGGCGATCTCCTCACGGCTCTCCTCGGCGGACTTCTGGCCTATCATAGCGTCGCCGCCCGCGCCGCGTCCCTTTGTCAGCTTCTCGCCGATCTGTATCTTATATGTGGCGCTGGAGCGGTCCAGCACCTGCTTATCCGTATTTATCGCCACGAACTCAACGCTTCTCATTCCCGCCTCGATCATGCGGTTGACAGCGTTTCCGCCGCCGCCGCCGACTCCGATGACCTTGATCGAAACTATCCTGTCAACACTGTTGTCGATATCAAAATTATTCAGCATCTTGCCGCATCCTCCCGCGCCATTCTATACAACATATATTTTACCAGATTTTCTCTCGAAATTCAATACAAAAAAGCTGTGATTTCGGTTTTTTTACGATTTGTTTTTGTTTGATCACGCGGCTCTGCTCTCCTGCGGCTGCCCTGCGCCGCCGTCCGCCCCGTCCGTTTCTCCGTCGCTGTTTTCCGCGGCGCTCCCGTCGTCCGCGCTGCTCTCCTGCCGCTCCTTTTCAAGCTCCTCCTCCGCGTCGCGCGCATAAAGCGGCGAATTGAAGAACCCGTCGATGGAATCCACCGGCCGTATCGACGTCATCTTCGGAGTCGAGGCGTTGATATAATACATTCCCGTGCTTCCCACGGCGTCGGATATGACCTGCTTCACCATCGCCATCTTGTAGTCGAGCTGCGACTCGTTGGATATATATATCGCAACGCGCCCGCGGTACATGATGGTGATATCATATCGATCGGTCATGTCGATGAAGTTTATACCGGTTATGCCGTTGTCGCCAAGCGCCTTGAGGATGCTGTTGTAGGCCGCGAGGGTGTCGGTGTATTCGGCGTAGCCCTCGTCCTTTTTATCCGGTATGGCGCCCAGCCCGTCCACCTCAACAACGCCCGCCGGCGGCTTTGCGACTCCCGATTCCAGCAGCCGCCCGCGCGTGTTTATCAGACTGTAGCCGTTTTCGTCGCGGAAAAAACCCGCAGGCTCGCACTGCTCGATGACCAGCACAATGGTAGAGGGCAGCTTGCGCTTTACGCGCACCCGTTCGATATAGGCGAACTGCTCGGTCAGCCGTTCCTCCACGTCGTCGCGCTTGACGCGGAACAGCCTGTCCCCCTCATATATTCCGCAGCTATCAATCACAAGCTGCGGCGCATATTTGGTGAGCCCCTCTATCTCTATATATTCCACCTTGAAAAACACGTTTATACATACAAATACGCCAACGGCGGCAAAAAGCCCCGCCAGAATATAATAAAAACCGCCGCCGCTCTTTCTTCTGCGCCGTCTGCGCCTTACTGCCTGCTCTTTTTTGGGGGCATCGTCCTCGCTCATCTGCGCACCTCCCTGTCATACCTTTTCGATTCTTGCCCCGGCCCCGGCAAGATTTTTGTCAAAGCTCTCGTATCCGCGCTCTATGTGCCTTATCTGCGACAGCTCGCTTATCCCGCCCGCGCTCAGCGCCGCCACGGCTATTGCGGCTCCCCCACGCAGATCGGTGCAGCACACCGGCGCGCCCTCCAGCCGCTCAACTCCCTCTACTATCGCGACGCGCGCCTCCGTCTTGATGCTCGCGCCCAGCCGGGACAGCTCCGCCGCGTGCCGGTAGCGGTTCTCGAAGATGGTCTCCACGAACATGCTCGTGCCCCTCGCAACCGCGGCGGCGGCCATAACCGGCGCCTGTGCGTCGGTCGGAAAGCCGGGATACGGCATCGTTCTTATGAGTCGTGGCGCGCGCAGCCGCCGGTCCGCCGCAATGTCGATAACGCCGCCTCCCGTTTTCACCTCGCAGCCCATCTCTTCAAACACCGGCAGCACCGCCGCGATGTGCTGCGGAACGGTTCCGATAAGCTTGAGCCGGCCGCCAGTTGCAGCGGCTGCGGCCATATATGTCACCGTTTCAATCCTGTCCGGGATCACGCTGTACTCGCAGCCATGCAGCCTTTTCACGCCGTTTACGGTTATCACGCTCTCGCCCGCGCCGGTTATATCCGCTCCGCAGCGGTTGAGAAAGCCCGCAAGATCGACGATCTCCGGCTCGCGCGCCGCGTTTGTGATTGTCGTGACGCCGGACGCCGTGCAGCCCGCGAGCATTATATTCTCCGTCGCGCCGACGCTCGGGAAGGACAGCGCAATATCCGCACCCTTGACTCCGCCCTCCGTCTCGCAGCAGAGGCAGCCCCCGCGCTCGATTATCCGAACGTTCATCTTCCGCAGCGCTGCGATATGTATGTCGATCGGCCGCGGGCCAAGCTCGCAGCCTCCCGGAAACGAGAGGCAGGCACAGCCGCACCGCGCAATCATGGCACCAAGAAAAACTATCGACGAGCGCATCTCGCGCATCAGCTCATCCAGGATGTCGCACCGCGTCATCCGCGAGGAATCCACCGTTATCACCTCGCCGTGCTGTCCTGCATCGCAGCCAAGGTATCGCAATATCTGCACCGCGGCGCGCGCGTCGGACAGCTCCGGGCAATTTTTCAGCACACATTTTTCGCCCGTCAGCACCGTCGCCGCCAGCACCGGCAAGATGCTGTTCTTCGCACCGTGGATCGCTATCTTTCCCTCAAGTCGGTGCCCACCCTCGATGATGTATCTGTCCGCCGGCATATACCTCAACCTTTCGCTCCGTATTGGAGCGGCGTCCCCCCAATGCAACGCGTCCCTCGGAAGCCGCCCTCCACAGATACATCCTATGCACCCCCCAACAAACAGGTTCCTCCTCCGCGGCGAGCAAGCGCCCGGCGGGCAGCGCTCGCTGGCATGTTCGCGGGCGAAACCGGCGGCGGGCAGCGCCCGCAAGCATATCCGCGGATCGCGCCAAAGGCGCTTACGTTATCGGTTTCGTTAACTTATTCGCGCGGCGCGAGCATAATTCAACCTTTCTCCGCGCGAGCCAGTCAGCGCATTTGATAACGTAAGCCACCGCGCGAAGCGCGGAGGCGGTCCGCGTTCAGCGGAAGAGGTGAGTGTTTCCAAAGAGAGAGGGGAAACAGCCTGAAAGGGTGTCCCCTCTCTCTTTGGTGCGCCTTTGCTTACTTTCGTCGCAAAACGAAAGTAAGTGCCCGCCCGGCATGAGGGCAAGTTAGGGCCAAAGCGCAGCTTATCCTCGTCGATAGGCGAACAAAAAAGTCAACCATAAGAAAAAAAACAGAATCACCCAACTCCGCGCGAACCAGCCAGCGCACTTGATAACGTAAGCGCCTTTGGCGCGAACCGCGGATATGCCTGCGGGCGCTGTCCGCCCTCGCCAAAGGCGAAAGACAAAGCCAATCATAAGAAAAGATAGAACACCCCAACTCCGCGCGAACCAGTCAGCGCATTCGCTAACGTAAGCCCACGCGCAAAGCGCGGAGGCGCTCCGCGTCCGGTCGAAAGATGAGAGGAGATCCAAGGGGAGAGAAGAAAACCGCCCGAACGGTTTTCTTCTCTTTCCTTGGTGCGTTTTTGCCTACTTTTGTCATGCACACACACGCATAAATGCGTGTAAAAGTAAGTGCCCGCGCGGCATGAGCGCAAGTTAGCGCCAAAGGGCAGCTCATCCTCGCCGATAGGCGAAAGACAAAACCAACCATAAGAAAAGATATATCAACCCAACTCCGCGCGAGCCAGTCAGCGCACTCGATAACGTAAGCCCCTGCGCGAAGCGCGGAGGCGAACCGCGTTCAGCGGAAGAGGTGAGTGTTTCCAAAGAGAGAGGGGAAACAGCCTGAAAG
>CANNTZ010000067.1 GCA_947522735.1 uncultured Oscillospiraceae bacterium | reverse complement strand
CTCGAAAATAAAGGAGGAGAGCTCCAGCTCATAAAGCTGCCGTCCCTGACGGTTAAAGTGGTTGGGGCCGTCCATATGCGTTCCAAAGTGGTTGAACAGCGTTATCTGATAGGTGTTGAGCACGTCGCCGCTCTCCATGGACTCAAACGGCGCGAGCTTGAGCGTGGGCGCTCCCGGGAACGCGTGGTCGCGCGTGTTGAGCGTGTGCGACAGTCTTTTATACATGGGTCGTTCCTCCCTAAGGCATGATCCTCATGATGGTGTTGGCGCCGGCTACCATGATTGTCGTGGATACGAGCGCCATCAAAAACGCACCGAAGTAGATAGTTCCCGTCTGCTTATACGCCTTGCGCAGGATGACTGTGCCGATTGCCATCATGGGGATAAACGGGATGATAAGGCAGACGTTGACCCAAGCGCGGTTAGCATACCACATCGCAAGTCCCGTCGAGAACAGCACGATGAACTGTATAGCCACTATGGCGGCCAGTCCGAAAACGTTCACGACGACGCAGAGCGCGGTGTTGTGCCATTCCTTCTTGCTCTCGGTGCGCGCGTTGGCGTTCACCATGAAGGACGTTGCCAGCCAGAACACCAGCATGAACGGCAGGTAGTGCGGCACCAGACGCAGGATGTTGCCCCTCGCGGCACGGATGGCAAAGCTCCATAAACGGAAGTCCGTGGTGAAGAACAGATCCGACAGCAATACGAGACCATAGGCGGCGCTGGCAACGATTAAAGCCAGCAGCGCGGCCTTGCCGACGTTGGCCCAGGAGGTTTTAACGCCCCAGTTGCTCGGGGAATCGCCGTGCTTTTTGCCGTAGATGAAGTAGCTAAGCGCAAAGATCACTATGGCGACCAGTCCGTTGAACAGCGCCCAAATGATTATGGCATTGGGGCCGGGCTGCGGGAAGAAGCGAGTGGTGTTATTGACAGCTCCGTTGCTGAAGATCAGGCCGTAGGCGACCTTTGAGAACAACGGCATAACCGTGATGCCCGGGATAACCGCCAGCAGGATAAGGCTGATTATAGAGACGGCCTTGCCCAGCTTGTCCGTCGGACGGGGACGCGGCGCCGAGACCTCCTGACGGATGCCCTCAAAGAACGGAGTACGCATCAGCAGCGCGGCAAACGGCAGCAGGAACATGAAGAATCCGACGATGCCGACGGCGTTGAAGCACTCCTTGAGCAGCCATACCTGGTTCTTTGCGTTGATGGGCTTCGGCGCGCCCAGCGTATCCATGAAGAACTGATTCGTGATGGTGGCGTTCATCGGAGAGAAGAACTGCCACTGGTGGCTCGTGGGCGGGTTGTATACCACGCGCATGGTGCCGTCGCTGATGTTGCCGTAGTATTTGCCGATGGCCACCTTTTCGCTGTTCACATAGCCGGAAAGCTCCACCTTGTCCTTGCCGGTCTCAGGATCGGTGGTGATCTGGGTATCCATGGTAAAGGTGCCGGGCTCGGTCTGGTTGATGAAGAACTTGGCCTCCGGAGACACCGTCATGTCCGGCCACTGATAGCCGTCCACCTTGGTGACCTGAACGGTAGCGCCCTCGTCATAGCGGGCAAAGTTGATGCCCACGTTGACGCCGCTGGGCAGGTTGCTCAGCAGATAGCGATCCGGGAAGAAAGCCAGAATCAGCGCGGAGCTGACCTTTGTGGTGTAGTCGCCGCCGTCCGCCGGCTGGTCAGCATACATCTTGCCGTGCTCGTTGCGGCCATAAGCGTCCAGCGTGAAGGACACGTTGCGTCCGCCGGTGGAGTGTCCGGTGATTCCGATGCGATCCTTGTCAATGTAATCGATGTTGTTGTAGACATATTCAACAAGCTGTAGCATGCCGAGGCCGTAATAGGTGCGGTTGTAGCCATACGCCTCCACCGTTCCCGACGAATCGCCCGCGCTGTAGGTGTCCATGTTGAACACCACAAAGCCGCGGCGTGCAAGCTCGATTGAGGTGATGTCCTGCGTCTCCAGTGTGGCGTGATAGCCGTGGCTGGTGATTACGCAGGGAGCGGGGTTATCCTTTGTCGCGGTATCCGGCTTGTGGATCAGTACCCGCAGCTCTTCACCCTGCGGCATGGGGATCCTAACATCCATTATACGGACCTTCCCCACGCTCGTCTGGATCGCGCTGGCACCGATGCAGCTGACAAGAACCAGCAGCAGCGATATCGCCAGCAGGCAAAGCATCTTTTTCTTCATGACTCTTCTCCTTTCATATCACATGGCACGTTTTTTATTTTCCCGGGTCAGCTCCCGTCAGGATCTCCACTACCTGCCGCAGCGTGTCCTGCTCCCCGACGTTTCCGGGGAAGATCACATACGGCATTCCCGGGAATTTGCTCTCAGGTCCCGTCATCCACACCGGCACGCCGGGCCTGATCTGCCCCATTACTATTGCGCGGTGTACCCGCAGCGCCTTGGTTCCCACGTCGCTGGAGGTGATGCCCCCCTTTGCGACAATAAAGCCCGGTCGCACCGTCATCAGTCCGACAATACTGGTTACGGCGTCGGAGATACGCACCGATATCTCCAATTGTCGGTCGGCGTCCGCGCCTGACAGGTCGAACCGATCCCTTCGCGTGTAGACCGCCACGCTGCGGCCTGCGACGATCATTTCCTGCGCCAGCTTCACCACGCGGGCGACCTCATCCTCCAGTCCGCCCGGCTGCACGACCATGTGCTGATCAAATTCAATAAATTCCAGCGGGTGGCTGCAATCGCGCAGCGCCTCAAGCTGACGGGTCGTCTTGTTGACGTGAGAGCCGACAAGCACAATTCCTCCGTTGCGGCTCTCCTCAGGCGCCAGCTCTGCGCGGGTCAAAAGCGGCCTGTCCGGCACGCCTCCCAGAACCTTCGGCACCGCGGCGGCGGTGCGGAACAGGAAACGCTTTCCCGCACGGGACGCACGCAGAAAGCAGGTGATAAACACCTTCACATCCGCATAGTCCGCACTGTTGACGATCACCTTTCCGAAGCCTCTCACTCCCATGAGCTGCTCCGTGATTTTCTCATAGCGCAGCGCGCGAAGATCCTCCAGTGCGATGCACACGGCGTCCTCCGCCCGCGCCTCGCCGCCGGTCTTTTCCTCGCACCACTCCGGCAGTCCGGAGGCGGTGTAGCCGAAGGTTGCATCTTTTGCAAACTCCGTCTGTCCCGCCGGAACAAGACTCTCTCCCTCGGCCACATAGTGGATATTCCCCAGCGTGTAGCGTCCGCCCTCCTGAAAAAACGGGCAGAGGATCTCCCCGTCAAAGGGCTGAGCGCCCAGCTCCTCGAGCGTGCTGCGCAGCACGGCCGTCTCAAGCGGATAGTGCCCGCGCAGTGTCGAATCGCTGCGGCTTATCAGGATATAGTCCTTGTCCGTGGCGCGGGAAGCCGCGTCGATGGCCTGTGCCATCTCCCGGTTGGCTGCTGCGGCCTGAGGCGCGGTCATCGCACGGGAGTTGGTCAGGATGAAGAACATCCGTCCATCCTCTGCGAAGCCCTCGCGCAGCGTGTCCGGCTCCCAGTCCGTGTATACCGGTACGCCGTGCACCGTCTGCACACCCGTGGGGTCGTCGTCCAGCACGACGACCTTTCTGCCGTCCTGCTCAAGCTCGACGCGCAGGGCCTCGTCCGCAGCCGCTGTGTCCGGCGGCGGCAGCTCCCGCAGTATGCCGATTGACAGTACGCCCTCCTGCTTCATACCTGATCCTCCTCAACATGCTCCGAGCGCACAACCACGCCGGCCAGACGCTCAAAATACTGGACGATCCCACTGTGGTCATCCTGCATGTGGCCGTCCACCTTCAGCGCCTGCATGACCTCAAAGAGCTGCGCCGTCAGCGGCAGCGGCACATCCAGCGTGTGCGCCGTCTCCATCACGTTTTTGATGTCCTTGTGGTTGATGGATATCTTGCCGCCCGGGCGGAAGTCCCTCCGCAGCATCATGGGGGCCTTGGCGTCCAGCACGGCGCTGCCCGCCAGCCCGCCCCGGATTGCGCGGAACACCAGCCCCGGATCCGTTCCCGCTTTTGTGGCGAGCACGAGCGCCTCGGATACCGCCGCTATACCCATGTTGACGATGATCTGGTTTGCAAGCTTTGTCACGGAGCCGCTTCCGTTCGGGCCGATAAGCGTCGCGGAGGATCCCATCGCTTCAAAAAACGGCTTTGCCCGTTCAAAATCCTCCGGGTGCCCTCCAGCCATAAAAGCCAGCGTCCCGCTCTCGGCTCCGGGCTCGCCGCCGCTGACGGGGCAGTCGAGAAAGCGGCACCCTATGGCCTCAAGCTGCTCGGCGCACTGCTTGGACTCCGACGGCGTTACGCTGCTCATGTCCACAACGAGGCTTCCCGGCTCAAGCTGCCTTGCCACGCCGTTTTCCGAAAAAAGCACCTCGCGCACCACCGCCCCGCTGGGCAGAATCGTCAGCACAACGCCGCACTCGCGCCCAATCTCCTCAAGCGACGCCGTCCGTGCGCCCGCCTGCTCCAGCGCCGCGCACGCACATGCGTCCACGTCGTTGACCAGCAGCGGAAATCCTGCCTCAAGGAGCCTCCTTGCCATTGGGCGGCCCATGATCCCCAGACCGATAAAACCGATGCTCCTATCCATCTTTTCTTCCTCCTTTGCTCTGCACATTCATTTGTTTCTGTCCATCCGTTGCCTCCTTCGCTTCTTGCCTTTATTGGTTCCTGTTCATTCCTCTTCCTCCTTTGTCCTGTATCTCTATTATACAGTATACCGGTATACCGGTCAAGTGTTTTGTTAAAAAAATTTTTTCAGAAGCGAAATACTCTTGTTCCCTGCGGGAGAATTGTGGTATAATGTTTATAATATATAGATATTATGCTTGCGCGTATGCTCGCTGTGTACGCGGACACATCGGAAGCGCCCGCCGCTCCGATATCGATTCCGGGAAAAGGAGCCTGTTTTAATGAACTTTATGACACTACAGAACAAAGCCTATGTGCATCTTCGGAACATGATAGCCCAAGACCTTTTGGAGGACGGCGTAATTTACTCCGAGACGACTATGGCGCGGCAGATCGGCGTCTCACGCACACCCATACGCGACGCGCTGCAACGGCTGGAGATGGAGGGCTTCATCGAGATACTGCCCAGCCGCGGGTTTCAGCTTCTGCGCATCACGCCGGAGCTGATCGAGGAAAACTGCCAGGTGCGCAGCGCGCTGGAGGGTTACTGTGCGCTGACTCTTGCAAAAACCCGGCAGGATGAGCGGTCGCGCCTGGCAATCAGCCGCATGGAGGAGCTGCTGGAGGAGCAGCGGCACATCTATGAAACCGGCGGCGAGCTGCCGGATTTCGTGAAAAGCGACTTTCAGTTTCACTCCACCATTGTAGATTCCGTCGGCAACAAGGAGATCTCGCGCATATTCTTCAGCCATTTTTATTGCATACAGAAGCTGTCGCGCAAGTCGCTGATGTACGCCGGACGTCTGGAGGCGACGCTGCGCGAGCACACGGCCATGTACGACGCTATACGAAACGGTGACGTCGAAAAGGTCTATTCCGTCACGATGGAGCACATGAAAAACTCCGCCGTAATCAACCTTGCAGAGGTTCTCCGGCGCTGAGCCGCTTTTCCGTTTTGCGCGGCGCCGCTTGATTTAACACAGATAAAAACAACAAGGCTGCGGGCAAAAGCCATTCGCCTGTAAGCCCCGTTGTCCTGCTGGGAGCCGTCTTTCGGCGTCTCCCTTTTTCCTTTGCGGCATATTTTTGCGGGACGGCACCGCTTTTGATGCAAAAACACTTTGAATAATCGGAAAAATGGTATATAATATAATTGTGTTTGTGGGTGCAACAAAACGCAAAAATATCTGCACTATAAAAGTGTAGCATGAAACGGTGGTGTGATCATGCGTATCGACGTAGAGCTGGTCGAGCGCGCCAGATGCGGAGACACAGAGGCGTTTTCTGAAATCTACGATTCCATTCGCGACGAATTATATAAGTATGCGCTGTATACTCTCGGAAACTCCTGCGACGCCGAGGACGTTGTAGCCGAGGCGTTCCTCGAGGCATACCGCGGGATAAAAAAGCTCAACGAGCCAAGGGCGTTCAAGAACTGGATGTTCCGAATCCTCAGCATACGCTGCAAGCGCAAGATATCGGAATACGTCCGGTTTCGCGGCAACTGCGATATCGACGACTTCATCGACCTTGCCGACGAAAGGGACGAAGATATCAGCGAGCGCTCCGAGCTGCTGAACGCGATGTCGGCGCTCTCCGCAGAGGAGAGGATGATAGTTGTCCTCTCGGCACTGCACGGCTATACGACGCTGGAAATATCAAGGATACTCGGAAAACCGCACGGCACGATAAGCTCAAAGCTGTGCCGTACATATGCAAAGCTCAGAACCATGCTGGAAAAGGGGTGACTGTGAGATGTCAGAATTGAAAAATAATCTCTGTGACGGCGTTTTGCAGTCGAAGGAGGATATGGAATTTATCCGCGGGCGTCTCGAGCAGCTCGACGACGGGATACCGGTGCCGGATAAGCTCTCGGCACAGTATCTGTTGCGGCGCGCCGAAAATCGCCGCCGCGCCGCTTGGCTGCGTCCGGCGCTGATAGCGTCCGCCGCGGCGCTCGTGATAGTGATAGGGCTGGCCGCCGGAGTGTTTGGCGTGATGAATTTCGCCTTCAGGGCAGGCTCGGCGGATAGAAAGCCCGAGGATTCTTCTGCCTGTTTGCAAGAGGTGCCCAAGGCCGAGGACGCCTTTCCGGAGCTCACCGTAGGAGGCGCTGCCCAGAGCACGGCCAGGGAGGACAAGGACGCGTTGTCCTCGCCCTCCGAGGCGGCCGGGACGTACTCCGCCGGGAGCTACGGCGACGTGCTCGCCGCGATAGAAGGCTCGGTTGCGGACTTTGCGCACGTTTTGCAGCCGAACAAGAGCTCCGCTCCCTCCCAAAAAGAAAACGGCGGAGAAAGCGATTTCACCGGCGTTATCGGCAAAATCGTCGTCTCGATAGAGAACAAGGTAATCGTGCAGGACGACGCGGAATACGTCATGCTCTGCGAGGACGCGCTCAGGCTGCCACACGAAAACGTCGCCACCTCCGGCGGCAGACGCGTCTACTCAATAGAATCGGATCAGCTCGGGCCGGTCGTCTGCATCGACGACGTCGCCTCCGGCGCTGTTTTGGCGGCAATAAAGCTCGGCGGCGATATCTCGGTCGAGCGGCTCATCATAAATAACGACAGGCTCATCGTCATAGCCGACACCGACAAGGAATTTGGAGAGATACCTCTCGGCGCTTTCGGCGTGACCATCGCCGATATCTTCGATATCTCCGACGGCTCCGCGCCGGTTCAGACAGGGCGCTACGCCTGCGAGGGCGAGCTGTTCACCGTCATCACCGATTCGAGCGGCGTTTTCGCTGCGGTCAGGCGCTTTGCCGTCGATAATATCGATCCCGACAGTCTCGAAATCGACGACATGAGCTACGTCCCGATGTTCATGCACGACGGAAGCTATTCGCGCATTGCGCCGTCGGATATCTATCTCGCGCCGTCGCTGGCGTCGATGGATTATATGATGGTATTCCGGCTTGACGGCGAAAACAACCGGCCACTCGCCTATCTCGGCGACGCCGACCCGCTGCACGCGGTCAACTACCTGCTTGAAAAATTCAAATAGCATCCGCATACTTTGTGCGGCAGCTCCTGCGTTTGCCGGGGGCTGCCGCTGTGTGCATACATATATGTATTACAGAAAGGTTTGATCTCGACGATATGAAGCTGCTCGCGATAGACTCCAATAGCATTATGAACCGCGCGTTCTACGGCGTGCCGCCGCTCACCTCGCGCAACGGCGCCCATACCAACGCGATACACGGCTTTCTGAGCATAATCCTGCGGCTGACCGGCGAGCATGCGCCGGACGCAGTCGCCTTCGCCTTCGATATGCACGCACCCACCTTTCGCCACAGGCTTTACGACGGCTACAAGGCCCAGCGCAAGGGAATGCCTCCGGAGCTTGCGGAGCAGTTTCCGCTTATCCACGAAATCATCTCCGAAATGGGCTATACGATCGTCGAGCACGAGGGCTTTGAGGCGGACGATATCCTCGGCACCCTTGCCAACGCCTGCGACAAAAACGGCGACAAATGCGTCATCGCCACGGGCGACCGCGACAGCCTACAGCTCATAACCGAAAACGTCAGCGTCCAGATGGCGAATGTCCGCGGCACCGTCAACGGCGACCTCCTTGATCTCGCCGCCTTCCGTGAGAAATACGGCGTTGACCCCTCGCAGTTCGTGGACGTCAAGGCACTGATGGGCGACAGCTCCGACAACATCCCCGGTGTCGCAGGCATCGGCGAAAAGACCGCGCTCCAGCTCATTGCGCGCTTCGGCAGCCTTGACGCTGTCTATGCAAGCCTCGATTCCACGGATATAAAGCCCGGAGCGCGCGCAAAGCTTGCCGCCGGACGCGATTCGGCCTATCTAAGCCGCAGGCTCGCCGAAATATGCCGCTCTGCGCCGGTCTGCACCGACATTTCTCAATATAAAAAAGCGCCAGGAGACCCGGCGAGGCTATATCGGCTGCTCGCACGGCTCGACCTTTTCAAGCTTGCAGAACGCATGGAGCTTGACGGCTCCGCCGTCCCCGCGGAGGAGACGGACGAGCGCGCCCCCTCCGTGGCGCTGCACCGCGCCGCGCCTGGCGACGCCGAAAGGCTGCGAACGGCGTCCGGGCTTGACGCCGTATTCGAGTGGAACGGCGACGAGCCGGCCGCCGCATACTTTGAATTTTGCGAGGACGGTGCGCCCGTCGGCATCACCGCCTTTCCCGGAGACGACAGCTTCGATGAGCTGATGGCAGCCGCGTTCTCCGGCGTGCCGCTGCGGCTGCCAGATTCCAAGCAGGCATGGCGCTACGCGCTGGAGAAGGGCCTTGAGCCGAATATCGTGTTCGACCTCTCGCTCGCCGGATATCTGCTTGCGCCCAACGCCTCCTCCTATGACGTCGCGCATATTGCAGCGCAGTATTCGCCGCCGCGCCGCGAGTCCGACGGAGACGCCGGGGTGTCCGGCGCGTTCCTTGCGGATTGTCTTGCGTTTGCGCCGCTATGCGGGATGCTTGCGGAGGAGATCGGTAAAAACGGTCAGCGGAAGCTGCTCGACGAGATCGAGCTGCCGCTCGCAAGGGTGCTCGCCTCGATGGAGCTGACCGGCTTCAAGCTGGACACCGACGGCCTGCGCGAATATGGCCGCGATTTTTCCGCTGAGATATCCGAGCTGCAACGCCGAATTTTTGAGCACGCGGGGTGCGAGTTCAATATAAATTCGCCAAAGCAGCTCGGCGAGGTGCTGTTCGTCAAGCTGGGACTTCCGGCGAAAAAGAAAACCAGAAGCGGCTATTCCACCGACGCCGAGGTGCTGGATTCGTTGCGCGGACGCCACCCGGTAATCGATGAGATCCTGCGCTTCCGCAAGCTCACCAAGCTCAATTCGACCTACGTCGAGGGCCTGCTCGGCGCGGTAGATCCCGACGGGCGCATTCGCACCCGCTTCATCCAGACCGAGACGCGCACCGGGCGGATAAGCTCCGCAGAGCCGAATCTTCAGAACATCCCCGTGCGCACCAGGGAGGGCGAGAAGCTGCGCGAATTCTTTGTCGCGGAGGACGGAATGCTGCTGCTCGACGCCGACTATTCGCAGATTGAGCTGCGCATCCTCGCGCACATCGCGAACGATGACGCCATGCGCCGCGCCTTCATCGACGGCATCGATATCCACACGCTGACCGCCTCCGAGGTTTTCAACATGCCGCCGGAGTTCGTCACACCGCTCATGCGCCGCCGGGCAAAGGCGGTCAATTTCGGCATCGTCTATGGCATCAGCGCCTATTCGCTCTCGGGCGATATCGGCGTCACCGTCGCCGAGGCGGACGCCTATATCAAGGGCTATTTCGCGCTCTATAAGGGCGTAAAGAGGTATATGGACGAGGTTGTCGAGAACGCCAGGCGCGACGGCTATGTCTCGACGCTGATGGGGCGCAGGCGCTATCTTCCGGAGCTCACCTCCGGCAAGGGACCTACGAGGGCGTTCGGCGAACGCGTCGCGCGCAACATGCCCATACAGGGCAGCGCCGCAGACATAATCAAGCTTGCCATGATACGCGTTTACGACCGGCTGCGTGAGAACAACATGAAAACGCGGCTCATCCTTCAGGTTCACGACGAGCTGATACTCGAAACCACGCCGGACGAGCAGGAGCAGGCGACACGCATCCTCCACGACGAGATGACGCACGCCGCGCAGCTCACTGTGCCGCTCGAGGCGGTCGTTCACTCCGGCAAAAACTGGCTGGAGGCAAAATAGCGCATAAATATTCGCTTTTCACTTGATTTTCCGCTCCGTGGCTGATATAATTTTCATAGACTCATCAAGAATTTTGACAGGAGATGCAACATCTATGAAAAACATACTGCTTTTTGTCGCGGTTCTGCTGCTCACGGTGTTCTACGTGCTTGAAATGAATCTCAAGGCGATCACGACGCTCAACTGGGTCGCGCTCGGCGTCGCTGCGGTCACGCTCGTGTCGCTGCTCATTGCGATAGTCGTGCAGACCAACAAGGGCAAAAAGGCGCAGCAAAGGCTTGCCGAAAGCGAATCCGCCGATGCGCCCGCGCCGCAGGAGCCTGCCGCGAAAAAGTAACGCACGGGAGCGACTGCCTTTTCGCACATTATACCTGTTGCGAAGAAAAGCTTGCCCACGGCTCCGCCGTCAGACGGCGCGGGCCGGAGCAGGTATGTTTGTTTGCACGGCGGTTTGGTTGGCGTTCGTCATGCTTGCCATGGCGTTGCGCGTCCCAATGCCGGTGCAACCGGGAATCAAACGTCCGGAGACGGTCTTGAACAGCGTCTCCGGGCGTTTTTTGCTCTCATTTTTCGCCGGCCCTCCTTTGGATGGCTTCTCGTTTTCATGCGCTGCTTTACAATTCAAACGCAAATTTTCAGCCGATGTGAAAAAGCACCCGGCAAAACGGCATTGACTAAACTCTTTTGCAGGATCATAAAATTTCATAAAAGAAATTCAACCCGCGACGAGCCTCAAGCTCTTGCGACCTCGGGGAAATTATATTGATCGAAGGATTGTCATAGCCTTTTGCCGAGACTGCGGAAAAGCACTTGGCCTCAGGGCAACCTCCCGCCCCGGCTGCGGCTCGTCGGATGCTCCTGTGTTTATCTCCGTCTCCCCTGTCAACGGCAGCGGAAGCCCTGCCCGGGGTGCGCTTGGCTTCGCGACCCCGCTTGCAGGACTGATGCTTTATCTCGTATGGAAAAACGCCTTCTGCTGTAGAATACAGGCTACGGCAGGAGGCGTTGTCATGTCCGGACGATATACGTCCGCTCCGTCGAGGGGCTGCCGGAGAAACCACTGCGAGCGTGCCGCTCCGAAAAACGAACTTGCTCCGATTGAGCTCCGTGGCCGATACGTGCGATTCGCCGCCCTCCTGCGCCCCGGGGATTTTGTTCGACCGTGAAACCGCTCCGGCCCTCGGCTCGTCGAAGGCCCTGCAAGCCTTTTATACAGGCCGTTTACGCCGCAATATTTTTAAAATAAGGTTAATTTGTATTATTCGTCAAAGCAAAAACGACATATTGAATCCACTTTTGCCACATGTTAAATTATAAATGAACCAATCACGCCAATAATGGAGGTCACTGCAAATGGCTCTGTCAACAGCTAAAGCTTCGGCGACGCGTGTGAAAAAGCGCTCCGATGCCGCAAAATATTTTCGCGAGTACTGGCAGCTTTATCTGCTGCTTATTCCCGCTATCGTTTTTATCCTCATCTTCTGTTACTATCCCATGTATGGCGCGCAGATAGCCTTCCGCGATTTCAAATTCAGCAAGGGCTTTTTCGGCAGCGACTGGGTCGGGCTAAAGCATTTCAAGCGCTATCTCACCAGCTCCAACTTCTGGCAACTGCTGCGCAACACGATGATAATCAACGTCCACGGCCTGCTCGTCGGAATGCCCGCGCCCATCATTCTCTCGCTTATGCTCAACGAGCTGCGCTCCCAGCGGCTGAAGAAGGTTTCGCAGATGATACTCTACGCCCCGCACTTCATCTCGATGGTTACGATGTGCGGCATGGTGAAGCTGTTTTTGCAGCGCGAGACCGGCGTTATCAACCTGATAATCATGCTGCTCGGCGGACAGGGCCGCGATTTTCTGAGCGAGCCGCTGTGGTTCTCGACGATATACGTCATATCCGGCATCTGGCAGGATGCGGGCTGGAGCACGATAATCTATCTCGCGGCGCTCTCCGGCGTCGATCCTCAGATTGTAGAGGCGGCTGAGATCGACGGCGCGAGCCGCTTCCAGAAGATCATCTACATAGATCTGCCCTCCATTATCCCGACGATCATGATACTGCTGATAATGTCTCTCGGCTCCATGATGGACTGCGGCTTTGAAAAGGTGCTGCTTCTCCAGAACAAGCTGAACATGGAGTTGTCCGATGTTTTCTCCACCTTTGTCTACCGTCTTGGCATCAAGGACGCTCAATACAGCTATTCCACCGCAGTTGGGCTGTTCAATTCGCTCGTCAACATCGTTCTGCTGACCTTCTTCAACCGTCTCTCCGCCAAGCTGACCGAAACCTCCCTCTGGTGAGACGAACCAAACAGATTTGAGGTGATATTATGTCCCATGTGCTCCGCTCCAAGCGCACCATGTCCGACAGGACTTTCGGCTTAATCAACGCCGCGCTCATCGTATTCTACACGCTGGTTGTGCTCTATCCGCTCTATTTCACCATTATAGCCTCGACCAGCAACCCATATGAAATATACAAGGGCCACGTTATATTCGCGCCCGTCGATGTAACCTTCGACGCCTATACCAACGTTATAAAGAACAACGAAATCTGGCTCGGCTATTACAACAGCATTATCAACACCGCACTTGTCGTTGTATACAGTCTCGCCGTCACCATTCCGGCTGCTTACGTTATGTCACGCAAAAATCTGCGTGGCCGCAAGGTCATCATGACCTTCTTCGTCATCACCATGTACATTGGCGGCGGCATGATCCCGGGCTATCTGCTGATAAAGCAGCTCGGGCTCATCAACACGCGCTGGGCGCTGATAATCCCCGCCGGCTTCAGTGTATACAACATGATTATAACGCGCACGTTCTATCTCACCAACTTTCCCGACGAGCTATACGAGGCCGCCAAGATTGACGGTGCAAACGAGCTGAGAATATTCTTTTCCGTCGCTCTGCCCATCTCCGGCGCTATCATTGCGGTCATTGCGCTGTTCAACGCCGTTGGAAGTTGGAACTCCTTTTTCAACGCCGTGCTCTACATCGACAAAAAGAAGCTCTATCCCCTGCAATATGTTCTTCGCAACATACTTATACAGAATCAGGCGATGAATGTTGTAGAGTCCATGACGTCGATGGAGGCAATACAGGCGGAGGCAATGCTGAAGCGCAAGCTGATGGCTGAGAGCATGAAGTACTCGCTCATCCTCATTGCCTCTGCGCCGATGCTTATTGCATATCCTTTTGTTCAGAAATACTTTGTCAAGGGTGTTCTCATCGGCTCCCTGAAGGGCTGATTTTTTCCTGCGGGCGCTGGCTCGCGCGGAGTTGAGTTGTTCTATCTTTTCTTATGATTGACTTAATCTTTCGCCTGTCGGCGAGGATTGACTGCGCTTTGGCGCTAACTTGCGCTCATGCCGCGCGCCGGGCAATGCCCGGTGATAAGTCCGCGGTTCGCGCCAAAGGCGCTTACGTTATCGGTTTCGTTAACTTATTCCCGCGGAGTTGGGCTGGTCTATTGCTGTATGCGTCACGCATAAATGCGTGTGCAAGTAGGCAAAAGCGCACCAAAGAGAGAGGGGACACCCTTTCAGGCTGTTTCCCCTCTCTCTTTGGAAACACTCACCTCTTCCGCTGA
>CANNTZ010000066.1 GCA_947522735.1 uncultured Oscillospiraceae bacterium | reverse complement strand
GGCATCGACGGCTTTACCGTCAGCAAGAGGCTGCGTGAGCAGAGCGGAACTATGGGCATAATCATGCTCTCCGCGAAGTCGCAGGAGATGGACAAGGTGTCGGGGCTGATGCTCGGCGCGGACGACTACGTAACCAAGCCGTTCAGTCCCTCGGAGCTTGTCGCGCGCGTGGACGCGATACACCGCCGCGTCACCGCAGTGCAGCAGGCGCAGGTCTCGGAAAAGATCATCTCCGGCCCCTTCGCACTCAATCTCCGCAGCCGCACGCTGACCAAAAACGGCAGACCCATCGAGCTTACGCAGGTGGAATTTCAACTCATCGAGCTGTTTCTCAAGAACCCAAACGCGGCGTTGGCCCGCACGGATATCCTCGGACGAGTCTGGGGCGAGAACTATTTCGGCGATGAAAAAATCGTGGACGTCAATGTCCGGCGGCTTCGAATGAAGCTTGAGGACGACCCGTCCAAGCCGCGCTATCTGACGACGGTTTGGGGCTTCGGTTACAAGTGGATCGAGGAATAAAAGCGCAAAACAGTCTGAGGGGAGGCGGAGAGCATGGCATACGGCAATATAACCAGGCGCTGGCTGGTCAACAGTCTCGGCGTTATACTCGTCATACTGATCGCCTTCGAGATCGTATTTGCGATAGGCATACGCAACTACTATTACGGCGGCGTGAGGCAGATAGTCAACTCCCGCGCCGACGTCATCGTCAATACGCTGCTCGGCTATTACGAAAGCGACCCGGAGCGCTACGACGACATGATGACCGAGCTTGTCGAGAGCTTTGAATATCGCGACCGGATGGAGCTGATGGCGGTGGATTACGCCGGACATGTTGCGCTGACCTCCAGCGGCTTTCTGCCGGATCGCAGCGAGCCGATGCCGGACTACGTCTATGCTATGGATGCCTCGGGAGAAAGCGGCGAATATATCGGCAACAGCCGCGGCGAAAACGTCTTTGCAATAACGCGTCTGCTGCCGGTCAGCGGCGTCACCATGCCTGCTATACGCATCGTCGTGTCGCTCTCGCTCATTGACCGGCAGATTGTGCTGGTGATAGCCGCCGTGACTATAGTCTGCATCGCGATAGTATGCTTCGTCATCTTTTCCAGCTCCTATTTCATCAATTCGATAGTCATTCCCGTCGGCATGGTCAGTGAGACTGCGCGCAAGATAGCGCAGGGAGATTTCGATATCCGTCTCGAAAAGAAGAACGACGACGAGATAGGCGAGCTGTGCGACGTTATCAACTATATGGCGGGGGAGCTTAGCGCCTCCGAAAAGCTCAAGAACGACTTTATCTCCTCCGTTTCGCACGAGCTGCGCACGCCGCTGACGGCCATAAAGGGCTGGAGCGAAACGATACAGGAATCGGACGACCGCGAGACCATCAAAAAGGGGATGCGCGTGATAACCGGCGAGACCGAGCGGCTGTCCCAGATGGTGGAGGAGCTGCTCGATTTCTCGCGGATGCAGAGCGGGAGGCTCTCGATGATACCGGAAAAGCTGGATATTGTCGCGGAGCTGGACGACGCCGTGCTGATGTTCACCGAGCGGGCGCGGCGCGACGGCGTAGAGCTGGAGTTTGACGAGCCGGATGAGATGATCGCGGTCATGGGCGACCGAAACCGCCTGCGCCAGGTGTTCATCAATATTCTCGACAACGCGCTCAAATACTCCTATTCCGGCAGCAAAATCATCGTGAGCGCGGCGCAGGACAAGAATTACGTCTACATCCGTATCCGCGATTTCGGCGAGGGAATCAGCGCGGACGAGCTGCCCAAGGTAAAGACCAAGTTCTTTAAGGGAACCTCCAGCAAGCGCGGCTCTGGCATCGGTTTGGCGGTCGCGGACAATATAGTCAGGCTGCACTCCGGCGAGCTTAAGCTTGAAAGCAAAAAGGGCGAGGGAACCACTGTTACAATAAAACTGCCGCAGGCCGGAAAGCACTGACGGCACATCTCATCGGAAAGGAACACGGTATATATGAACACACAGGAAAATATTGACGTCACCACAGCCGTAGAAGCTTCCGCACAGGACGCCGCTCCCATCAATCGCGAAGCGGTCATTCGCAGCGCCAAAAAGACCAGCATAGGCGGTCAGGCGATAATCGAGGGCGTAATGATGCGAGGCCCGGAGCTGTCCGCAATGTCGGTGAGGCTATCGAACGGCTCTATCGACACCGAAACATGGAAGAACAAGGTGACAAGGATAGGCAAGATACCGTTCATCCGCGGCGTCTTTAACTTTGTCACGACGATGATCCAGGGCTATAAGACGCTGATGAAGTCCGCGGAAAAGGCGGGCGTGGAGGAGGAGCCCTCGGCGTTTGAAAGAAAGCTCGAAAAGCTCTTCGGAGACAGTCTCTACAAGATTGTCACCGTAATAGCCTCCGTTATAGCCGTGGCGCTGGCGCTGCTGCTGTTCATGTTTGTTCCGGCGTGGCTCGCCAACCTGACGAGCGCCTTTTTGCCCGGCGCCCTGCGCACCGTCGTCGAGGGTGTGATAAAGATCATGGTGTTCGTGCTCTACATCTACCTCACATCTCTGCTCCCGGATATCCGCCGCGTCTATGAATATCACGGCGCGGAGCACAAGACCATCGCCTGCTATGAGGCGGGCGACGAGCTTACCCCCGAAAACGTCGCTAAATACCGCCGTTTTCATCCGCGCTGCGGCACCAGCTTTATGATAATCGTGCTGATAATCAGCATTGTTATATTCTCACTGCCGTTCGTGCCGTGGGATAATCTGTTCCTGCGAGTGCTCGTCAAGCTGGCGCTGCTGCCGGTCATAACAAGCCTCGCGTACGAGCTCATCAAGCTCGCCGGACGCCATGACAACGTCTTTACCCGTATCATCTCCGCACCCGGAATGTGGCTCCAGCACATAACTACAAACGAGCCTGACCGCTCGCAGATCGAGGTTGCCATCGCCTCGATGAAGCCTGTCATCCCCAAGGACGGCGAGAGCGACCGATGGTGATCAATTCGGAGTTTTCAGCCGGCGATAGGCCATCAAGCCTCCCTCATTCTCCCCAACAATATGATTTTACTGTGCAAAACCGGCACGCCTGCTCCCATGAATTTAACTGTTATGATTGAATATCGCTTTATCGAAAGCCCTGTCGGGCATATAAAGATCTCCGCCGAGGACGGCTGCATCGTCGGCGCAAAGCAGTATCCGGAGCCTGCGGATTATCACTGCGAGGACATCCCGGCGCTGCGCGAGGGCGAGACGACGCCCGACGATTTTGCGCCGACACAGCGTGAGCTGCTGGATTGCGCCGCCGCACAGCTCCGAGAATACTTTGCCGGAACGCGAACGCGCTTTGAGCTGCCGGTAAAGCTCTCCGGCACGCCGTTCCAAATGAAGGTGTGGCGCGCGATGGGGGAGATACCGTACGGCGAAACGCGCACCTATGGTGAGCTTGCCGCGCAGACCGGCAGTCCAAAGGCCGCCCGTGCCGTCGGCGGCGCCTGCCACTGTAACCCGATAATGATAATCCTGCCATGCCACCGCGTTGTGGGAGCCTCCGGCAAGCTCACCGGCTTCGGCGGAGGGCTGGGAGCCAAAAGGCTGCTTTTGGCTCTGGAAAAACGCGTCGATGAAAAACGTGACTGCCAATAATATTTACATATATTTCAAATAAAGGAAAGGATCGTTCCTTGTTGACTATCGGACAGCTTTATACGGAAATCTCACAGGAGTTTAAGCGCGCGCAGGTTGAGAATGCGGCGTTTGAAGCGTCGGTGCTGCTTGAAGAGCTGCTTGGGCTGACTCCCGGCGGGTTTCTGTTGGGAAAGGGCGGCGCCGTGACGGACGAGCGCGCAGACGCGGTCAGAAGGGCCGCGCAGCGACGGATCGACGGCGAGCCGCTGCAATATATAATCGGAAGCTGGGAATTTTACGGCTGCCGGATGATCGTCGGAGAAAACGTATTTATCCCGCGCCCTGAGACGGAGCTGCTCATCGAGCGGCTTTCCGAGCTTCCTCTGCCGGATACCCCAAAAATCGCCGATCTTTGCAGCGGGAGCGGCTGCATTGCCATTGCGGCCGCTGTGCTGCATCCGAACGCGCAGGTGTTTTCGGTCGAGCTGTCCGAAAAGGCGCTCGGCTATATCCGGAGAAACGTCGAGCTCAACCGCGCGAACAATGTGACGGTGATCCGGCGCGACGTTTTGCGCCCTCCCGACCTCTCGCCGGGCTCGCCGGAGCTCTGCTTTGAGGGGCTTGACGTCATTCTTTCCAATCCGCCGTATGTGCCCACACGGCAGATTGCGGAGCTACAGCGCGAAGTGCTGCGCGAGCCGCGCATGGCGCTGGACGGCGGCGGCGACGGACTTGATTTCTACCGGACGATAACCGAAAACTGGAAAGTGGCGCTCAGGCCCGGAGGAGCGCTGATATATGAAATAGGCGACGGGCAGGCGCGCGGAGTATCGGAGATAATGGAGCGCGCCGGATATAAAGATATAAAAGTTTATAAGGATTACGCGGGGATCGACAGGATCGTCGCCGCGCAGCTTTGAAGGGAGAAAACCGTTTTGAAAAGGGAAGATCTTAGAAATATTGCAATTATTGCGCACGTTGACCACGGCAAGACAACGCTGGTAGACGAGATGCTCAAGCAGGGAGGCGCATTTAGGGAAAATCAGGTGGTCGAGGAGCGCGTTATGGACTCCAACGACCTCGAACGCGAGCGCGGCATCACCATTATGGCGAAAAACACCTCCGTCCACTACAAGGGCGTTAAGATAAACATCGTCGATACTCCGGGGCACGCCGATTTTGGCGGCGAGGTTGAGCGGGTGCTAAAGATGGCCGACGGCGTCGTTCTGCTGGTGGACGCAGCCGAGGGCCCAATGCCTCAGACACGCTTTGTGCTTCAAAAGGCGTTGGAGCTGGGCCACCGCGTCATCGTCGTCATCAACAAGATCGACCGTCCCGATGCGCGACTCGAAGAGGTGCCGGACGAGGTGCTCGAATTGCTGCTCGATCTTGACGCCGACGAGGATCAGCTCAACGGGCCGGTGCTTTTCTGCTCCGGTCGCGACGGCACGGCGTCTTTCTCGCCGAATCATCCGGGAAAGGATCTCACTCCGCTGTTCGATACAATCCTCGAATACATCCCGGCTCCAGAGGGCGACCCTGAGGCTCCGCTTCAGCTCCTTGTATCCTCGATCGACTATAACGACTACGTCGGGCGCATTGCAATCGGACGCATAGAGCGCGGCACACTCAGGGCAAATTCCGAGATCACCGTCTGCGATTACCATGACCCTGACGTAAAATACAACAGCAAGATCGTCAACCTGTATCAGATAGAAGAGCTGCGCCGCGTTCCCGCCGAGAGCGCGTCTGTCGGAGATATAGTCTGCTTCTCCGGTGTACCGAATATCACCATCGGCAACACCGTCTGCGCAGCCTCCAGCCCAGAGCCGCTTCCTTTCGTCAAGATCAGCGAGCCCACCATTGAAATGACTTTTTCGGTCAACGACAGTCCCTTTGCCGGACGCGAGGGCAAATTTCCAACCTCCCGCCAGCTGCGCGAGCGCCTTTTCCGCGAGCTGCTCAAGGACGTATCGCTGCGCGTAGAGGAGACCGATTCCTCCGATTCACTCAAGGTTCGCGGCAGAGGTGAGATGCATATATCCATCCTCATCGAGACGATGCGCCGCGAGGGCTATGAGTTCTCTGTCAGCACCCCGCGAGTGCTCTATAAGGAGCTTGACGGCGTGCTCATGGAGCCGATAGAGGAGCTTGTTATCGACGTACCCTCCGAAAGCGTAGGCTCCGTCATGGAAAAGATGGGGCAGCGTAAGGCGGAGCTCGTCAAGATGACGCCGGTCGGCACGCGTATGCGCATCGAGTTCCTCATCCCCGCGCGCGGCCTGTTCGGCTACCGCAGCGAATTTATGACCGACACCAAGGGCGAGGGCATCATGAACTCGGTGTTTCACGGCTACGAGCCGTACAAGGGCGACGTACAGCGCCGCTTTACAGGCTCGCTAATCGCATACGAAACCGGCGAGGCCGTCACCTACGGACTTTACAATGCGCAGGAGCGCGGCACGCTCTTCATCGGGCCGGGCACGCCGGTCTATGAGGGAATGATTGTGGGAATGTCTCCAAAGGCGGAGGATATTGTCGTCAACGTCTGCAAACGCAAGCATATCACCAACATGCGCGCCGCCGGTTCCGACGACGCTCTGCGCCTGACCACGCCGCGCACAATGAGCCTTGAGGAATACATCGAGTTCATCGGCGACGACGAGCTGATCGAGGTCACGCCGAAGAGCCTGCGCGTTCGCAAAAGCATCCTCGACAATAATCTCCGCGCCAAGATGGAGAGTAAAGACAAAAAACAGCAGTAATATCTGTGACATTTGCCACGCTCCCGCCAGACACAGAAAATGTCCGGCGGGAGCGCTTTATCATGGCCGCTCAGCGCAGGGCCTCATGTCAGGAAAAGCCTGATATTACGCGATTTTTCCTCTTTAAGCCGCTGTTGACGCGATGAATTTTCTGTAATCATGCTTATTATTATCGTAACTGTTATAAATATAATGCCTTTACAAAAAACTAAAGTTAATGTAAAAAATATCTATTTTTAAATCAAAAAGATATTTACAAGCGCAACCGATTGTGATACAATATAAATAATCGCAGATCAAATAATGTGATGTGCGGATTTGTTATATTACGAATGGAGAATGTGTCATGGAAAAGGCGTACAACCCCTATGAGAACATGCTCTCCGTGCTGGAGAGCGCGGCAGAAATGCTTGGCCTCAATGAGGATGACTATGTCACTCTCAAGTATCCGGAGCGCGAGCTCAAGGTATCAATCCCCGTCAAGATGGACGACGGCTCGCTGAAGGTTTTTGAAGGCTATCGAGTACAGCACTCCAGCCTCAGAGGCCCCTGCAAGGGCGGCATCCGCTATCATCAGGATGCCAACATGGACGAGGTCAAGGCTCTCGCGGCGTGGATGAGCTTCAAGTGCGCTGTCGCCGATATTCCCTACGGCGGCGGCAAGGGTGGCGTAAAGGTCGATCCCACGACCCTTTCGAAGGGTGAGCTGGAGCGTCTGACCCGCCGCTTCACCGCAATGATCCTCCCGCTTATAGGCCCGAAAAAGGATATCCCTGCTCCCGACGTCAACACCAACGCGGAGATCATGGGCTGGATGATGGATACATACAGCATGTTCCAGGGCTATTCCGTTCCGGGCGTTGTGACCGGAAAGCCGATAGAGGTCGGCGGCTCCCTTGGCAGAAGCGAGGCCACCGGACGCGGCGTCATGATCGTCACCAATGAGCTGCTCAAGCGTCTCGGACGTCCCATCAAGGGCACCCGTATCGCGGTTATCGGCATGGGTAACGTCGGCGGCACCGCCGCGCGCCTCATGCATGAAGCGGGATATAAGGTTGTCGCCGTCGGTGATATTTCCGGTGGATATATCGACGAGAACGGCATTGATATGGAGGATCTCTACAAGTTCGTCCGCAACCGCAACCTCGTCAAGGATTATAAGGGCGGCGGCCGCTTCTGCACCACTCAGGACGTAATTGCCTGTGACTGCGATATCCTCATTCCGGCAGCTCTCGAAAACCAGATCACCGCAGACAACGCGGCGGACATCAAAGCCGGTCTCATCGTTGAGGGCGCAAACGGCCCGACGACCGTCGAGGCCGACACCATCCTCGAAAAGGCAGGCAAGATCGTCGTTCCGGATATCCTTGCAAACTCCGGCGGCGTGGTGGTCTCCTATTTTGAGTGGACCCAGAACATCCAGTCTGTCACATGGGACGAGGATGACATCAACAAGGCGCTCGAAAAGAAGATGGTCAAGGCCTTTGCCGAGGTCTGGAACCACGCTCAGAGCAAGCAGACCACGCTTAGAATGGGCGCGTACATGTCTGCAATTGACCGTATTGTCAAGGCCCGCAAATTCCGCGGCATATTCCCCTAATAGGCGAAATATTTTCTCTGACGGCGTCCGCCCAAATGACGGACGCCGCTTTTTTTCCCTCGAAAAAGCTTGCAGCGCTCCGAAACCTTTTCCGCTGTTTGCCGTCTGTATTATTGAAAGCGCTTTTATCAATCGAGAAGGAGGAGTGAAGGATGTGTGACAACGAGATAATCGAGCGATTCTTTGCGCGCGATGAATCGGCGCTCGATGAGACACGGCGAAAATATGGCGAATGCCTGCGGCGGATAGCGAAAAATATTCTTGGCGAGAACGGTGCGGACGAGGAGTGCGTAAATACCGCCTATCTGAGGGCGTGGATGGCGATACCGCCGGAAAGACCGGACAATCTGGCGGCGTATCTGATAAAGATAACGCGTCGGCTCGCAATAGACGTCCTGCGCGGGAAGAATCGCCGTAAACGCCGCGCGTCGGAATACGACGTGTCGTTGTCGGAGCTGGAGAATTGCCTCTCCGCCGGAGACACAACAATCCAAATTGTGGACAGCCGTGTGCTTGCGACGGCAATAAATGCCTATCTGCGCGGGATATCACCGGAGGCGCGATGTCTTTTTGCCGGGCGATATTACTATGCGGATTCGCTGAAAACGCTCGCAGAATATTATGGCATGAGCGAGGCAAGTGTCAAAAGCAGCCTGTACAGGACGCGGCAAGGGCTGAAAAAATATCTATTACAGGAGGGCTTTGAAATATGAAGAGGGAAGACATTGAAAATGCTGTCGAACAGCTTGACGACGACATAATCGCAGAGACGTACAAGGTGCGCAGCACGCGAACCCCCAAAAAACTCGATTGGAAAAGGTGGACGGCGGCTGCCGCATGCGCCGTGCTGCTTTTAGGGGCTGGCATATGGGCTGTGGCCGGGCTGCACGACAAGCCTGACGCAAGCCTGCCGATGATTGAGCTGACCGAGAACGCTTACAGCAGCTTTGGCTTCGAGGGCTATATGGCGTACGATATATCGGAGCTTGTCACCGGAAACCCGTGGAGCGAAAGGAGCTCCCCGGACAAGCTGCCGGTTTATAAGAATCCGAATACTCTGAACAGGAACACCATGCAGCCGGAAAACGGCGATTTTGCGACAATGCAGGCGCTGGCACTTGATATTGCCGGCAGGCTGGGGATAGACGAGGCGGCGCTTGAGCTGACCGACGACGCGCCGGACGAGGAAACGCGCGCAAAGCTCGAGGAGAAGATGGCGGAGGCCGGAGTGAGCGTATCGGAGGAGGATTTTGCGCCGACTAAGGTGGAAGCGCTTGCGGATGGCGTGAGGATAACGGTGGAGCCTACGCTGACGGCCACAGTCGTTTTCGACCCCGCAATCGAGCTGCCCGGCGAATACAACTTCAGCCATTATGCCTCGTATGAGGAAAACTGCGCGACCGCTGAATATTTGCAGGATAAATATGCGGCGCTCATAGGCATAGACAGGGCCGTTGTCAACGTGACCGGAGGGGATTACAATATATACCGCGACAGAATGTTTTGTATCAGCTTTTATGAGGGGGGCAGGTCGCTGAGCGTCACCGAGCGGATTATCAACTTTAACTTCCGCAGCATAGACTTCCTGTGCAACGACGAGAGCAAGCTGTTTTTAGTGAGGTTCCACGGGCGTAATCTGACCGAAAAGCTGGGCGATTACCCGATAATCAGCGTAAAAGACGCGAAAAAGCTGCTGCTTGACGGACACTATGTCACCAACGCGCCGTATGAGTTCCCCGGTGAAAAATATGTCGCCAAGGTTGAGCTTGTCTATCGAACCGGCAAGGGAGATCAATATTTTCTGCCATATTACCGCTTCTATGTCGAGCTGCCCGAGATGGAGGATGAGGACGGCTTGAAGGATTACGGCGCTTACTACGTCCCGGCGATTGAGGGACGATATATCGAAAATATGCCGCTCTGGGACGGCAGCTTCAACTCATAGGCGCCGAATACGGTTTGGGGCTTGATTTTTGTCGCAGAATGTGGCAGAATTATAGCACAGACTAAAACCGGAATAGGAGAGAGGCAGATGAAATCCTTCAGAAAAGAGCTTATTTTTAATCTTCCCACAAGGCGAGGGCTCGTAAATATCACGCCGGAGGTCGCCGCTGCGGTGCGCGAGAGCGGCGTTAAGGAGGGCTTTGTGCTCGTCAACGCGATGAATATCACGGCAAGCGTGTTTATCAACGACGACGAGGCCGGCTTGCATCACGACCTTGAGGTATGGCTCGAACGCCTCGCGCCCGAAAAGCCGTACAGTCAGTACAGGCACAACGGCTATGAGGACAACGCCGACGCCCACCTCAAGCGCACCGTCATGGGACGCGAGGTAGTCGTCGCAATAACAGACGGTAAGCTCGATTTCGGCACATGGGAGCAGATATTCTATTTCGAGTTCGACGGCAAACGCCGCAAGCATGCACTGATAAAGATCATCGGAGAGTGACGGCTGGTTTTGCGGAGCGTAAATCATCATTTGTGTGCCGTTTCCGACATTATCGGCCTGAACAGACACGAAAGCACGCGAAGTCTATTGACATTCGCGCGCTTTTTTTATATTATTTGTATTGTAAAATTTCACGGAAAATCCATCCCGAAAATCAGGAGGACAATATATGTTTCTGACAACCATCATCGGCCGCGGACACTCCGGCACCCGATCCATTTCGCACACTCTCAGCGCAAGCGGCGTCTATATGGGCGAGCCGCTCAACGTCTCCGGAGACCTCATCCCGGCTGAGGACATGTATGAGGCATGCCGCGTAATGGCTAAATATGTCGAATACAAGGGCGGTCTCGAGTGGGACTTTTCCCGTCTGCACACTATGCCAATAGATCCGGCGTTCACCCGTCTTGTCGAAAGCTTTCTCTCCACCGTGCTCAGCAGCAAGGCGGAGAACAGGGGATGGAAGCTGCCGGAGACTAACCTCGTATATCCTTGGATTATCCGCATGTTCCCGGAGATAAAGTATATTTTCTGGGTTCGAGACCCGCGCGATTGTATAATAAACGCCCACCTCACCGACAGGCTCTCCGATTTCGGCGTGCCCTGCGAGCAGACCGACGATATTCGCCTCTCTCGCGCGATAAGCTGGAAATATCAGCTCGATATCGTCAAGGCGACTCCCAAGCCCGCGTCCAGCCTGCACCTGCGCTTCGAGGATATGGTGTTCGATCAGGACAATACGCTTGCCAAGCTTGAGAGGTTCCTAGGTATTCCAATGGCAAGGATTGAAATGCGTCCCGATTCCGTTGGACGCTACAAAACCGATAACGGCACGCACATGTACGACTTTTTTAAAGAGGACATGGCCGAAAACGGCTACGAGCTTGAGCCTGAATGGAAATAATCCACAAATACCGACACATATTATAGTGCAAAGCTGCCATAGATATCTTGTCTGTGGCAGCTTTTATTCATCATTTTCATTGATTTTATCTTCCGTATGAATCCTTTTGACCTTTTCCGCAGTCATCGACGACAGGGGAGACTTCTGCATTGCAGAACGCACCTGACGGTTTGCGACGTGCGTATATATCTCGGTCGTCGCCAGATTTTCGTGGCCAAGAATCTCCTTTAATACGTTGACGTCCACCTGGCCATACTGGTACATAAGCGTCGCTGCGGTGTGGCGCAGCTTGTGGGGGGAATAACCCTTGTCGCCAAGACCGGATGTGTTCAACGCCGCCGAAACTATCTGCTCGACGCGGCGCGGCGTTATCCGACGGCCGTTCCGCGAGATGAACAGTGCGTTCGGCTCCTTCGGCGCGTTAGGCCGACGGGTTATATACAGCTCCAGCGCCTGCCTGCATGCGTCGTTGAGATAAACTATACGCTCCTTGTTGCCCTTGCCGAGCACGCGAAG
Organism: uncultured Oscillospiraceae bacterium; assembly: GCA_947522735.1. Classification (GTDB taxonomy): domain Bacteria; phylum Bacillota; class Clostridia; order Oscillospirales; family Ruminococcaceae; genus SIG526. The sequence goes on along the minus strand of CANNTZ010000066.1, from coordinate 2,099 downwards.
ACTGTCGCTCTTGACGTCGGACAGATTTATGCCGGTCAGCTCGGACAGACGCATCCCGCAGTTGATAAACAGAGTGATAATGCAGTAATCACGCGGCTTGTTGTCCGGATCAAGCGAGGAGAGCAATTGAAGGCTTTCTTCAAGATTAAGATATCTGGGCAGTGATTTCCGAATGCTCGGGGTATCCAGCGCCGCAACGGGATTTTCCTCCAGAAGGTTTGCCTTGGCAGTCATATATTTGAAGAACACCCTGATGCAACTGACCTTTTTGGCCCTTGTGCGCGCGTTGTTGTCGCGCTCCGAAAGCATGCAGTTAAGGAACTCATATACGTCGGAGAGAGTGACGGAGCGTATCAGCTCAACCGAAACGTCGCCGATCGTGATCTCATTTAGCGGCGTATCTGCATCGATCCAGCCCTTGGCGCGCTTCATGTAACGCAGAAAGGTGCGCAGATCGATGTAATAGGCTTCGACGGTGCGAGCCGAGCGTCCGCGGATCGTCTCCATATAAAACAGAAAATCTCGCAGCACCTGCGGGCAATCGTTGAGCAGCTTTTTATCCATAATACAAACCTCGATATCTGATTATAGCGCGGCCACGTAAAATTAAAGGCCGCGCGGCGCAAGTGCAAGTACAAGTATAAACACCAAAGCACCGCAGCACAGTTACAGCTACAAAGTATAAATACCCAAGTGCCACAGCGCAGTTACAGCTTTTTTAACTCCCCTGAATTTCGCTAAATTTTTATTTAGCGAAATTGCCTCTATTGAAATTATATCCTATCTCCCGCCCAAAGTCAAGCGTTTACGGAGTATTTTTTTCGTTAGATGCTGCGAGTAAAAAACAGAATAGACGAATTATATTTTTCGTTAAGTGAATTTCGTTTTTATCCTCGCAGCATGACAGCATTCTCCCGTTAAGGTCAATCCCGGCCGCAGCCGTTCCCATTCGGCGCGTCAGAAGCTGATATAATCCGCAATGCTCCTTATTATAGAAAACTCGTTCACATAAGGCTTGTCAGCAGACAGATGGAACACAAACACGCCGCCGAATCCGGCCTGCATCGAATACGCGGCCTTATCTGCCGCCATCGCGCTGCTATTGAAATAGCTTTCGCCATAGAGATTGGTATATCCATCAATGACAGCGAGATCATTGTATAAATTCCATACTTTTGAAGCGTCAAGTGGCCTGCCATACGACGGAATACCGATGTAAAGCTTATATACTTCACATGGATTATTGGAAAAATATTCAATATTTCGGACAATATCCTTTACTATGCGGTAGTTTGCGTGGCGCCCTTTTTCGTCAAATTGGTCGTAAGTCATCACGTTTACACGGTCCAGCGCCGCGAAGCCGTCGCCGGTGAGCAGCGCTTTATCGGGATACAGCGCCGCAGACAGCAGCAGCTCACTGCGGCGCTCTTTCAACTCGGCAATGAGCAGGCTTAGGTTTGCCCAAACGGTATCGTTGCCTGGAAATTCCCAGTCAAAGTCAATGCCCGCCAGCTCGTATTCGTCCGCAAAAGCTATAATGCTGTCGATCAGCGCCGTGCGCTTCTCCTTCGTATCGATCGTTGCGCCCGCCTCGCCCCTGCGCACCAGTCCGTATGCCGGCGCTATAGTAGCCCAAACCGCAGTGTCACCGGAGATACGTCCGCGCAGCGAGTAAAATTCGCCGTCAAGCTGCATCTCACCGTCAGCATTCCAGCAACTGCCGCCAATCAATATCACGTCGGTGAGCTGCCGCAGCGCGTCGCCGTCGATATCCGAATCAAGCGTCAGGTAAGCAGCAAAGCCGAAATCTGCGCGCTCGGGCTTTGTCGCGTACACCTCAAAGCCCGTCAGCTCAAACTCCCCCGCCGCCGCATATGCACATTCCAGGCGGCTGACGCCCCGACGCATTATCGCCGAGACACGCCGCGCGCCGCATTCGTCCTGCACATATTCGGTCAAAATATTACCGGAGGCATCTCTTGCCGTTATCCGCAGCTCATTTATCATGTTACCGGCCTCGTCGCTTATGACGCGGTCGATATCCACAGGCTCGTCCCACTCCAGCGTAAATTCCAGTCTGCCGCCGCTGCTTGTAAGGC
>CANNTZ010000065.1 GCA_947522735.1 uncultured Oscillospiraceae bacterium | reverse complement strand
GTGGTGCATGGGACCGTCGGGACGGTAAGTGATCCCCATGAGATCGCCAATGTTTGCGGCATGGCGGGAGTAGAATATATGATCGAAAACGGCAAGACTGTTCCATTCAAGTTCAATTTTGGTGCACCCAGTTGCGTTCCCGCTACCAATTTCGAAACAGCAGGAGCTGCCCTCGATTCCACGGATGTTGAACGCCTACTCCAGCGGGATGATATAAAGTATCTCAGCGAGATGATGAACTTTCCCGGCGTGCTTGCGGGAGACCCTGACGTGCTGGAAAAGCTGACAGCGTTTGCCGGTACCAACATCGACGGCCACGCGCCCGGGCTCTGCGGAAAGGAGCTTTGCGCCTACCGCCTTGCCGGGATTACGACCGACCATGAGTGTACGACTAAGCAGGAGGTGGCCGACCGTATCCGTGCGGGAATGACTGTGCTGGCCCGCGAGGGAAGTGCCGCAAAAAACCTTGCTGATATCGTCGGCGCCGTGCAGGAGCTTGGCTTCGGCTACGGTCGCGTCGCGTTCTGCACCGACGACAAGCACATCGAGGAGATACGCGCGCAGGGCCATATCAGCTTCAATGTGCGAAAGGCGATAGCGCTCGGAGTGCCGGTCGCCGACGCTTACCGCATGGCGTCTGTCAACGCGGCGGAGCATTACGGCTTCCACGGGCTGGGCGCAATCGCTCCGGGCTATCAGGCGGATCTCGTTATATTGAACGACGTCGAAAAGGTCGAGATCGACTCTGTCTGGTACAGGGGAGAGAAGGTCTCCGAGCACGGCGAGCCGGCTGCGATAGAACAGACGCGTGTTCCGGAAAGGCTGCTGAACACGGTGAATACAGGCAGGCTTGACGGAGAGTCCCTCCGGCTGCGCGTAACACAGGAGCGCTCGCCCGTCATCGAGGTGATTCCGGGACAGATAGTCACCGGGCGCGCCGACGTGAAGCTCCCCGCCGAAAACGGATTCTTCACTCCGGGCCGCGAATATCAGAAGATAGCGGTTGTAGAGCGCCACCACGCAACCGGTCAGGTCGGGCTTGGCGTGGTGAAGGGACTGTGGCTCGACGGCGCGCTTGCGTCAACGGTCGGCCACGATTCGCACAATCTGCTGCTGATAGGCAGCAACGATGGGGACATGCTCGCGGCGGCACGGGAGATTGAGCGCATTAAGGGCGGCTTTGCTCTGGTGCGCGGAGGATGTGTGCTGGCCTCGCTGGCCCTGCCGGTGTGCGGACTGATGTCCGACGAAGCGCCGGAGCAGACCGAGAAAAAGCTGCGCGAAATGACGGCGGTCGCGCGCGGGATGGGCGTGCCGGAGAGCATCGAGCCGTTTGTTACCGCCTCCTTCCTCGCGCTGCCGGTGATACCGCGGCTACGCGTCACCAACAGGGGCGTATTTGATGTGTCCGAACAGAGCTTTCTGTCGATATAGATCCATATTTTACCGAAAGGAAACTGAAAAATGAAAAAGGAAAACAGAATTATCTCCATCCTTCTGATGCTGTGTCTGCTGTTGACGCTTGCCGGATGCTCCGCCTACAGCAACCCGGAGAGATATGTTACCGTCGAGAAGTACAAGGGCTGGAGCATCGAGCGCTCCTATATCGAGGTGTCCGACGAGACGGTCGAGAACGCGATCGTTAACGATTTTTACGACTTCGTCGAGTTCAGGCAGAAGGACGAGGGAGAGATACAGATGGGCGACGCCGTCAACGTTGACTATACATTATACATAGACGGCGAGCCCTTCTCCGACAAGGTGGCGGGCTACGAGTTTTACGTCGGCAGCGGGACGTTTATCGACGGCGTTGATGAAAAGCTGACCGGCGCGAAGGTCGGAGATATCGTTGAGGCGGAGGCAACCTTCCCGGACGATTACCAGAACGAGTTGCTCGCCGGAAAGACGGGCACCTTTGAGATTACTATCAACCATATAATCGAGGTGATCACTCCGGAATTTACCGACGAATTTGTCGCGGCAAACTCGAAATATGCCACCTACGAGGAGCTTTTCAACGCCAAAAGGGAAAATCTTGAAAAAGAAAACCTTGCGAGCATCATTTGGGAGCAGGTGAACAGCTACAGCACCGTCAAGAGCTATCCGGAATCGATGAAGACGCAATACGCCAAGGACGGCGTACAGTTTTACAAGATATACGCACAGGACATCGGACGGAATTTTGACGAGCTTATCAAGGAAAACTTCAATTGCTCCACCGAAAAGCAGTTTGAGGAGATGCTTCGCGAGCAGAGCAAGGAGTCCGTCGGCAACGAGCTTATTGTCCGTACTATCGCAAAGCGCGAGAAGATAACCGTCAGCGACGAGGAATATCAGACGGAGCTGAACGATAATTATGCGGAATACGGCTTTGATTCTCCGGAAAAGTTCGAGCTGTGTTACGGCAAAAACTACATATACGTTCATCTTCTACAGGAGAAGGTTCTCGATTTCATCGCCGGAACCGTGACGTTCTTCTAATCCCAAAGCATATGGCAATATTCATTCAGGAGGCATATTTATGCAACTGTTCGTCTATATCACAAATAATCACGAGTGTATTTCTCCGCTCATGAACGAGCTTATGGCGCGCGGGATCCGCGGCGCCACGTCCGTAGAGTGTCAGGGGATGCTGGCAGCTGTCAGCGAGGCAGATTGCGAGCACCCGCCGATATTCAGCTCGCTGCGCAGCTTTCTCAACCCTGAGCGCGAGACCGGCAAGATGGTTTTCATCGTCATGCGGGATGAGGACATCCCCATCGCCAAGGAGGCGGTACATAAGGTCTGTGGCGATTTAAGGCTGCCAAACACCGGGATACTCTTTTCCGTGCCTGTAATGAACTGGGAAGGAGTATCGCATAAATAACCATGAATGTACATGTTTTGTTTTATGTCGCCATCGCGATGGTGGGGGGGCTTGTGCTGTCACGCCTCGCAAAGCTGGCGAAGCTTCCCAACGTCACCGGCTATCTTATCGCCGGACTGATTATCGGCCCATGCTGCCTGAAGCTTATCCCGACCGACGCGCTCTCCGGGCTGAATGTGATAACCAACACCGCCCTCGGCTTCATTGCGTTTTCCATCGGCGGCGAATTTAAGCTTTCAAGCATCAAGGCCATAGGCAAAAACGTCATTGTCATCACTGTTTTTCAGGCGTTGATGGCGGTCGCGCTGGTCGATATCGTGTTGTGCGTCTGCGGCTTTGACGTGCCGCTTGCACTCACACTCGGCGCAATCGCCACCGCCACCGCACCTGCCGCCACGCTGATGGTCGTGCGCCAATACAAGGCGAAGGGCGAGCTGACGAATACCCTTCTGCCCGTAGTCGCAATGGATGACGCGATAGGTCTTATCGTTTTTTCAATCTCCATCGCGATAGCGGACACCCTCTCGTCCGGCAAGGAGGTCAATCTCTATTCAATGCTCGTAGAGCCGCTCATCGAGATTGTGCTCTCGCTGGTTATCGGCTGCGCGATTGGTCTGCTCGTGGCGTTTGTGCTGCGCTTTTTCCATTCAAAAGCGAATAAGCTGTGCATTTGCATCGCCGCAGTCGTGTTGGGCGTTTCTCTTGCTAAAAGCTTCGGGCTTTCCGATCTGCTGCTGTGTATGATGATCGGCGCAACGCTTGTCAACGTCAGAAACGACGCGCTCGACCTGCTTGACAACACGGACCGCTGGACGCCGCCGCTGTTCATGCTGTTCTTCGTCATATCCGGTGCGGAGCTGGACGTGACTGCGCTTCCCACAATCGGGCTGCTCGGCGTGATTTATATCGTCGTGCGCGCTCTCGGCAAATATTTGGGCGCGTTCCTTGGCGCAAGTGTAGTCAAGGCGCCGGAGAAAATACGCAAATATCTTGGAATAACACTGCTCCCACAGGCCGGCGTCGCGATAGGTATGGCGCAGATTGTGCTGACGGAGCTGCCTCAGTATGGCGCTAAGATACAGGCAGTCGTTCTGTGTGCAACGCTCATATATGAACTGCTTGGGCCGCTTGCCACAAAGCTGGCGCTTTCAAAGGCGGGAGAAATATCGACTGATCGCATTAAAAAGCCTGCAAAGGCATAAAATATAGCTATTGCTGCAAGGAGAGTTTGCCAATGTGTACAAACGCGAAGCTGGAACGTTACTTTGAGCTTTTTGACAGGGGGGTTAATCGCAAAGGCACCAAAAGCTGGAAATGGGACGCGAACGTCGCCAATTTCGGCAGAGAGGACGTTATTCCGATGGGCACGGCGGACATTGATTTTATGGTGCCGGAGACGGTCCGAGATGCAATAGTTAAGCGTGCGATGCACGGCGCGTTCGGCTACACGCTGGTGACGGACGACGATATGGACGCCGTGGCTAACTGGATGAATTCCCGCCACGCGACCGATATCAGCCGCGAATGCGTCACTTTGTCACCCGGCGTTATTGATTCGCTCAACGTCGCCGTAGGAGCCTACACCGAGCCCGGCGACCTCATTGCGATACAGACGCCGGTCTACGGCCCTTTCTATCGCGTGGTCGAGAAAAATGGCCGCAGACTCTATCAAAGCCCGCTCATCCATGATGAAAAGGGCTGGCGAATGGATCTTGACGACCTCGAAAGGGGCTTCAAGAGCGGCGTGAAGCTGATGATCCTCTGCTCGCCGCATAATCCGCTCGGCAGGGTCTGGACACGCGAGGAGCTGACAGAGCTGCACAAGCTGTGCGAGCGCTACGGCGTCATGGTCGTCGCCGATGAAATACACTCCGACGTCATCCTGCCCGGACACGTCCAGACGCCGTGGATAACCGTGGATCCCAAGGGCGTGACCTGCATCTCCGCAACAAAAGCGTTCAACATCGCGGCGCTGCGCTGCTCCTCCGTGATTATTCCGGACGAAGAGCGGCGCGAGCTGTTCCGCCGCGAATTATCAGGCCGCGGAATAGACGGCATCAATCTCTTTGGCGTGCTCGCGCAGACAGTCGCCTATCAGACCGGCGCCGAATGGCTGGACGCCCTGTGCCTTTATATCGACGGGAACCGCAAGCTTGCCGAGGAATATCTCAGCGAACACCGTCCTGAGTTTGGCTTCAGCCACATTGAGGGCACCTATCTGCTGTGGATAGACCTGCGCAGCCTTGGGCTTGACGAACCGGAGCTGCGCAGGTGGTGCGCAGCCAAGGGCGTCGGCCTCATTAAGGGCACCGATTTCGGCGAGAGGGGCAGAGGCTTCATGCGCATGAACCTCGCAACTCCGCGGTCAAATCTCCGGCGTGCACTTGAGCTGCTTTGCGCTGAGTAGGCGTCGGCGGTATGCACCGGTGTTGCTCAGAGATTCAGCCGAAAAATGACGGACAGACATATGTCAAACAATGAAGCGATGTGTATATGGGTATACGGGTATACGGGTGTGCGGTATAAAACCGGATACCCGTTATTTTTTACCCCGCAGGGCATGGATGTGCTGCAACCCGCCCCTCAACCGCCCGATTGCCGGCCGACAACATGACTAAATAGCCCGGGCCTTACCTTCTCGCCCAAGGATTACAGGCAAGCCGTATGCCAATAAAAGAAAAAACGGAGGACTTGCGCTGTAAAGATATTCTTCTTTACAGCAAAAATCAGGCTTTATAACGGCGAGCCGGTGTTTTTTTATCTGCTTTGGCTTTTGCACGCCGGGCTCCGGGAATAAATATTACAATCATCAAGCAAGAAGCGGAGCTGAAATGGCAATAATAATTATTGCAATAATCAAAAATAGTTTTTGTAGAATGTGACAAATGTATAAATTTCGATAAAAGGCATTGAAATCCGACTGATTATGAGATAGAATATTATAATAGGAGTTTCTAATTTGGACGTGCTGAAAAATTTCTTGAAGCTGCGACTTTGCGCTCTACCGAAAGGTGTTATTATAGAGTGCTTATAAGCCGTTTTTTCGCAGGCTTCCTGAGAGGCTGCTAAAAATTTCAAAAGGGTGTTGACACAACTTGAGCTTTACCGACCTGTTTTTTATCTATGCGTTCCTTCCTGTGACGCTGATATTTTACTTTTTGTCGAAAGATATACGTTGGCGGAACGCCGTTCTGTTGATATTTTCGCTGATATTTTACGCATGGGGCGAGCCGGTCTGGATTGTGCTGCTCATCTTCTCGGCGACGATGGACTATCTGCTCGGACGTGTCATCGGGCGGAATCAGGACAAGCCCGCGGGCAAGATAGCTCTCACCATCTCAATAGTGATGAATCTCTCGATGCTCGGCGTATTTAAATACACCGGCTTCATCGTGGAAAACCTCAACGCGCTGCTTGGCACTGCTATGACCGTACCGAAGATAGCGCTCCCTATAGGTATCAGCTTCTATGTGTTCCGCACGATATCCTACACAATCGATTGCTATTGGGGCAAGGTGGAGCCGGAGAAGAAATATTTTCGTTATCTGCTGTTCCTCTCCATGTTCCCGCAGGTAATGATGGGGCCGATAGTGCGCTATGAGACGATCGGCGGAGAGCTTGCAGAGCGCCGCACCACCTCCGAGGACGCGGCTGCGGGTATCATGCGCATCATTGTCGGCATCGCCAAAAAGGTTATCATCGCAAACAATCTGAGCGCCATCCTCTCGGATATGCTCCGCAACGAGCTGTCCTCCTTCTCGGTGTTCGGCACCTGGTATTTTGTGATAATTTTTGCGCTACAGATCTATTTCGATTTCTCGGGCTATTCCGATATCGCCATCGGTCTCGGACGCATTTTCGGGTTCCACTTCCTTGAAAACTTTGACCATCCCTTCATGAGCAAGACTATCTCCGAATATTGGCAGCGCTGGCACATATCTCTGGGAACCTTTTTCCGCGATTATCTGCTCTATGTGCCGATCTTTGGGCGCACCCGCAAGTATTTCGGGCTGTTCCTCGTCTGGTTCTGCACCGGGCTTTGGCACGGCGCAAGCTGGAACTACATTATATGGGGTCTCTACTTCGGCGTTTTCATCCTGATCGAGAACCTCATCGGCAAAAAGCGCATCAAAAAGATACCCTCGTGGATAAAGCACATCTATACGATGCTCGTTGTGATTGTGGGCTTTGGGATATTCTATTTTGAGGATTTCACCATGCTCAAGGACTTCTTCAAGAACCTTGTCGGCGCAAACGGAAATGCGTTGTTTGACCAGATCGCGGGGCGCTCCTTCACCGAGAACATCTTTCTCATCGCCGCGGCTGTCATCTTCAGCTTCCCGATAATCGACAGCATCAAAAAGAAGCTCACAACCTACAAATCCATGCTTATCGGCCGTGCCGCGGCTATAATCTGCTGCGCCGCGCTGCTCGTTATAAGCAGCATAATGCTTGTCAACTCCACAGATAACCCGTTCCTCTACCTCCAGTGGTAAAGCGGCATATCAAGAAAGGGCAGGACAATGACTGACGAATATATCCCCAAGAGAGCAAAACCCGAAGCTATGGACGAATATGCCCCGCGCCAATCCGAGGAAACAGAGCGCGAGGACACCTTCGTCGATATCATCGCGTCATATATCCCGACCGAGCACGGCGGTGACGGTCAGCTTCACGACGAACAGCCGGAATATGCACAGACGGAGCAATCTGCCGGTAACTCCTGTTATGACGGCACACAGGCAGAACAGACGCACGACAATAGCGCGCAATATTCCAACGACGTTTATAATTGTGGCAGTGTGGACGCCGAAGGGGAGCGATATGTCCCGGTTGACGGCGACGCGAGCATACAGCCGGAGGAAAACGGCCCTCCACACAAAAACGACGCGCACACCCCGTCGGCAAACGGGAACGGCAAGTTCAAGCGACGCCTCAACACAGCCACTACGGTGCTGCTGGGAGCGTTGTTCACGACGATAGTCGTGCTGCTCACGGTGCTGGAGCGCCCGGAGCGCTCAATAACCGAGCAGCGCCCGCTTGAGAAGTTCCCGGAGTTCTCGTTTGCGAGCTACTTCGATGGCAGCTACACAAAGGGAATAAACACGTGGTATACCGACACCGTACCGGATCGCGACGCGCTCAAGGATATCAGCAGCAATATCGCGAGCCTTGCCGGCATCCGCGTCGGCGGCGTCAAGATATACGGCGTCGGAGAGCTTGAAAGCAGCAGGGAGGAGCTCTCCGAAAGCTCGAAGCCGGAGGAGCAGTCCTCTCGGTCGCCGGAGTCGTCTAAGGCGTCCGAGTCGTCCGAGGGGCGGCAGGAGAGCAGCGCGGCGAGCGGCTCCTCAGAATCGAGCGCGCCGGAAAGCTCTCAGGAGGAGTCGTTCCCGGAGGACGATCCCGCCGGCAATCCCACCGGGCTTGAGATGGAGGAGGGGCTAATCACCAACGGCATCCTCGTCATCAAGGACATGGGCATCATGCTTTACGGCGGCGGCTTCAAGGTTGGCGAGCGATACGCCAGCATCGTCAACACCTATAAGCAACAGCTTGGCGACGGCGTGAACGTCTATTCGATGGTGATTCCGACCTCTGTCGCTTATTATCTGCCCAAGCAGTACGAGAGCTACACCGCGAGCCAATTCAACAACATAAAGCACATCCACGAAAACCTTGACAGCAGCGTTCACGATGTGGACGTGTACAGCGTCCTCGCAGAGCACACCGATGAGAACATCTATACCCGGACCGACCATCACTGGGCGTCGCTCGGAGCGTATTATTCCGCGCAAAAGTTTGCGAGCATAGCCGGAGTGCCTTTTGCGGATATCTCCACCTATGAGAAGGTTACGGTGCCCGGCTATGTCGGCACGCTCTACACCTATACCAAGGACGCAAAGCTGCTCAACAACCCCGAGGACTTTATATACTACAAGCCCGCCAACTCCTTCGACACCTACTACTATGACATCAGCTACAACGGAGGTCAGAAGGGCAACCTCTTCATTGATTTCACCAACATGAAGGGCAGCCTCTATTGCACCTTCATGGGCGGAGATTGCAAGATAGTCCGTGTCGCGAACGAGAACGTCAAAAACGGAAGAAAGCTCATCGTGCTCAAGGAGAGCTACGGCAACGCGCTTATTCCGTTCCTCACAGCCTCGTTCGAGGAGGTCTACGTCGTGGATATCCGCTATTTCGAGCTGAACGTCATCGATTTCATCCGCCAGCACAACATCACCGACGTACTCTTTGCAAATTGCGCGTTCACCGCAACCGGACCAAATTGCAAGCACTTTGAACGCATCCGCACCTACGGCGGCGAGATTGCGGCTGTGAATGACGACAACAAAAACGGCGGAGTTACCGCCAGCGCAGATTGATAACACCAGCCGGGCCGGCCGTGCAGAGCGTTTCTGCGCGGCCCGCTTTGTGCTTTATCTTTGTATCTTTTTTATTCGCAATAATATGGAAAAAGCAGGAAAGGGGTGTCTCGCGAAGCGCCGCGGGACAATGTGAAAAACATGAGCAGCATCGAGATCGGCAGCCGCCTCGATTGGCCGTTTGACAGCGAATGGATACTTGCCAACCGCCGCGCTATCAAGCGTGAGCTTTCGGCACGACCGGGACTTATCCCGAAGAGGATAGCTGTCCTCGGCGGCTCCACCACCAACGATATTGCCGTGATATTGGCGCTGTTCTTGATGAATTACGGCATAAAGCCGGAATTTTATCAATCGGAATATGCGCAGTATTGGCAGGATGCCATGTTCGACAACCCGGAGCTTGTCGAGTTTGCGCCGGATATTATCTTCATCCACACCTCGACGCGCAACATTACCGCATTCCCGGAGCTAACGGACGGGAGGGAGGCGGCGGACGCTCTGTTGGAAAGCCAGTTTGAGCATTTCAGAGAGATGTGGGACAGGCTGGCCGGAAAGTATCACTGCCCGATAATCCAGAACAATTTTGAGCCGCCGCTCTACCGCCTGATGGGAAACCGCGATGCAAGCGACTTCCACGGCAAGACCAACTTCATCGCGCGGCTCAATCTCAAATTTTACGAATACGCCCAGACACACGAGAATTTCTTCATAAACGATATCAACTACCTCGCCGCATCCTATGGGCTTGCGAAATGGAGCGACCCGGGCTACTGGTATATGTACAAATATGCGCTGGCCCTGGAGGCGATACCTGAGCTTGCCTTCAATGTAGCGAACATCATCAAATCGATATATGGCAAAAACAAGAAGATCTTGGCGCTCGACCTCGACAACACGCTGTGGGGTGGCGTCGTGGGGGACGACGGCGTGAATGGGCTGGAGCTTGGCCCCGAGACACCGTCAGATCAGGCCTACGGCGAGTTCCAGAGCTACGTCAGGGAGTTCAAGCAGCTCGGAGTGCTGCTGACCGTCTGCTCTAAAAATGACGAGGAGAACGCCATTGCGGGGCTGAAGCATCCCGACGGGGCGCTGCGCCCTGACGATTTTACCCTGATCAAAGCAAACTGGGAGAGCAAGGATATCAATCTCGCAAGCACTGCCGAGGAGCTGAACCTGCTGCCGGAGAGTATTGCGTTTATCGACGACAATCCGGCTGAACGAGCCATCGTGCGCGCGCAGCTTCCCGGTGTGGCAGTGCCGGAAATCGGAGCCGTCGAGGATTATATCCGCCGGATAGACCGCTCCGGCTTCTTCGAGGTCACGGCGTTTTCCAAGGACGACCTCAAGCGCGGAGAGATGTACAAGGCGAATGCGGAGCGCCAAAAATTGGAAAAACAGTACGAAAACTATTCCGATTATCTGCTGAGCCTTGAGATGAAGGGCGAGATCAAGCCGTTTGCACCGGTCTATCTCCAGCGCATTGCACAGCTTACAAACAAGAGCAACCAGTTCAACCTGACCACCCGGCGCTACACTGCGGCGGAGATCGAGGCGCTTGCCGAGGATCCGAGTCACATCTGTCTCTACGGCAAGCTGGTCGATAAATTCGGCGACAACGGTGTCGTTTCCGTCGTTATAGGCAGGGTAGAGGACAGGGAGCTGCACATGGAGCTGTGGTTGATGAGCTGCCGCGTGCTCAAGCGCGACATGGAGCTGGCGATGCTGGACACCGTCGTAAACGAGGCAAAAAAACGCGGCGTCGAGACGATCTACGGCTACTATTATCCGACCGCCAAAAACAAGATGGTAAAGGAGCTTTACGACTTCTTCGGCTTTGCCAAGCAGAGCGAGGACGAACAGGGAAACTCCGTTTGGAGGCTGGACATCGCCGCATATAAGCAGCGCTGCCACGTGATAGAGATCAATAAATAATCAATTTTGAAGGAGATAGCAACTATGACCGAGGCCGAGGTATTTGCAAGACTTAACAAGATATTCCGCAAGCTGTTCGACGACAATGGCATCGTTGTGACCAGAGCGACCACCGCCAACGATATTGAGGACTGGGACAGCCTTGAGCACATCAACCTGATCTCTGCCGTGGAGAGGCAGTTTGGGCTGCGTTTCCAGATGAAAGAGGTCTCCGGCATGAAGAATGTCGGAGAGATGGTCGATATCATCATGGCGCGGGGAACAAAATAGTTATCTGAAACGTCGTGCTGCCAGAGGTACGGCGTTTTTCTTCTCCGGAACAAATTTTTAATCAACCGGTATAATGCCCAAATGTGTTCTCAATTTTTAGACATAGGTATTAAAAACATGGATTTTTCCTGCATGGGGTTGAATAATGTCGGAAAAAGAAATATAATTATGGTATGATGAGTATATGAGATGTGATATACCAACATGCCGCTACAGACATGCTTGTACGGCATGAAGCTGCCGATAATCAGCATTAATATATTATAATGGGGGAAGATTAAAATGCAGGGCGACAGTATCAGTTTGATGCACATGCCGGTGGGAACTCTTGGAATCATCGGTATGGCGGGCTGCGAGGAAATCACCGAGAAGATCAACGCGTATCTTGTCGAGTGGCGCGCGCAGCGGCACATCGATATCACCGACGCCAATCTCCGAGGCTATAGCAGCGACGATTACCGCATTGCCGCAAAGTGCCCGAGGTTTGGCTCCGGCGAGGGAAAGGCTCTTATAAGCCAAACCGTTCGCGGCTACGATCTCTATGTTCTGGTGGACACATTCAACTATGGCGTCACCTATAAAATGTATGGCCGTGACGTTCCGATGAGTCCTGACGACCACTATCAGGATCTCAAGCGTATCATCGCGGCAGCGGGGGGCAAGGCGAGACGCATCAACGTCATCATGCCGATGCTCTACGAGGGCAGACAGCACCGCCGCACCGCCAGAGAATCGCTTGACTGCGCAATGGCGCTTCAGGAGATCTCCGGAATGGGCGTTGACAACATCATAACCTTTGACGCGCACGACCCGCGCGTACAGAACGCCATTCCGCTTGAAGGCTTCGAGAACGTCATGCCCACCTATCAATTCCTCAAAGCGCTCAAAAAGACCGTCCCTGACATCAATATCAGCCGCGATCATCTTATGATAATCTCTCCCGACGAGGGCGCGCTTGCCCGCAGCATGTACTATTCCTCCGTCCTTGGCGTAAACCTCGGCATGTTCTATAAGCGCAGAGACTACTCCGTCATAGTTAACGGGCGCAACCCGATCATCGCGCATGAGTTCCTCGGCGACAGCATTGACGGAAAGGACGTCATCGTCGTGGACGATATGATATCCTCCGGCGATTCGATGCTCGATATTGCCGTTCAGCTCAAGGAGCGCGGCGCAAATCACATTTTCATCTTCGCCACCTTTGGGCTTTTCACCGACGGTCTGACGAGATTTGACGAAGCCTATAACGACGGCCTTTTCACCAAGGTGTTCACCACCAACCTCATCTACCGCACCCCCGAGCTGCGACACAGAGAATGGTACCGCGAGGTGGATATGTCCAAATACATCGCCTACATTGTCGACAGCCTCAATCACGACGCCTCCGTCAGCGACCTTCTCAACCCGATCGACAGAATCAACCGTCTGCTTGGCAGAGAATGACCGGTTCCAATTGATAAATTACAAAGCTTCACCCGAAAGGTAATTGCATTTCCGGGTGAAGCTTTGTTTTACAAATTTCGGATTGATTATTTTGCCGTTTCATGATATCATTTTTTTGCAGGCGCGCCGAGCGCACGTATGACGCCCTTTGCGACAAAGTAAATTACGGCGGACGCCGCCGGGATGAACACCGCGCGTATTGGTAGCTTTGCGACAAGCGTCGCAAGATAGCCCTTGCCGTAGAGCATTGACATCCAGACAGGGTTTATCCCAATATCCACGACCACTGAGACTATCGCTACGGCGACAAGCGTCCTTGTATATTTGAGCTTGTGCTTATAGAGCACGAGGCCATATATCAGCCCACGCAGCGCCGCGGAGAGCATGAAGCCGGGGAAGTACGCCGCGCCCGCCGAGTTTATCACCATCCCAAGCACATCTCCGGCTATAAGCACGGCGACCGACCAGACCGGCCCAAGAAACAGTCCGCTGAGCGCGTTTGGCAGAAACTGTAAGCTGATGCGCTCAACTCCCGGGATCATCACCGAAAAGAACCGCGTAAAGATTATGTCCAGCGCGATAAAAAGCGACGCAAGCACAAGCTTTTTCAGACGCCCCATCTTTATCATCGGGAACCACTTCCATTCCGTTTGAGTATGCTTCTATTTTAATATATTCATCACAAAATATCAAGAGCTGCTTTGGCAAATATGCCATTGTACTGAGATTTGTACGAGTAGACAATATTATTAAACCGCGCCACCGACATTGCGACGAAATAGCGTGCGCTGCCGCACGAAAAGGGGAGAAAATAATGACTAAAAGAGCAAGAGTGCCAATAACAACATTATTAATACGGCTGTTATCATGCATAATAACCGTAGCAAGCATAATGGGAGGCGCCGGATGTGTGCACAACGAGCTTCCTGATATCTCCTCGACGCAGTCGGAGAGTGAGAAATTTCCCGGGAAATACGAGCCGGACGGCAGTGAAAACGGAGACGTGAGC
Organism: uncultured Oscillospiraceae bacterium; assembly: GCA_947522735.1. Classification (GTDB taxonomy): domain Bacteria; phylum Bacillota; class Clostridia; order Oscillospirales; family Ruminococcaceae; genus SIG526. Next base: position 112 of record CANNTZ010000065.1, on the reverse strand, counting down.
GAGCAGTCCGATAGCAAGGAGGAAAGCATCGACGCTGCTACGGCGGATCTCGCAAGGACGGCGACCGGCTCCGGCAAATTCAATGAGCTGATGACCTCGCACCGCCTTACAA
>CANNTZ010000064.1 GCA_947522735.1 uncultured Oscillospiraceae bacterium | reverse complement strand
ATATTCGTCCATGTCGAAGCTTGGTATCTTCATCGAGAGTATGTCAATGTGGCGCTCGCAGCATAGCCTGACCTGCCGCAGGTGCTCCGAGTTCTCGCTTGCCAGCACCACCGCCTCTATCTCCGGGTGCGCGTCGAGCATCATTTCGTCGCTGTCGTAGCAGGGTATGCCCTGCACCTTGTCCAGAAAGATCTTTCGCACCTCGTCGCTCGCCGTCGAGACTGCTACCCATTCAAGATTGGGATTTTCTTTTAGAACCTGATAATATTTTCTTGTATGTCCATGGGTCATGGACATCATCGCAATTTTGACCGGTCTCATCCTCAGCCCTCCACCATGACGTTTTCCACCGTTTCCATCGACCTCTTCGCCGCTTCGACGCACCTGTTCAGGTAGGCGGCGTCTGCCGAAAGGTCAAGCCCTGTCCTCGCCGTCTCAAACGCCGCGCGCACTGTGGCGCAGTCATCCGCGTCCAAGCCGTACAGCTCGGCGTCCACATCGGTGTATCTGCCGCTGTTTTTTCCGTAGAGGTATATCGAGCTCTGGGGTATCTGGGTGTCGACGGCTCTGTCGCACGCGACGCCGCTTCTTGCGATGATCTCGTGCTTGTCGATGATATCGTCGCTCTCGTCGAGTGTCGCCGCCAGCTCAAAGGAGCAGACAAAGCCGTCGGAGGTTCTTGCGACAACGTTGAGCGCGTATTTGTCATCGCCCGTCGCAAATATCTCGCACAGGCGAGAGCCGAGCACAAACTGCGCGATATCAAATTCGCGGTAAAGCTCAGTGAGCAGCTCGCCTCCGCTGCGGACTACACGCAGCGAGCGCATGACGCTGATACCGTTTATCTCGCCGGAATCGACCAGACTTTTCAGTTCGAGAAAGCGGCGCTCGTTCCTCCACGGAAGCAACGGCAGCCTTTTGCCGTCCACCATGACCGTCTCCCGGCCGTCAAGCTCCGCAGCGGCGGCGACTGAATATTTTTTCAACAGATAATTGAGTTTTTCCTGCATTTCTATTCCTCGCTTTTTCAGATAAGGGATATTTCCGTCCGCACCCGGCTCAGAGCATTTTTACTCTGGGTCTGTATTTTTCAAGATACGCCGCGTTCTTCTCGTCTCCACCGGGCGTGTTGGCGCTCGACCAGACCGGCGGTGTGACGCCCATCTCCATGCACTGCCGGACCGTCTCGATCTCCAGCAGGTGCGCGATATAGAAATCGACTATGTTGGACACCGGCGCTATCGGCGTATCGAGCCCCGGAACGTTGACGACGGCGTCGCCGACGGGATTAAGGTCGTCGATGCAGACGTCGGCGTAGTCGAACAGGTTGGTTCCGTTGGGGTGGCGGATGAAGTGGTCGGCGGGCATCTCCCGCTGCCAGTAGGAGCTGGATACGGCGATGATCTTCACGCCGTTCTTCTTCGCCTCCATCGCGGCGTCGATGGTCGCGGGGTTTATGCCGATATTGTGGAATATTATCAGCACGTCATCCTTTTTGAGCTCGTAATAGCGCACGATCGCGCTGCCGTAGTTGACGGTGCGCTCGAGCTGGAGATATTTCAGCGCCTGATTGAACACCGAAAGGCCCGTCTCCATGACGGGATTGATGCAGGCAAGCCCGCCCGCGCGGAAGAACATCTCGCCGACCGGCAGCGTCGTGTGGCCGCCTCCGCCATAGACGCTTATCAGCCTGTCGTCGGCTATCGCCTGCGCCATCAGCGCCGCCGCCCTTTTGATGTTCTCTCCCTGCGTCGCGTTGACCCGTTCGAGATTGTCTATTATCATCTCGTAGTAGCCGAAATCGTTCATCCTTCTGCACTCCTTAATATTTATTTTTGATCCGTTCCCAGCACCCGCCGGTAATTTCTGCCTATGTTGTCCCACAGCTCAAGCGCGTCCTTTGCCGCGACGCTTGTGCCGTAGCCTCCGCGGTAGGTCCATGTCGCAAGACGGTCCACGCCGAGCGATTCATACAGATCCACCACACGGTCTATCTGCGCGAAATCCGCCGGGCGGTTGTTGTAGCCCATCAGCCAGCGCTCCGACTGCTTGCCGTATTTTTTCGCCATCCTGACGGTGCGCTCGGTGATATCGCGGAAAAAGCTCTCGGGCAGCGTCCAGTTGATGATGGTGGTGGAGAACACGTCAAAATACGGGCAGGCGGCCACCATTTCCCAGTTGTCGTAGCCGCGCAGCTCGGTGACGTAGTAGCTGTTGAGCGTCGCATGGACGCAGCAGGTTATTTCGAGCTCAGGGTTTAACTCCTTGAGCGTGCGCGAGACGTCAGAGAGGGTAAACAACGCCTCGCGCCAACGGAACTGCTTGACGTCGTCGTTCATGAAGCGCGGCATCTCGTAGCCATAGTAGTCCTCGAACTTTTTCATGCACTCCGGGCAGCGGCAGGACCAGTCGTCGCCCGCGCCGCCGGTGATGGAGGCGTAGGCCTTTGGATAGGCGTAGTGCGGCTCGTCCCAGAAGAAGCCGTCGATCTCCGTCTCACGCGCCAGCTTTACGCAGATGCCGCGGAAATAATCGCGGAAGGAATTGGTGTTGAAGCACGCCGCGTTTAGCGTCTCGCCGGTATATGCCGACACCTGACGGTGACGGACGTTGTTTTGCAAAAACAGGCTCACCTGCTCGCCGCCGAAGTATTTGCCGATACCCCATGTATCCGCAAGCACCCGCAGTCCGGTTTCGTGCGCCGCCCGGACGATGTTATTGATGTTCGGGAACCAGAAGTCCATATCGAACTCCGTGATTGCAAGTATAACCGTATCGCAGCCGTGCTGCTTCATCTCCTCAAAATCCTTTGCGGCGTGCTCCACGTAGTTGAGCCCGTAGTAGCTCACCGCCGTATGCCTGATAGCCATTACGATCATCTCCTTTGTTTAAATTATAGTGCAGACACACCGCTTCGGACAACCCACAAAACCACACAAAAGGTTTAAATTTCATAACTTTACAAGCCGCGCCGCATGTGATATTCTTATATGGGAAATATTCAAGCAAGGGAGCCTGCAATATGTTTTTTGACGACCCAGATACCAGCTACAGGATAATATCGGTGCTCGAGCTCAGTTGGAGCAGCTCGTGCGCCAGGGTTGCTCCGCGCCCCTTCAATGCGCTCTCCTTCCGCCTCAAGGGCGATTGCCGGATATCCGATGCCTTTCACTCCGGAGAGCTTTCCGACAACGACATGCTCCTCATGCCCGCAGACACCGCCTACACTCTCGATTCCAATGCCGAGAGCATAATAGTCATCCACTTTGAGACCAGCAAAAAGCTGCCAGAAAGGTTTGAAATTTTTTCTCCCGCCGACGCAATCAGCTTTGAGAAAAGGTTCAAAAAACTCAACCTCATCTGGACCGAAAAAAGGCCCGGCTATTACCTCCGGGCCATGTCCTCGCTCTATCTTGTTTTCGAGCAGCTATCCCGCCAGCTCTCTCCCGACTATCAGACCGAGAGCTATCTGAGCATTGCGGAGTCGATCAAATATATCCGTCTGAACTTCTGCGATCCCGAGCTTCGCGTCGGCGAGCTTTGCCGGATTTCCGGGCTTTGCGACACGCAGTACCGCAAAAAATTCCATGCCGTCTTTGGCGTAACTCCGCTGCAATACATCAACGATATGCGCATAGAGCACGCCTGCGAGCTGTTGGACGGCGGCTTTTTCAGCATAGAAGAGATAGCCCGGCGCTCCGGCTTCAACGACCCCAAATATTTCAGCACCGTTTTCCGGCAGCGCATGAGCCGCTCTCCGATGAATTACAAAAAGGACGGCGCCCGCGTTCAATAAAAACGGCGCCGCTCCTATAATACAGAGCAGCGCCACGGTTTTCGCGATTCCTTAAACTTCATTTCGCGGAGAGGTCGTGCGTCTCGAAGCCGAGCATCCGCCCAAGCTCAAGCGCCTCCTCGACATGGTCTCCGGCAGCAACGGCAAAGTGCTGCGTCACGCCTATACGCATGAGCTTGCCGAAATATTCCGCGCAGCTCTGGCCCACCATCCTGAAGCGGCCGTGGCTATAGGTTGCGAGATGCGGCCTGCAGGGCAGAGCCTCAACCGGCGCGGCGGTCATTATAAAGCGGCCGTTGTGCTGCGAGACATGCAGCATCGTGCACATCCCCGCCGGGAACACATGCCAGAGAAACGGCGCGCCCGCATATTTGTAACCGGTCTTGGCAAAGCGCACGTCCTTTGCGATGAAGCCGCCCTCCGATTCGAGATAGTCGTTCGGGCCGGCGTGACCGCCCTCGAAGGTGTCGGTCACGGCGTCAATGTGGAACGGCTCTACGAAATGGATGCGGCGTCCGCCGATGACGCGCAGGATATACGACGCAAGCCCGGCGCCGAGGTCGCCCTCCGGCACTATCAGCGTGCGCACCTGCCCGTCGGTTGGATAAAAGCCGGGGCGCAGACCGATTCTGCGGAACAGCACCGTGTCGATATCGTTGAGCACGAGCAGATCCAGCCCCTTCTCCCGCGCCAGCTCCTCCATGCCAAGCGTCGCGCGCACCGATGCCGCGAGCTTTTCGTCCTCGACTCCCGGCAGACGCTCGTATTTTTTCTCCAGTCCGCGGCAGACCTCCGCCACCCTTTCGTCATCGACGGCGGCGGTGTATTCCTCCAGCTCCGCGACCGAGAAGAAGCTCAGCTCCGGCCCGGCGTTCGCAAAGACGGTGTACGGATCCACATAGGTGGACCACATGACCTCGTTATAGCAGGCAAGCAGGCCGACGCGGCTCTCGCGCAGGATGCTGCGGGTTTTTGCGGCGGCTCCGAACACTCTGGCGCGCGCAACAAGCTCCTCCCACCTTCCGGCAAAGCTCTCGCTCATGTCACGGCCCCAGCGCGCAAAGCTTCCGGAGCCCTCCAGCGAGCCGACCAGCCCTCCGCAGCAGAGATATTCGCAAAATTCGTCCTCATCGTGGGTGTCGCCCAGCTCGACGCTCTCGCGGATGAGATGCGCAAACAGCACCGGCACCGGCGGCATGTCTCGCAGAAACCGTATCCAGCCGAAATCCTCCGTCCAAGAGAGGAATATCGCGAGCACAAAATCCACCTTTTCATTGAAGAACAGCCGTATCGCCGCGTCTACCTCCTCGGCCTCGTACACTATCCCCGGAAAAACAACGTCGAAATCCTTCGCAAGCTCGTTTTTCATAAGCTCCGCCTCGCGCTCCTTGCGCAGCTTGTAGGCTCCGCGCGCAGTCCCCTCGCCTACCGTGCGGAACCTCCTGCTGCCTATAAGGAACAGTCCTATCCTTGGCTTTCTGTCTTTATCGCACATTCTGAGCACTCCTTATCGCACTATGCTTATTATATAAGTATATCCGCGCGCTGTGCGGGAACGCAAGACTAAAAACAGTATGCACAGCGCATGAAATTGGTCTTGAAACGCAAAAAATATTGTAATATAATAAGGTATTAATATGAGCACAGGAGGCTGCGTATATGAACATGCACATCGTCTGCGACCCATACGCTATCGGCTGCTCGTGGGTATCCAATACGCTGGAAACCATCCTTCAGGAGTCCCGGAAAAAGTGTACGCCCGTCGTGCTCCCGCCGGAAGCTCTTGCCGAGCCACGGCTCGGTGAAATTTTCTCCGAGTGCGAGGGACGGCTGATAGTTGTCGTCGGCAACACGATAAGCTGGATAAATTCGATGCTCGAACGGCTTGGAAGCTATAATTTCCGGATAATCCTCGTCGATTGCTCGGCGCTGTTCGCCTCCTGCAACGTCAACATCGTGCAGACCGACCACAGCCTTGCGACAAGGATGCTGGTGGACTACCTCTCCGCGCGTTCGCGGCGGCGGCTCGCGCTCTATGCCGTGAACGGCAACGCCTATTCGGACGAGGTCAAGCGCGCCGCCTTCACAGAGGCGTGCCAAGGGCTTGAGCGCGGCGATATCTATTACAACAACGGCTCGCTTGGCGACTGCTTCAGCCAGTTCGCGCAAAACCTTTCTCTCTACGACGGCGTTATCTGCGCCAACGACATTGCCGCCGTTCACCTGCTTAAAAACGTCTCGGCGGCGGGAGTTCGGGTGCCGGAGCAGCTTTCGCTTGTCAGCTTCGGCGGCACCACCATTGCCCGAATGGTCTCTCCCTCAGTCACGACCATCCGCCTGCGCTCGCAGGAGCTTGGCAGTCAGGCTGTGGAGCTGTTTTTCTTCCTGCTGCGCAAGCCGGACAACGTGCGCGTGCGCGTCTCGGTCGCCTGCGACATCATCGAGGGAGAGACCTCACCCTCGCCCTCATCCCTTCGCGCCGGAATCTCTGTGCGCAGCTTTTCTCCGCCGGAGCCGGAGGTCATCTTCGTCAACGACGCCGTCGTCACCGACATGATGGGAACAGAGCTGTCGCTGCGACGCTGCGACGAGCTGGATCTCGAAATCATCCGCTGCATCCTGCGAGACGAAAAATATTCCGTCATCACAGACAAGCTTTTTCTCTCGGAAAGCTCGCTGAAATACCGAATCCGGCAGCTTCAAGCCAAGTTCGGCTGCGGCTCCCGTCCGGAGCTTATAGCAAGGCTCCGGAAATATCTGTGACAAAAGCCCCGCGGCAAGCGCGTCTCCCGACAAAAGCAAGGCTCGAAACCTGGCGGGTTTCTGCCGGACAGGTAAAGCCCTTACGGCGCAAAGCTCTGTTTGCTTATCGTGAGACGCCCTTATCGCAGGGCTTTTTTGCATCTTATCTTATTATTATAGCACGCTCACCGCAAAAAGCAAGTCGATTTTTTTGCCTCCGCACGTCGGCTAATTGACTTGTAAGCGCGCTTTTCCAAACTTATAATAAATATGTAAACAATCACGAAAAGGACTTGATTTGAATGAGCTTCATGTTTCATCCCTATCCCTACAGCGACCCGCGTGCCGTCAACCGCATTGACGTGCCGGAGAGCGTGCGCGACCAGCTTGTCTGCGGCGCCGCGAGAATTGCCGGGTACATTGCGGACGCCATAGCCTCCGGCAAAAAGCGCGTCGGCATCGGCGTATATCCCGGCGCGCAGACCGCTCCGCTGATAAACCAGCTCCGCCGCAGGCTCCCCGGAATAGCCGTCATCGACGCCGGCTCGCTGCTGCGCACGCCTGAGGAGATTGACGATATCCTCGCGCCCTGTCTTCCCACCGACCGCGACGTCGACCCGGTGCTGCTCTACGGGCGGCGCTTCACCGGCGGCTATGAGGCGCTTCAGGATCCCGAAAAGCTGGAAAACGTCCGCCACATCCTGAACGGAGACTCGCCTGCTGTCGTATTTGGCCAAGGCGCGCTGTGCGACGCACTGCTTTCCTGCTACGATCTCAGGCTCTGGATGGACGTCACGCCGCGGCAGGCGGTGCTCAACTTCAAGAACGGCCTGTGCGACAATCTCGGAAGCGATCCCGCCCGCGGCTCGCGCGAATACGGCCTTACGATGCGCCGCTGCTATTACGTCGATTTTGAGCTTGCCTTCACGCTGCGCTGGAGACTGCTCCGCGAGGGTGTGCTTGACGCATATATCGCCGACGACGACCCTGTGAACGCGCGGCTGCTCCCCTTCGACGCACTGCGCGAGCTGTTTGAGGAGCTTAACCGCCGTCCGTTCCGCTGCCGCCCGGTCTATCTCGAGGGCGTCTGGGGCGGCTGGTACGTCCACCGTCTGCGCCACCTCCCGAAGGAGATGCGCAACTGCGCATGGGTCTTTGACCTCATCCCGATGGAGGTCTCGCTCGCAGCCGAGCTCGACGGCGTCGAGCTTGAGGTCCCGTTCTACACCTTTATCCAGACCATGGGCGAAAAGCTGCTTGGCAAGCGCGCCTTCGACGCTTTCGGCGGCTTCTTCCCGATACGCTTCAACTACGACGACACCTTCCATTCCTCCGGCAACATGTCGATACAATGCCATCCGGACGCCGGTTACGTCGTGCCGAATCACGGCGAGCTTGGCCGTCAGGACGAGAGCTACTACGTTTGTGTGACAGGACAGGGCGCAAAAACCTACCTCGGCTTCAAGGAAAAAACGAGCTGCGCCGAATTTCTTGAGCTTGCCAGACGCGCCGAGCGCACCGGCGAGCTTATCGACTACGAAAAATACGTCAGCCACGTCGAATCCAGACCCGGCGTGCAGGTCATGATCCCGGCCGGCACCATCCACGCCTCCGGGCGCAACCAGCTCATCCTCGAGATAGGCAGCCTGACCGTCGGCTCTTATACCTACAAGCTCTATGACTACCAGCGCATCGACCCGCAGACCGGCCGCCCGCGCCCGATACATCTGAAAATGGGCGAAAGGGTGCTGCGCGGCGAGCGCTGTGAAAGCTGGGTCAGAGACAATCTCGTCGATCACGGCTACACCGTCCGAGAGGGCGAGGGCTGGCGCGAGGTGGTCAAGGGTGAGCACGACCTGCTCTACTTCTCGCTGCGCAATCTCGTCCTTGAGCACGAGATCGCCGACGACACGAACGGCGACTTCCACGTGCTTGCACTTGTGGATGGCGAGCGCGTGCGCATCGAGTCTCTCGACGACCCTGCCCTGTTCTTCGAGCTGGAGTATCTCGACATCGCTGTCGTTCCCGCATATTTCGGCCGCTATCGCGTCGTGAATCTCGGCGCAGGCACGGTCACTGTCCACAAAACGCTGCTCAAATGAGCGCAGCGCGGCACGAAAGGTTGGATAACGATTGTTATTGATGGATATCGGCGGCACAAGCGTAAAATACAGCCGCACCTCCACCCCCGAAGCGCCGGGAAGGCTGTCGCCCCGCAAGCTCGTCTACAACTCCGACGGCAGCGCACAGGAGATACTTGCGGCGCTGACCGGCGTCGTCGAGGGCGACCGCGAGGCGGTGATCTGCTCTCCCGGCCCCTTCGACCATCCAAACGGCGTGAGCCTGATGAAGCACAAACTCCGTGCGCTTTATGGCGTCTCTTTAAGGGACGCCTTCGCCGAAAAGGGCGTGTCTGCGCGATTTTTGCACGATAGCGTCGCTTTCATGCTCGGCGTTTTTGCCCTCGGCGAAACCGGTAACGCGCGCCGTCCTGTCTGCGTGACCCTCGGCACAGGCGTCGGCGCGGCGATAATGACAGACGGCCGGATCCCGGTCACTCCGCTTGGCGCCACGGCCTTTTCGATCTACTCCCAGCCCTTCCGCGGCGGCACGATAGAGGGCTTTTTTGGACGCAGCGCAATTCGCGACAGCTACGCGGCGCTTTCCGGCTGCGGCAGCGCGCCCGATGTCGATGAGATAGCGCGGCTTGCGCAAAACGGCGACCCCTGCGCCTCCCGGCTGATGAGCGGGCTTGGCGTCTCTCTGGCCCTGGCGCTCGCGCCAATACTCGACCGCGCCGGCTGCGACCGCCTGATCCTTGGCGGAGGCATTTCCGGTGCGTCCGCACTGTTTCTCGACGGGCTGCGCGCCAATCTCGCAGTGCCTGTCACCGTCAGCGCCCATGCCGCAGACGCCGCCCTCTACGGCTGCTGCCGCTACTTTGTCCATGGCGACGCCGCTCTGCAGGTCACGGAGCCTCTGCTGCCGTGACCTGCCTTGGCTGCATTCCTCGGACAGGACAACGCCGAACAGGCCACACGGGAACAAAAACGCCCCCGCCCTGATTGGCAGGAGCCGTGCAAAAAACAGGTTCGGCTTGACCGGACGGCCCGTTTTATCAATGGCGATTTTGAATCGCACTTCCATTCTCGCCCTAATTTGCGGGTTTATTTTTGCGCGCGGCTGTTTTTGACCCGACTGAAATTTACATCTTCTCCGGCCGGTTGCCCGGGAATTTCCCGCACGGCCGCCGGCAGGGCTTCTCCTTTACTATTATAAATCATGTCACAAATAACCGGCATTCTCTGCGGCAAGGCTTCGGACACCCGCCTTGCCGCAGATATATTTTATATCCAAGAGTGTCACAACAAAAGCCTCGGGTGTCTCCCAACAGGAAAAACCTTTTCTGTGCTTATGTCCCCATGCTCCGCTCCGGAGCCGCGGCGGCGGAACAAGGCCGGAGCCAACAGCAAAAAAGGCGCTATTCCAGCATTTCATAGCGCACGATCAGCTCCTGCGCCTCCTGCGTGGTCAGCAGCTCCAAATTCTGCTCCTTTCGATAATCCTTCGGAGATACGCCGACGACGGACTTGAAGACCCTTGAAAAATAATTCCCGCTTCCAAAGCCGGTCTGCAACGCGATATCTTCAATGCGCATGTCGCTTTTCTGCAACAGGCGGCAAGCCGTTTCGATGCGGTATTTAATCAGGTATTGCACCGGAGTTATTTTGAAGTTTTCCTTGAAAATCTTGATGAGATAGGACGGCGACAGGTTGCAGATCTGCGCCATCTGCGAAAGGTTCAGATTGCTCTTGTAATTCGCCTGAATAGCTTCCACGCAATTTTGCAGACGATTATTGGAATGACGCAGGCCCGGCAACGCTCGCAGCGTATCGTGCAGGCACATGATAAACTGATATGTATACGAGGAAGCAGTAAAGAAATTGTCGATCTGCTTGTTTAAGGCCAGCCTGTACAGCTTTTCCCAGCAGATCAAAGCCGGGCAGCCGGGCGGGAGCGTATAGATATTCCCATACTCACTGATGATGTTCCGGAGGATATTGCCGCAGGCCGCGTTCATTGACAGAAATTGCAGCTCCCAATGAGAGCTGCTCCTTGGCCGAAAATAGTGCGTCGCACTCGGCTGCTCAATCAGAAACGCCTGACCGGGCTTTAACACATACGTGTTGGAATTGATCGTGATTGCACCCTCGCCGGAGACAGTATATTGAAAGACAAACTTTTTCTCTGTGCAGCCAAAATTATCAATGGAGTATTTCTGCGGATACCTCCAGTCCTCCCAGCCGAGAGAGATAAATGAATAATAATTCTGGTAAAGCTGGAAAAATTTGAAGTGGTACTCAAATGTCTGCAACTCCTTCTGCTGCGGCATGGATGCGTCCCCTCCTCTTTCCGCTCTTCTTAATATTATTATAAGAAAAAAGTGCGCGCCTGTAAATACATATTATAACTTTTTTTAGCACAATATCGCTCTCATCATAAATCCTCTCCCTCAAAAAACGGTGTAATTTCAGCTTATTTCCCACATATGCCAAAACAATATAAGTGATATTGTATAGATAATAGCGCAGAATCTTCATTTACTATATCGCACAAAAATGATACACTTTCATATAGCAGATATGTAGCTTGAGCAAGGGCCCGCTCAAGCAGCAGATGTGCGCGAAAATGGAAAAAAATAAAAAAAAGAAAAGGAGTATCTATCATGAAAAAATTGATTGCAGCGCTTCTGTGCGTGTGTGTGCTTGTTAGTATGTGTGCATGTGCTGCAAAGCATACGGCAGAATCTTTCTCTTCCCAGAGCACAGCAGAGTCTTCTCAGCCCGAAGATACTCAGCCGTCGGAATCATCCGAACCGTCCGAGAAGCCTGATCCCTTTGGCGTCTACGATACGCCGATCAAACTGACGACAATCTCTTCCACGACGCTGTCGGCTGCATGCCCTGAGGGCATTACGCTGGAAAACAACCCCTGGAGAACGCTTTGGAGCAGCAAGGGTATCGACGTCGAATATGTACGCATCGCGTCGGATTGGGAGCAGATGCCCACCCTGATAAACCTTGCGATCAACTCCGGGGAATTTCCCGACTTTGCAAGCGTCAGCTACGCGACCTACAAGGAGCTTTATGAGGCCGATATGCTCGCCGATCTAACGGATGTCTTTGAGCAGTACGCGTCTGACGATCTGAAAAGGATGATGTACGCCGATGACGGCGTGATGGCCTCAAATATTACCGTAGACGGCCGTCTGTACGGCATTGTTCAGCCGGCAGACTATCTGGATAAGGGAGGCGTGGTCGCCATCCGTACCGACTGGCTGAAGGAGCTCGGTCTCTCCGAGCCGAAAAGCCTTGAGGACATCTGGGCCATAGCCGAGGCATTCAAGCAGAACAACATGGGCGGCACCTGCACCATCGGCCTTGGCGCAACAAAAGAGATCGGCGATATGCTGGCGATGAAATACCTCATCAACGCGGAAGGCGGCCTGGTTTCCTCCTGGGTCGAAAAGGACGGCAAGCTGACTTACGGCCTGATTCAGCCGGAAATGAAAGCTGCACTCAACGCGCTTCATGAGAAGTATGAATCCGGCATCCTCGACCGGGAATACGGAACAAAATCGGAACAGCAGCTCTTTGAGGACGCAGTATCCGGCAAGAGCGGCGTCGTTATCTGCAATATGACCGCTCCGTTCTATCTCGACAACGGCATCTCCCTCGGTCAGCAGTGGAGCTACTATCCGCTCTACAGCAAGGGCGGCGGCTTTGCGCCTGTCGAAATCAGCACAAATATCGGCGCCCTTGTCGTTGTCAGCAAGGAATGTAAAAACCCGGAAGCAGTCATCAAGCTGTTCAACATGTTCATCAAGTATACGCAAGAGGATCCTGCAACGTATTCTGACAACGGCGTCCAAAATCTGTCCTACCCGGCGATCATGGGCGCATCCGGCGTAAATCATGAGATCTACCTCGCGTATACTCACTTTATCGAGACCGGCGAAGAACCGGCGGAGTTCATTCCTAACTACGCGGGCACAGTTGAAACCTGCGAAAAGTGGCGCCTGGATCAGGATGAAAGCGGAAGAATCCTGTACACGATTTTTGGACCGGACAGTACTCAGGCTGCTCTGAACGCCGAAATCAACGCCGGAGCCTATCTCATCAGCGACTTCAGCGGCACGCCCGGCGAAGCTTCTGTCAAATACGGCGGCAATCTGGCCACGCTGGCGAACCAGATGATTACGAACATTATCACCGGCGCAGAGCCTGTCGACTATTTTGACGAATTTGTAGAGCTGTGGAAATCCAACGGTGGCGACGAAATCACAGCGGAAATCAATGAGTGGTATCAGAATCGTTAAACGAACTGGCGTTGTTTTGTAACCAGATGCGGAAGCGCGTTTTGTACGGGCGCTTCCGCATCGCAATATTCCGGGCTGCCCGGGCTGCCCGAAGCAAACCATTTTGCGGATACGATTGCAGCGGCCGCCCGGCTCCGCATAACGCGACGAGAGAGCAGCCCGGCACAGGCCCACTGCAGGAAAGAGAGGAAAGTATGGCAACACTTCCGACAAAAAAGAAAAAACCGGTCTCGAATTTCCGTAAGAATCTGCCCTTGCACCTGATGCTTTTGCCTGCGGTGATTCTGATTATTATTTTTAATTACATTCCCATGGGCGGCATTGTCATGGCTTTTCAGGATTACCGGGTTACAAAGGGGCTGTTAAAATCCGACTGGGTCGGCCTGGAGAATTTCCGTTTTCTGATGTCATACCCGGATTTCTGGAACATCATGAAAAATACGCTTATGATCGCCTGTGCCAAGCTGATTCTCGGGTTGATCGTCCCGGTTACCTTTGCTCTTCTGATAAACGAGCTGAAAAACAAGCTCTTTGTGCGAATAACCCAGACCCTGGTTTATCTGCCAAATTTCCTGTCGTGGGTCATCTTGGGCGGTATTTTTGCGACGATCCTGTCCCCAAGCGGCCTGTTTAACCGCTTCCTCGGGGCGCTTGGGCTTGGAAACTATTATTTTATGGGCGATAATTCGCTGTTCCCCGGCGTGCTGATTGCCACAGACGTCTGGAAAAACTTCGGTTACGCATCCATCATCTATCTGGCCGCGCTTACGGGGATCGACCCCGGCCTTTACGAAGCAGCCGCCATAGACGGCGCAAAAAAATTCCGACAGCTCCTGCACGTCACCCTTCCCGGAATCGCGCCGATCATCTTTGTCATGGCCGTTCTGTCGCTTGGCAGCATCCTCAACGCCGGAATGGATCAGGTTATGAACATGTACAGTCCGCAGGTCTACAAGTCCGGAGATATCTTGGATACTTATATCTACAGGATCGGCTTGGAGCAGGCGCAGTACAGTCTCTCAACGGCGGCGTCGCTGTTTAAATCGGTCGTGTCTGCGTTACTTATGGCGCTGGCTTACTCACTGGCAATCAAATACGGCAACTATCAACTGTTTTGATGGGGGAAAAACGAATGATTGAAAACTCAAGGGGTTACAAAGTCTTTCTGGCCCTCGATTACATTTTTGTTGCGTTTCTGGCGCTTATCTGCCTTCTGCCGATAATCAATATCCTGGCCATCTCCCTTAGCGACCGTGTCGCCAATACTGCCGGTATGGTTTCATTCTGGCCGGTCAACTTCAATCTGGAGTCTTACCGCTACGTTTTGAAAGACGACGCATTTACAAAAGCGTTTTTCATCAGCGTTATACGCACGCTGATCGGCTCCGGCATTCAGGTGCTGATGGCAATTGTGTGCGCGTACCCTCTCTCCAAGCCCTCAGACAGCTTTCACGGCAGAACTGCGTACGTGTGGTTTTTTCTGATCGCCTCCCTGTTCAGCGGCGGCCTTATCCCGTCCTACCTAGTTGTCAGAGACGTGGGCCTGATGAATAGCTTCTGGGCGCTGGTCATTCCATGCGCCGTGCCGATCGGCAATGTCATCCTGCTGCTGAATTTCTTCCGGGGCCTGCCGAAAGAGCTGGAGGAGGCCGCGCTGCTGGACGGCGCAGGACATCTGTCGGTGATGATACGGGTATATGTGCCGCTGTCAAAGCCCAGCATCGCAACGATCACGCTCTTTTCCATGGTCGGGCATTGGAACTCATGGTTTGACGGAATGATTTACCTTAGCACTCCCGACCGTCAGCCCCTGGCGACGCTGCTGCATAACATGGTCTCGCGCACCACGCTGAATGTCATCATGGCAACGACGGATGTCTCTGTCATTGAGCAGCTA
>CANNTZ010000063.1 GCA_947522735.1 uncultured Oscillospiraceae bacterium | reverse complement strand
GGCAAGCACGAACAAAATCAGCTCCATGGTGATAATGGCAATATTGTTGCCGGAATTCAAAAGCGCAAGGGAGCCTCCCGAAATCGCCACTGCAACAAGATTATTTATTGCTCTGCCAAGCCCCGCCCAAAGCTCCGGCGTTTTTGTATACCGGGCCATCTCCATAAAGGAGGCAGTAAAGAACACGGCGAAAAATCCGGCGGACAGATAAAATATAATCAGCCCTATCGTGAACGGCCCGGCAAACTGAAGAATGACAAGGCAGGCGGTAGACAGGATCATTACGCAGTACATAATGATGCCCATATACCTTCTGTCCGCAATATCGAATAAAAAGCCCGCCAAAAGCCCGCTTAGCGCAAGGAGTATCCTCGGCCACTGCCCGATATTCACAGCTCCGCTTGCATGGCACAGGGTGACGGCATTGTCTAAGGTGCTGAAAATACAGGTCATCAACGCAACGAAAAGAGAGAGGGGCATAACGGCCTTCAAGCCGGCCCTTCCGCTGCCGCCGCCCTCCTCGTTGGGCCCGCGCATAGAGAATGCCGGGACGATACTGTTTTTCTCCGCCCTTATCAGCATGACGGCAAGCAACAACAGAAACGCCGAAAGCATGACCGCCTCGAAGGCGTCCGTGTGAATCAGATTATTGTTTGCAATTTGCAGTATGGCCCCAAGCATATAGGAAATGCCTACAAGCCGTGCGATATGGGCGTTGTTCTCCAACAGGCACAGAGCCTTATAGAACACGGCGCTCCCAAACATACCGAGAATCAGGAACAGCAAAAGCCCAAGACACAGGGTTAGCAGATACGAGCTGTGGCGGCATATCAGAAAGAGACAGGCGCCTGAAAGAACCGCTGCGCCCATCAAAATCACAGCCTGCCGCTTCCCCTGACAGAGCCGGCAGAAAAAGGGATAAAGGACAAAGCCGACCACACTGATTCCAAGCACATAGTTTTGGGCAGTCACGGATCGGTCTCCCGGCACGGTGAGGGAAATCATATTGACGAATAAAAATTCCGCGCCCAAAAACGTGAAGGTAAACAGGCTCATGAGAGCGACGGCTTTTATATATGGGATTCTGTTTTCCCGGTTGAAGGCGTCGCTCTGCCTGAGCCTTTTTAAAATGCTGTTCATATTCAAGCCCTCTTTATTTCTCGTCGGCGACAAATTCATTATATCCTTCGGCATACGGCTCGACGGCCGGCAGCCTCTCCCCACGGCTTCGACCGCGATGCCGCCGTCTCTGCCGCTGAGAATATGGTAACATATTCTCAGGAAAAATACAACGGTTTATAATGCGGAGAGTTTATTTTTGCAGGCTTTTATAGCTTTATTTTCCAACGCAACGGGCGGACAGCCCCGGCGTCGATGCAGGCAGAGGGGAGACGTCGGGCAAAACCGCGGCTCCGTCCGGCTTATACATGGGGCTGCAGGAGCGCTTCGTGGTGTGGCCGGGCTTTTCCTGTTTTTGCCCCCAAATCAGCTCCGGCTCTGCGATTCCGGCGGGCGTTCCGCTCTCCGGGGGTTTATTTTTGTGTGAGAATGTGTTATAATTTAAGCAATATAGTGTTTTCAGACCTCCACAAATCCGAAAGGACTGAACTTCCTTGAACAGATCCGGCTTCAATATCAGCGATATGAGGGAAAATAACCGTATGCTCGCGCTGAAATATATCTGCACCAGCAACGGCATCTCGCGCATAGAGCTTGCCAAGCTCACGGGGCTGACAAAAATGACCCTCACCAATATCACCAACGAGCTGCTTCAGGCGGAGCTGATCTGCCAGGAGCCGGGAGGCGACAACCAGTCCGCCTCAGTCGGGCGCAAGCCGATCATGCTGACCATTTCGCCCAATTCCCCGGTCGTCGCAGGCGTGTGGATCTCCCGCGACTTCTGCTACGGCGTCCTTGCCGACTTCAAGGCGAACGTCCTTGCGCAGAAGAGGATACCTCTCGGCCAGTTTGACGATTCTGACTCGCTGTGCGAAAAGCTGGTGCGCTGCGTGGAATTTCTCATCATGCAGACCACACGCCGCGTCATCGGCGTTGGCATCTGCTCCCTCGGCCCCGTGGACATCGACAACGGCATCATTCTCAAGCCGACAAACTTTTACGACATAACCGACGTCCCCGTGGCGGACGAGATACGCTCGAAGCTTGGACTGCCGGCTTTTCTTGAAAAGGACATGAACGCCTCGGCGCTCGCCGAAAAATATTACGGGCGTTGCCGCGGCGTCTCCGACTTCGTCTATCTCGGCATCACCAACGGCATCGGCGCTGGCATCATCTCGTCTGGTGAGCTGTTCCACGGAGGGAGCGGCTTCAGCGGCGAGTTCGGGCACACCTCCATCGATTACCGCGGCGAGAGGTGCCACTGCGGCAACCGCGGCTGCATCGAGCTTTATGCAAGCGTGCCGAATATACTCCGGAATTACCGCGAGCAGTACGGCGACGACGTGCCCAGCCTCAACCGCCTCATCGCCCTTGCCGGGACGGACGGACAGGCCGGGGAGTATCTGCGCGGCATCTGCGAGCGCATTGCCACCGCGCTTGTCAACATCGCCAACGTCCTTGACCCGTCGGTCGTCGTCGTTGGCCACGACGGCTTCTATTTCAGCGACGCCATGCTCGACATCATCGAACGCAAGCTCAACAGCGACATCCTTGCCAGCGGCTACAAGCGGATCTCGCTGTGCCGCAGCGCCTTTGCCGATTGCTCGCCGCTCGTCGGCGCAGCCACAATAGTCATGGATCGGATATTCACCGGCCGCCTCAACCTCCTTTCCTGACAAGTCCCCGGATTTTCGCACGGAATATGCACAAAGGGGTTGCGCTCAAAACGATTTTGGGGTATATTATTATCAGTTGGGCTTTCTTTAATCACGCCTGTCAGCGTCATATAAAAAACAAAGGAGCGTCTTTTCATGGCAGACACCGTAATAACCGCAAGGACACCGTGGGCCGCAAATATGGGCGATACTCCGATGCACCTCAATTATTTTCAGGGCTCCCTGTTTGAGGCTCTGGAGGAGGTAGCCAAAAAATATCCGGACTATATTGCCTTTGACTTCATGGGAAGATCGACCTCCTATAAGACACTCGTCCGGCAGGTGGAGGATTGTGCACGCGCGCTCAAAACGCTCGGCGTGCGCGAGGGCGACTGCGTAACCGTTGCCATGCCCAACTGCCCGCAGGCCATCTGCGTGTTCTATGCGATCAACCTCATCGGCGGAGTCGCCAACATGATACACCCGCTCTCGGCGGAAAACGAAATTGAGTTTTACCTCAACGAATCCGCAAGCATCACCGTCGTCACCCTCGACCAGTTCTACAGCAAGTTTGAGGCGATACGCAAGAATACAAGCGTCGTCAATATCGTCCTCGCAAGCATCCGAGACGCACTTTCCACGCCGGTCAAGGCGGGCTATATGATAACCGAGGGGCGCAAGATCGAGCGCATCCCGGACGACGCGCCGGTCATCCGCTGGAGGCAGTTTTTGAGGCTGGGACGCTGCTGCTTCTGGAACTACAAGGTCAAGCGCGGCCCGAACGACGCCGCGGCGATACTCTATTCCGGCGGCACCACCGGCACCACCAAGGGCATCGTGCTCACCAATCTCAACTTCAACGCGCTCGCCGCGCAGATCATCGCGATGAACCCGATGTTCCGCCCCGGCGACAGGATGCTCGCCGCAATGCCGCTGTTCCACGGCTTCGGTCTGGGCGTCTGCATCCATTCGATGATAGCCAACGGCGGACGCTGCATCCTTGTGCCGCGCTTCACCGCCAAGAGCTACGCCAAGCTCATTGTCAAATACCGCTGCAACTTCATCGCCGGCGTCCCGACGCTCTACGAGGCGCTGCTGCGCCTGCCAAGCATGAAGGACGAGGATCTCTCCTGCCTCAAGGGCGTGTTCTCCGGCGGCGATTCACTGTCTGTCGAGCTGAAGAAGAAATTCGACAAGTTTCTATACGACCACCATGCCATCGTCCAGATCCGCGAGGGCTACGGCACCACCGAGTGCGTCACCGCCTCCTGCCTGACCCCGACGCATATGGCGAAGGAGGGCAGCATCGGCCTTCCGTTCCCGGACACCTACTATAAGATAGTCAAGCCCGGCACCGATATTGAGCTGCCCTACGGCGAGGAGGGAGAGATACTTCTCGCCGGGCCCACAGTGATGAAGGAATATCTCAAGCATCCCGAGGAGACCGCCCAAACGCTGCGAACCCACGACGACGGCCTGACGTGGGTATATACCGGAGATCTCGGCACGATGGATACGGACGGCTTCGTCTATTTCCGCGGGCGCATCAAGCGCATGATCGTCGCCTCCGGCTACAACGTCTATCCCGGCCAGCTCGAAAACATCATCGACGCCCACGACAAGGTTCACATGAGCTGCGTCGTCGGTGTGCCGGATCCCTATCGTATGCACAAGGTCAAGGCGTTCGTAATGCTCAAGGAGGGCGTCCCCGCGAACGAGCAGACCAGGCAGGAGCTGCTGGCCTACTGCCGCAAAAACATCGCAAAATACGCAATGCCGTATGATATAGAATTTCGCGAATCTCTTCCAAAGACGCTCGTCGGCAAGGTTGCTTACCGAAAGCTTGAGGAGGAGGAGCGGGCAAAGCAGGGCGCATGACCCGGAAAGAAGGATATCTCACATGACCGAACCCAACGAACAGCCCATTGAACAGCCTCTGGTCAACCCCGGAAAGAAGGAGATCATCGAGGTGGACGGCGAGCGCTACCGCCGCCTTTGCATACGCACCCACGTCATCACCGCCGCCGACAGGCTGACCGACGTCGTGACAAGATACGCGTCGCCGTTTCTTGAGGGCGGCGACATCCTGTTCATCACCGAGAAGGCCGTCGCCTGCACACAGAGGCGCGCCATCCCTATGAAGGAGATACACCCCCGCCCGCTGGCGAAGTTGCTCTCCCGCTTCGTGCTCAAAACGCCCTACGGCATCGGACTCGGCATACCCGAGACGATGGAAATGGCGCTGCGCGAATGCGGCACGCCAAGAATACTGCTTGCGGCGTTCGTCTCGGCGATAGGCAAGCTGATAGGCAAGCGCGGCTGGTTCTATAAGGTCGCGGGGGACAAGGCGCGCGCCATCGACGGCCCGTGCAGCTTCACCATTCCGCCGTATAACGAATACGTCGTGCTTGGGCCCACCGACCCGGACAGGGTCGCGGAGGAGGTTTCGGAGACCACCGGTTTCCCGACGCTCATCACCGATATCAATGACCTTGGCGGTAACATTCTCGGCGCCTACCCTCTCTCGCTGGATCGCGACAAATGCGTGAGGATGCTTCGCGACAATCCGCTCGGCCAAAAGAGCCAGTCCACGCCGATGGGCATAATCCGCAGGGCCGAGGACTGACCAAATGCGGCGGTTTCCCGCGCAAAACGAAAAGACCGGGACGGAGCGTCCCATGCCGTCGTCATGAGGGCGTTAATCAAAAAAGACGGCGCCCTCATGCGTCGCTCTCCCGTTTGGGCGGCGTCCTTATCCGCGCTGCAATTTTTGCCGCAAACGCAGCGCTGACGCGAAATTTTTAAAAATAGTCTTTACTTTTCCGCAAAAGTGTGGTATAGTAGGCTCAATCCATATCGTCAAGGCTGTGATGGAAACAAGTAGAGCTGCTGACAGTCTTTCAGAGAGCGTCCGGGTGGTGCGAGGACGCAGGCGCAGCCGTTTGAATACCTTCCGGAGCCGCTTCCCCAAAGGCTTGCCGCCGAGTAGGGCAAGACGGGTGCGCCCGATAAAGCGCAGCGCGTATGATAGTACGCAATAAGGGCCGCGCCGCGAGACGCGTCCGAATCAGAGGTGGTACCACGGATACCCTCATTCGTCCTCTGTCCCCCTGCGGGACCGGGGGTCTTTTATTTTCAGATATTTTTGAAGGGAATGGTAAGAATGGGAATCTACGAAGAGCTCAGGGCCAGAGGACTAATAGCTCAGGTCACGGACGAGGCTGAGATCCGGGAGCTGATCAACAACGGCGGCGCAAAATTCTATATCGGCTTTGACCCGACGGCGGACTCGCTGCACGTCGGACACTTCATGGCGCTGTGCCTGATGAAGCGGCTCCAGATGGCCGGAAACAAGCCCGTCGTGCTGATTGGCGGCGGCACAGGCTATATCGGCGACCCCTCCGGCAGAACCGACATGCGCTCGATGATGACCCCGGAGACTATCCGGCACAACTGCGAATGCTTCCGCAAGCAGATGGAACGCTTCATTGAGTTTGGCGAGGACAAGGCCATAATGGTCAACAACGCCGACTGGCTGCTCAAGCTCAACTATATCGACATGCTGCGCGAGGTCGGCGCCTGCTTCTCGGTCAACAACATGCTGCGCGCCGAGTGCTACAAGCAGCGCATGGAAAAGGGCCTGAGCTTCCTTGAGTTCAACTACATGATTATGCAGTCCTACGACTTCTACTATCTGCACCAGAACTACGGCTGCAACATGCAGTTCGGCGGCGACGACCAGTGGAGCAACATGCTCGGCGGCACCGAGCTCATCCGCAAAAAGACCGGCGACGACGCGTTCGCAATGACTATCACCCTGCTGCTCAACAGCGAGGGCAAGAAGATGGGCAAAACCGCCAACGGAGCCGTCTGGCTCGATCCGAACCGCACCTCGCCCTTTGAGTTCTACCAGTACTGGCGCAACATCGACGACGCCGACGTCATGAAGTGCATCAAAATGCTCACCTTCATCTCCCTCGACGAAATCGCCGAGATTGAGAAGTGGGACGACAGCCGTATCAACGAGAAAAAAGACCTGCTCGCCTATGAGCTGACCGCGCTCGTTCACGGCAGAGAAGAGGCGGACAAGGCGCGCGAGGTTTCGCGTTCGCTCTTTTCCGGCAGCGGCGACGACGCCAACATGCCCACCACCGAGCTTTCCGCGTCCGATATTCCCGGCGGCGGCATCAATATCATCGACCTGATGATAGCGTGCGGCCTCTCCGCCAGCAAGGGCGACGCAAGACGCCTTATCCAGCAGGGAGGGGTGCTCGTCGACGGCGAGAAGGTCTCCGGCATCGACCTTTCCGTATCCCTTGACGCGCTTAAAGAGGGCGTTAAAATACGCAAGGGCAAAAAGGTATTCCACAAGGCGATAGCAAAATAATTTTGGCAAAGCAAAAGCGCTCAGGCTGTTCAGGTCCTGAGCGCTTTTGTTGCGGACGGCTTATATCTCGCCGCAGAACTGGTCGTAGACGACGGAGACCGCGCGATCCGCGTTTGCAGCGTCTATGAGAACGGATATCTTTATCTCGCTTGTGGCTATCATCTGGATATTGATGTTCGCCTCGCTGAGCGCCTCGAACATCCTTGCGGCTACGCCGGGATTGGACTGTATGCCTGCGCCGACGACCGATACCTTCGAGATGTTCTCGTCGCAGACTATCTCCTTTGCGTGCAGCAGCGGCAGCATTCCGTCGAGCACCTTCATCGTCGCGTCCTTGTCCTCCTTGGAGACGGTGAAGCTGACGTCCTTGGTGCCGTCCCGTCCGATGGACTGGAGTATTATATCGACGTTGATGTGCTTCGCCGCAAGAGCCGAAAATAGCCTGTACGCCATGCCAGGCATGTCCGCCACTCCCATAACGGCGATACGCGCGATGTTGCTGTCCTTTGTCACGCCCTTGATGAGCATCTTTTCCACTCTTGTAACCTCCCTGACGATCGTCCCGGGCTTCCGCTCAAGGCTGGAAAGCACCTCGATCTCAACGTTATACTTTTTCGCCATCTCGACCGAACGGTTGAGCAGCACCTGCGCGCCCAGCGTGGCTATCTCCATCATCTCGTCATAGCTTATCTCGGCGAGCTTGCGCGCGTTCTTCACCTTTCGCGGGTCGGCGACGTAGATGCCGTCCACATCGGTGAATATCTGGCAGCGATCAGCCTTGAGCGCCGCGGCAAGCGCGACCGCACTCGTATCCGAGCCGCCGCGTCCCAGCGTCGTTATGTCGTCATAGCGGTTCACGCCCTGAAAGCCCGCGACGATGACGATGTTCTTCTTCGACAGCTCATTTTGTACGCGCTCGGTATCGATGCGCCGGATGCGTGCCGTGGCGTGCGCCGAGCTTGTGATGAAGCCGGCCTGCCAGCCGGTCAGCGATATCACCGGGAAGCCCAGCGTCTCGATAGCCATCGCCAGCAGCGCCGCCGACATCTGTTCTCCGGCGGAGAGCAGCGTGTCCATCTCGCGCTTGGACGGCGACCGGCTTATCTCTGCTGCTTTTTCGATAAGCTCGTCCGTCGTATCGCCCTGCGCCGATACGACCGCCACCACGCCGTTTCCTTTTGCATATGTTTCGGTGATTATCTGCGCCACGTTGCGCAGCCTTTCGGCGTCCTTCACCGACGAGCCGCCGAACTTCTGTACAATAAGACCCATTGCTTCCTCCAAGTATCGAGGTTTTCAACATCCTCGTGTTGAAATGTTGAAAACCAAATCGCTATCCGCCATATCTTCTCTGCTGCGAGCTCGCATAATAAGGCCGGAGATGTGGCTATGCCTCCGTTTGAGGGCCGCCCACGCTCCTGAACGCCTTTATTCCCACTGCCTGCCGTATAATATGCCGTTGCTGACAAATTCGTCGTTCGGGATATCCGGCTGTCCGTAGCCGTTTGCGCGGAAATATTTCCAGCGGTGATCGACCCTGACCCAGACAAAGCCCGTGTCCTGTTCGAGATCGCATATTATCGTGCCGTCCGGCGAGGCTACCATCGTGTGTCCTCCGTTGTCGTGCTCGTCCGAAACGCCCATCGAATAGGACGACCGCACCGTGTACGCGTTGCAGCGCATTGCGCACAGCTTGATTTGCGCCTGCAAAATGTCCGCGCGCTCGCCGCGCTGGTATGACGGATAGATTATCACGTCCGGATGATGATCTGCAATATATTCGATCTGCTCGCTGAAATACATGTCGTAGCAGGTCAGGAACCCGAACCTCACGCCGTCCGCCTCGGCGACGCAGCCGCTGAAGTCCGGCCTGCCGTCCCGGAAGGCGTAGCTGTGATCCAGCGCCAGCTCCACCTCGGAATAGGGCAGGTGCAGCTTGTTGTATTTGTGGAAAAGCTTTCCGTCGCGGCCATACAGGAAGGTCGTGTTGCGCAGCCCCTCGCCGCAGTCAAACGCCATATTGACCGCAACAAAGCTGCCAAGCCGCCGCGCCGCCGAGGACGCCGCGCCCATCAGCGCCGGGGTGCTGACCGCCGCAAAACGCTCCAGCTCCTCACGCGTGTCTATCGGCCCGGGAGCGTTGGAGTATTCCGGCAGAACGATGAGATCGGCAGGCTCGCTGAGCTTGTCCAGACGGTTTATCATATATTCCACGCAGTCGGAGGATTCCGCTGCGGTAGCAGGATATTTCGGTTGAAGCGCAAAAATTATCATGTTGTCCGTCCTCTCATGCCTCCAGCACTCTGACTGCTGCGAGCAGCCTTGCTCCGGCGGCCTTAATCGCCTGTTTTTTCTCCTCAAGCTCGTCGCAGCTCATCACGCCGGTGATAACCGCGAGCTCGCCGGACGGCTGACCGGCACGGTGGAGCTTGCGGCAGCCCTCGAGCATGGGCAGAGCCTGCGCGCCGTCTATTCGCAGATAGAAGCTGTGCTCGATCTCGCCGTAAGGAACCGTCTCGTCGCGGCCAGTGTCGATCCAATAGAGCGTTTTTGCGCCAACAGCGCCCTTCGCCGCCTCTATCACGTCGGAGACGACCGCGGAGGCCGTCGGGAGCTTGCCCGCGCCCTTGCCGTAGAACACAACCTCGCCGGTCGCGTCGCCGCGGACAAGGATGCCGTTAAATACGTCGTCCACGCCGGAGAGCTGGCTCTCCATGGGCACGAACGCCGGGGAGACCTCGAGCTGCACCTTGCCGTCCCCGCGGCGGGAGGTGCTTCCGATAAGCTTTATCACGCCGCCAAAGCTTTTGGCGTAGTCCACGTCCTCTGCCGTGATGGAGGTGATGCCCTCGGTGTGGACGTACTTAGGATAGATGTGCTTGCCGAAGGATATCGCCGCGAGGATACATATTTTGCGGCAGGCGTCGTGCCCGAGGATATCGGCGTCGGGGTTGCGCTCGGCGTAGCCCAGCTCCTGAGCCTGTTTGAGCGCCGCGTCGAAGGTGAGCTTTTCGCTGATCATCTTGGTGAGGATGTAGTTTGTGGTGCCGTTGAGTATGCCGTCGATGCCGCATATTTCATTCGCGGCAAGACACTGGTGCAGCGGATGGATTATCGGAATGCCGCCGCCGACGCTCGCCTCAAACAGGAATACCACGCCGTTTTCACGCGCGAGGCCCAGCAGCTCCGCGCCCTTTTCAGCGACCAGCTCCTTGTTGGAGGTGACGACGCTCTTGCCAGCCATGAGGCAGCGGCGCACAAAATCGTAGGCCGGCTTGAGTCCGCCGATGGTCTCGACGACGACGGCGACCTCCGGATCCCGCTCTATTATCTCAAAATCCCTGATAAACTTCTCCTCATATTCGCTTCCGGTAAAATCGCGCACGTCAAGGATATACTTTATATCCATATCCATACCGGAACGGCGCTTTATCGAGGCATAATTCTTATAGAAAACCTCGACGACGCCCGACCCGACGGTTCCGTAGCCCATTACCGCAATCTTTTTCACGTCCATTTTCAACAATCCTATCCTTATAATTTTCTTTGTCTCCGCCCGGATCTTACAGCAGCTTTGCATCCAGCACGCCGTCTATCGAGGATATCCGCTGCATCAGCGTGCCCTCGGATATCTGCACTCCGGATATCCTCATCGCTATCACGACCGGGGCCGCGCCATCGCGCGGGATGTTCTGGTTTATCGTGAGGATGTTCGCACCGGAGCGCCACAGGCAATCCAGCACGGCGGCAAGCACGCCCGGACGATCCTCTAAAGAGAGATAGCTCGTCACCATCGAATCCTCAAGCTTGCGCTCGTAAAGCCGCACCTTGTCGCGATACTTATAATATACGCTACGCGATATTCCCGCCTGCCGCGTCGCATCTGTCAGATTCTTAGCCTTGTTCTGCGCCAGCAGACGCTTGACCTCGATAACCCGGAGATACACCGGCGGCAGCGCGCCGGAATCGACTATGAGGTATTTAGACTCTTCCAAAACAGTCCGCCTCCCGAATACATTTGTACCTTATAAGAATACAATTGTACCATTTTCGCAGGCCAAAGCTCAACTCCGGTTTTCGGGAATTATCGCCGTCATGCTCCGAATTTCTTGCGAACAGGCGTATTTTCTCGCGTTTACGCATATAATCCGATAAAAAGCAATTCCCGGCGTTTTTTCCGGGAAAGGACGGGGCGGGAGGGAATCCGGGTGGAGACGGACGGCGAAACGAAAAAACGGCTGCGTTTTTTGATAACGCTTGCATATTATGCGTCCATCGCGGCGGCGGCGTGGTTCTGCATAAAATACCTGTTGGGGATAGCTCTGCCGTTCCTGCTGGGGTTGGGGATAGCGCTGGCGCTCAGGCCCGCGGCGGAGAGCATGGCGAAAAAGCTGCGCTTTAAGCGGCGGGCGGCGGCGATAGCGCTGACGGTGCTGGTATACGTAGCGGCGGCCGGGGCGATGGGGCTGCTTGCGGCCGCTGCCGTCAACTCGGCGCGGCGGCTGACGCTGCGGCTGCCGGAGGTCTTTTCCGAGGTGATAGCGCCCGCGCTCGCGCTGCTGGAAGGGCTTGTCGCGCGGTTTGCGCCAAGGGAGCTTGCCGGGCCTCTCGACGAGTGGCTGCGCGCAGCCGGGCGGCGCATTGGCGCGGCGCTGCTGGAGAGGTCTGCGGCTGCGCTCTCGGAGCTTCCGTCCGCTGCGGCCGCACTGGGCTTCACGATTATATTTTCACTGTTCATCTGCGCCGATTACGGACGGGTTACGGGCTTTCTTGCGCGGCTTATCCCGGAGCGGCACAGGCTGCGGCTGCACGAATCGAAGGCTGCGCTGACAAAGGGGCTTTCCCGGCTGCTGGGCGCATATCTGACGCTGGCAGCGCTCACCTTTGGGATACTGCTTACGGCGTTCCTGCTGCTGGGGGTGGCGGCGCCGTTTGGGGCCGCTGCGGCTATAGCGGCGCTGGACGCGCTGCCGGTGACGGGCTCCGGGCTGGCGCTGATTCCGTGGGGTCTGCTCGAGCTGCTGCGCGGCAATACGGCGCTGGGTGCGGGGCTGCTGATAACGTTCGGGATAGCGACGGTGGCGCGCGAGCTGCTGGAGCCGCGGCTGATAGGCAAGCGGATCGGGATAAGTCCTGTGGCGTCGCTGGCGGCGATGTATTTCGGGCTGCGTCTGTTCGGCACGGCGGGGCTGCTGCTCGCGCCGCCGCTGCTGCTCCTTATCGCCGCGCGCAATAAAAAATAACCGCCCCCGCAAAACGCAGGACGCAAAAAGCGCCCCCTGCGGCGGAACAGAAGCGGCGGCGCGAGACGCCGTCATTACCGGACACTCCGTACAGGCGGCTGATTGCCAGCGAGGGATGCTCCTGCCCGCGCAGGGCCCTGAGCGGCGGGTGCGAATTGTTGAAATTGACCGTCAGGTTTTCCGGCCGGTCATCTCTCGCCTTTAAAGCGCTGTTGCAAGCGGCATGATATCTCCGCCGGCCTCTCTGCTCTCCGTTACCGGCGGAATAAAGCTCTCTATTGCACTGCGCAGCCTGGAATGTCGAATGACAAAATGGATTGCCGGCGCCTTGCCCTTGGACACCATGACCCACCGTCCCTCGTGAATTAAAATCCGTAGATTGCGGAAAGCGTGAGTCGTAACCGGCTTCGGTGCATAATTCGGGTTCCGCCCGGCAAAGGCCCTCGTTTCGCTCATATGTGCCGCGTACTCCTCCTCGCTGTACGGGATATCGGCCTCGAAGAACACGTCTGAAGGCTCCGGCACCGGCGGGTTTTCTCTGAAGTCCTCCGGGGTAAAAACAGGTATCTCCTCCTCAATGGTTTCCGCTTCAAGGATTGCCACAGCCCTTTTTCTCTGTGCCCCTGCGTGCTTTTTTATCCTTTGCCTTTGACGGCCGTCAATGCCGTGCCGGGTTAGGATACGGTCAAGAAGCGCTTCGCTTATCGTATACAGCGGCAGTGTAGACGGTATGCTGCGGCGTCCGCCCGGCGTCCCTGTATCGGCAATAAGAAAGGTGTTCGGCTCGCTTTCCCGTTCGCTGCGATAAATGTCCATCAACGGGTAGGCGTTTTTCAGCATTTCATCCGCCCGCTTCCGATAGTATTCCACCTCTCGCTTTGATTTGGTGAGATAGTATTTCACGTCGGCGCGGTATCCGGCAACGGCTTCATCCGAAAGCGCAGCGGCGCCGGAAACCTTTAAGAAATGCAGGAAACGGTATCTGGAACGGAACAGCCGGAACCCTCAGCTCATCAAATTTGATTACCTTGATGTATTCATTGAAATCAAACTCATCCGGCTTGCTCAGAAATTTCTATACGCTGTCGCTTCCGGCCCTCTGCACCGGCTGTTCCAGAAGCCGGCTCTTGATTTTTGAATAGCGTATCGACAGCTCATCGATTTTGCCGATATCGCAGCCGATCAGCACTGCAACGGCAGCCACCTCCGGCGGCGTCTGCATTTCCCGCGCCAAAGCTGTTGACAGCCCTTCTCACGCTATGCCTGTTGCTGACCCTGTTGTCCGTTACGGCGGTTGCGGATGAGATCGAACCTCCGGAAGGGATGACCGCCTCACACCCATACGCACACGCCTATTACACAATGAATGATATAACCGCAAATGTTATCATTAAAGACCAAGGCGGCAATGTGATTGAAACCACTGAGGTGAGTAAGGCGGGGACTTTATAAAGGGAAGTGTGAACGCTGAAGCTTTGGAGGCGGAGCGCACAAGAATTCTTGACGAGCTCGCGGCGCCGTTTACATCAGGGGGAACCCTTTCGGTGGTAAATATGACGGTTGAGATGGCTTTTGACCACTTTGAAGGCGCCCATTTTTACTCCTTTGTTCCCACCTCCGGCGACACAGTCGATTCCGGGCGAGACACAGCGGCGGCACGCCGGTATTTTTGCCGAACACCCGGACGCAACCGGCACCTTCAAAAAGCTGATTGATGTTTACTAATATCAAGTGGTACAGATTGCCTATGACCTGATTGTGCAGGAGAACGGCCAGCCGGACGAAAAAACAATCAGCGCCGTTGAGCTTGTCAACGCAAAGCTTTCCCACAATGTGGGAGAGGCGCCGCAGGCGACTGCCGGAAAAGGCGGAGAACCTGCGCCGAATTATGAAATCGCATATGAATATTGGGGGCAGATGGAGACAAACGGGGAGGGCTACTCCGTGCCTGTCGCCTTCTGGTATTCGGATGCCGCCAAGAATAATACCGTTAAACGCTGTCGAACGCAGGCCGGTCGAGCTGATTGAGATAAACGATGTGACTATCACATTCAACGCGGGCGACAAGCCGGTATTTACGGGAACGGCTTCGGACAACGCCCCTTATTATATTGATTTCGAGGGCTGGAGCTCCCATGACGCCGGCGTCACCTCCTCCGAGTATTGAAACAACCATTATGGCGATGCTGAAGGAAGCCGGGGCAAGCTCCTCACAGCCTTCGAGGCAGATACGGATTTTGAAATCAAGGCGAAGAATCCTCCCGCCCACGGCGGTGATACCACTCCTATCGGCGACGCCAACACCGGCAAAGCCAAGTCTCCCGCCACCGGAGACGCAAGCCATATTGTTCTTGGGCTTGCCGTGCTGCTCGTTGGAGGCGGCGCTGCCGTTGGCGCAACGGTTGCCGGCAAAAAGAAAAGAAATAACAGATAACTTAACAGGCT
>CANNTZ010000062.1 GCA_947522735.1 uncultured Oscillospiraceae bacterium | reverse complement strand
CGCCGGAGCGCAGCAGCTCATCCAGCTCGTAAAAGCGCCGGTGCTCTATACCGCCGGCCGCCCTGTCGTATACCAGCAGCCGGGAGTGGTCGCGAGGCTCGATTGGGTGTTGAGCGATAAGCTCCTGCGGCAGGTCATAATAAAAATCGTGTTTTTTCATCCTGTTTTCATGTCCTTGTTTGAAATATACGCAATAATACGCCGTGCGGACACAGCGTCTGCATCCGCGCAGCGAAGTATACAGGTCATTAAATTTTGCGGCTTTTTCAGAGCGCGAACTCCTTTTCAAGCTCGCCTATACACTCGTCAACATGCGCGCCCGCGCAGAGCAACGAGATATCCACCTCGGACGTCGTGATTATCACGACCTGCGCGCCGGTGCGGGCCACAACGTCTATCGCCCTTGCCGCAACTCCGTACATATCGCGCATCTCCTCGCCATAGAGCTGGATCTTGGTGTTGCCGCTGCTGACGAACGGCCTGACCGCCGTGCCGCTCGCGCTCATGCGCTTTAGCAGCTCCAGCGACTTTACCATGTCGTCACCGGCCACCGTGAAAGAAAAGCTTATGTCTCCCCCCTGCGAGGTGGTCTGCGAGATCATGTCGATATTCATCTTTACCGCCGCGAACTCGCCGAGAATCTCCGCGATCAGCTTGTGATCCGCCGGAAGCCTGTTAAAGGTCACAAGAGCGACGTCCTCCGTCACAGTAAGCTTGCTGACACCGTTCATATGTCCGCCTCCATCCCAAATGAGCAAATCTATTTAGTATATGATATCACATCTCGCCGCCGCCGTAAAGAGTGAATATGTAAAAACGACCGATTTCTGATGAAAACCGGTCGTTTCACTTCCTTTATTCCGCAATGAGATCTCCCATATCGTAAACTCCCGGCTGCTTTCCGATCAGGAACAGCGCCGCGTTTACGGCTCCCACCGCGAACACTCCGCGGCTTGCCGCCGAATGGCTCAGCGTTATAACCTCGTCGGTTCCGGCAAAGATGACCTCGTGTTCGCCGACAATATTGCCGCCGCGTATCGAGTGGATGCCAATCTCGTCCCTGCCGCGCCTGCGGCGCTCGCCGTGCCGGTCGTAGACATAGCGCTTGCCGTTCGCTATGGCGTCGGCTATCATCAACGCGGTTCCGCTTGGCGCGTCGAGCTTCTGGTTGTGGTGCTTCTCAACGATCTCTATGTCAAAATCATCGCCGAGAACGCTCGCCGCTTTCTTCGCAAGCTCCACCAGCAGGCTCACGCCCAGCGACATGTTCGCCGAGAAGAACACCGGTACGGTTCCCGCCGCACCGTCAATCAGCGCCCTGCCCTCGCCGGATATGCCTGTTGTGGCGATGACTGCCGGAATTTTGCGCTCCACCGCGAAATTCAGCAGTGCGGGCAGCGCGGACGGATTGGAAAAGTCGATGATCACGTCCGCCTGCGCCGTGCATTCCTCCGCCGACGCAAACACCGGAAAATCGAGTGGCGACGTGTTTTTGTCGATGCCGGCGACAACGCGGCAATCATCGCGCGCGGCAATCCGTTCGGCGACGGCGCGTCCCATCCTGCCGTTGCAGCCGGATATTATAATTCCTGTCATTTTTTCACACTCCCGGGAAAATCTACGTCCTGCGCTCCTATTTCTCGATAACTCCCGCCTTGACAAGCTGCGCGCGCAGCGCAGCGCGGTGTTCATCAGAAAGCCCCACTAACGGCATACGGCACGGCCCCGCCTCAAGCCCCATGAGGTTCAACGCCTCCTTGACCGGGATTGGATTGACGTCGATGAACAGCGCATCGATAAGCCCGATGAGGTCTATCTGAAGCCTTGCGCTCGCCGCAACGTCTCCCTTAAAGAACAGCTCGCAGATATCATGGGTGGTTCTCGGCATAACGTTGGAAAGCACGGAGATCACTCCCACCGCGCCCAGCGACAGCGCCGGAACGATCCAGTCGTCATTGCCGGAATATATCTGAAGCTCGTCTCCGCACAGGTCGCGGGTTCTTGCGAGTGCCGCGATATCGCTGTTCGCCTCCTTGACGGCGACGATATTCGGATGCTTGGCAAGCTCGCGGTAGGTCGCTGGCCTGATGTTGACGCCCGTGCGTGACGGCACGTTATAGAGGATAACCGGCAGGTCCGTCTCGTCGGCGATGGCGTTGAAGTGGCGGATAAGCCCCGCCTGAGAGGTCTTGTTGTAATAGGGCGTTACCTGAAGCAGCGCGTCGGCTCCGGCCTGACTGGATTCGCGGCAGAGCCAGCGGGCGTAGGCCGTGTCATTGCTTCCGGCCCCCGCGACGACCGGCACGCGCCCGGCGGTTCGCTCGACCGCGTAACGTATCGTCTCGACATGCTCCTCGTCGGTGAACGTGGACGCCTCGCCGGTGGTGCCGCAGATGACTATCGCGTCGGTGCCGTTCTCTATCTGCCAGTCGATGAGCTGTCCGAGCCTGTCATAGTTTATTGAAAAGTCCTCGAACATCGGGGTCACTATCGCAACGCCCGCTCCCTTGAATAACGTCTTCTTCACAGAGATCACCCTCCTGTATAAAATATGTCGCCGCCGCGTCGCGACGCGCGTCAGTCGAAATATCTCATGGCCGCGAGCAGCTCGGCGGTCAGCACCGCGCCGCCTGCCGCTCCGCGCAGCGTGTTGTGAGAAAGGCAGACGAACTTGTAGTCATACTGCGTATCGGGGCGGATGCGTCCAATGGACACCGCCATGCCGCCCTCAAGGTCACGGTGCAGCCTTGTCTGCGGGCAGTCGTCCTCCTCAAAATAGTGCAGGAGCTGCTTCGGCGCGCTCGGAAGCCCCAGCATCTGCGGCTGACCGGCAAACTCTCTCCAGCGGCGCTTCATCTCGTCGATGGACGGCCTGTTCTCAAAGGTGACGAACACCGCCGCCATATGACCGTCGCTGACCGGCACGCGCAGGCACTGGGTCG
The DNA here is from genome assembly GCA_947522735.1 of uncultured Oscillospiraceae bacterium. Classification (GTDB taxonomy): domain Bacteria; phylum Bacillota; class Clostridia; order Oscillospirales; family Ruminococcaceae; genus SIG526. The sequence goes on along the minus strand of CANNTZ010000062.1, from coordinate 12,247 downwards.
TTATCTCTATCTCGCCGTTGTTGACGACGACGCCGTTTTCAATGCGTCCCCATATCTTGAGCGGCTCCTTCTCGCTCTTTTCCTCCTCGCCGCCGATGTACGGGATGACGTTATCAACCATCTCCGGCCATGTCCGGAAATTTTTGCCTGCGCCGGATATCGCCTGATATGTGCAGGCGAGCACCCTTTTTATCCCGAAATCTCTGAGCGGATGCAGCGCCGGAACGTAGCTCTGTATCGAGCAGTTCGGCTTGACCGCGATGAAGCCGCGCTTTGTGCCAAGGCGTTTTTTCTGCGTCTCGATGACCTGAGCGTGCTCCGCGTTCAGCTCTGGGATCATCATCGGGACATCCGGCACGCCGCGGTTGGCGGAGTTGTTGGAGACAACCGGACACTCCAGCTTGGCGTAGCGCTCCTCAAGCGCCTTTATCTCGTCCTTTTTCATGTTGACGGCGCAGAAGATGAAATCCACGTCCGACGCTATCCTTCCGGCGTCCGCCTCAGCGTCGAGCACCGTCATTTCCGCAACGTCTCCGGGGATCGGCGACGCCATCATCCATTTTTCGCCCACCGCGTCCCTGTAGCTCTTGCCGGCCGAGCGCGACGACGCCGCGAGCGCCGCTATCTCGAACCACGGATGGTTTTCAAGCAGCGTGATAAAGCGCTGTCCCACCATTCCGGTCGCGCCGACTATCCCCGCCCTGTATTTCTTCATTTCCCTCATCCTTTCGTCTGTTTCCTGCCGCCGCGGCTGCTCTGCTGCATAAAACCACCGTTTACGGCCGGCTTTGCGCCTCCGACGCCATACCTTTATAAATATAATAATACCATCCCGCCGCGGATATGTCAATTTTTTTCTCGCCATACGCTAAAGCGAAAACGCTTTTCTGTATCGGCGCATCCCCGCGTCGATGTCTTGAAGCCTTGCATTGGCGCAGAGAATTACCCTTTCACGTCCATGATAGCGCGCTTGACGCTGCTCTTGAGGCGGGAGGTCTGGCGCTGCGCCATGACGAGCTTGTAATACAGTCCGTCCTTCTTCTCAAGCAGCTCGCGGTGAGTGCCTACCTCGGCGATGCGCCCGTGATCTATAACGACCAGTCTGTCCGCTCCACGCAGCGTCGAAAGGCGGTGAGCGATAGTGACGGTGGTTCTGTTCTTGATGAGCCTGCCGAGCGCCTCCTGTATCTTTATCTCGGTCTCGGGGTCAAGCGAGCTTGTCGCCTCGTCAAGGATAAGGATCCTCGGGTTCTTGAGCACAGCGCGTGCAATGGCTATCCTCTGGCGCTCGCCGCCGGAGATGTTGTAGCCGTTCTCTCCGATGAGCGTGTTGTAGCCGTCCGTCAGCTTGATGATGAACTCGTGCGCGTTCGCCGCCTTAGCCGCCGCAACCACCTCCTCGAAGCCCGCGTCCGGGTTCGCGTAGGCGATGTTGTCGTAGACGGTGCCGGAGAAGAGAAACGTCTCCTGGAACACGACGCCGATATTGCTGCGCAGAGTGTGCTGCTCTATATCGCGCAGATCGACGCCGTCCAGCAGTATCTCCCCCGCGTCGGGGTCGTACAGGCGCATGATAAGATTGATGAGCGTCGATTTGCCTGCGCCGGAGTGTCCGACGAGTCCTATCATCTCGCCCGGCTTTATCGCGAGATTGATATCGCGCAGCACCGGCTCATACGCCTTATAGCCAAAGCGGACGTTTCGAAACTCTATCGCGCCCTTGACCTGCGGCTCGACCGGCTCCTTCGGATCCGCCACCGCCGGCTTCTCGTCGAGAATCTCCAGCAGCTTTATCATGCTTGTCTCGACCTCGGCAAGCCACCTCGGCAGCGACGAGAACCATCTGAGCGGCTGATAGATATATCCGAGATACAGCGTGAACTGCAAGAACTCTCCAAGCGTCATCGAGTCGCTCACGACCATCCTGCCGCCAAAGAACAGCACGAGGAACTCGCCCGCTCCCACAAGGAAGCCAAGCGCCGGGAACACCAGAGACCATATTCGCTCGTTCTGGCGCGAGACGACTGCGAGATCGTGGCACGCCTTGCGGAACTTGTCTATCTCCCGCTCCTCGTTGCCGAAGCTTTTGACGACGCGGATGCCCTTGATGATATCGTGCAGTATCGAATTTGCGCGCGATTCCTTTCTCCACTGCTTCTCGTAGCGCGCGCCGATGAAGCCCCAGAAGCGCGCGATGGCAAAGCAGACCAGCGGCACCGGCAGGAACACCATCAGCGTCAGCAGCGGATCTATCCGCGCCAGCACAATGGCGACCATAATGAACATGACCACCTGATCCACCGCGTAAACTCCGCGCTCGACGATGAAGTCGCGCACCTTCGCCGTATCCTGCGTGATACGCTTCAGCAGGTCTCCGCTCGTCTTTTTGGACATCGACGACACCGCGAGATTCTGCACCTTGTCATAGGTCATACGCCGAAGCATATCCGAGAACTTGGAGCTGACCTTGTTGGTAATCCTCATGCTCAGCGAATAATTCACGTTTGTGAACAGGTGGCACAGCGCCATCAGCGCCGCGATTACGATAATGCCTGTCACCGGCGTGAACATCGGGCTTGCGTCCGCCGTCGGGCGCAGATAGCCGTCCACCATCGCGCTGTTTAGCTTGGGCAGCGCGACGTAGCCGAGGTCGGAGATGAACATTATCAGGCTGGCGCACAGTAGCTTGAGCCAGAACGGCTTTAGCAGCTTGAGCGCGCGCCCGAGCACGTAGCTCTTCTTGACGCAGAACATGCAGACGTCCACGCCCTCGATCAGCGGGCGGCCGCACTTGGGACAGCGCCGCTTTTCCTTTTCGGAGAGCGCCGTTTCCTCGCCCGTCTCAATATAGTGATTTACCAGCTTGCAGAACTCGGCTATTTCGTTTACCGCGCTCATCGAGAAGCGGCAAACGAAGATGTTTTCGCTGTCGTCCCCCTCCGCAAGCGCCAGCTCAAGACTTCCGCAGCCGATATCCGAAAGCTGTTTGAGCTCCCTCACGCCCGCAAGCCCGCGCGCGAACACGCGCTTGCCATCGATCTCCGCAATGATCTCGCCGCCGCAAAAGCTCAGTCCTCCGGCGCACAGCTCACCGTCCGGCGTGAGATCAAAGCCGACTTTTGTAACTGTTTCAGTCAATTTTCTGACCCCCTTCTTGCCTCTTCGGGCCGGCCGTCAATAGAGGTACGGCTCTATCTTCCTTCGGCTGCTCTTGTCGATATCCCAGATATTGGATATATAATAGCGATTTCCGTCCACATCGAAGATGATTATCCGGTTCTCGTCAAGCTGCTTTATGTTGCGGCTGACATCCTTGACGGCGAACACCTTTTTATGTGCGCCAATTCTGACATCAAAGTAAAAATATCCCAGCTTTTCCTTTATCGATACGATCTGCGTGACCTCTGGACAGTAATAGCGGCTTTCGAGAGCCTCCCGGACGAGACCTGCGCTCTCACCGTCCAGCTCGTCCACACATTTGATTATGCCGAGCTCGTTGTCCTCCATGTCAAAGACGCAGACGTAGCCGAACGGCTCACTGTATGGCAGCGAGCGCGAGAGCTTTACGCGCTTTATCTCCCTGCCGTCCAGCTCCATGGCGAGAAATCCGTTTTTGTTGGTGTAAAAGCGACACTTTTCCGGCGCGAGCAGCCCGATGTCAGCCGTGATATTGTTATCGTTCATGACGTTCGTGTTTTTCAATGCAATCGTCCTCCGTTCATCATTCATCGTCGCCGTCATCTCCGCCGTCCGCGTCTCCGCTCTCGGCATCGCTGGCGATACCGACCTGCTTGAGCGCCTCGGACTGCATCCTGTAGAGCTTGTAATATTCGCCCTTCTTCTGCATCAGCTCGACGTAGCTGCCGTATTCCACCACCTTGCCGCCGTCGATAACCGCGAGCATATCCGCGTCACGCAGCGTAGAGAGCCTGTGCGCAATGGCGATGGTGGTGCGTCCCGTCTTGAGCCTTGTCAGCGCCTCCTGGATGTTCTGCTCGGTACGGGTGTCCATCGCGGCGGTCGCCTCGTCAAGGATGAGTATCTTCGGGTTTTGGATTATCGTTCGCGCGATGGAGACGCGCTGGCGCTCGCCGCCGGAGAGATCCTGTCCGCCCGCTCCGACGCGCGTCTGGTAGGCGTCCGGCAGCTTCATTATAAACTCGTGTGCGCTTGCCGCCTTCGCCGCCGCAACAACCTCCTCAAAGGTCGCGTCCGGCTTGGCGTAGCGGATGTTGTCGGCGATGGTGCCCATGAACAGGTATATCTCCTGCGAGACTATTCCGACATTGGCGCGGAGCTGGGCAAACGAGAGGTCTCGCACGTCCACGCCGTCTATCAGTACGCACCCTGCCTTTGCGTCGTAAAGGCGCGCGATGAGGTTGGCTATCGTGGTCTTGCCCGCGCCGGTCTTGCCGACGACGCCGAGCATCTCTCCCGCCTCGGCGGTCAGGCTGAGCTTCTTTATGACCGGGCGCGCCGGCTCATATTCAAACTCCAGCTCCTTTATCTCAATCCTCCCCTTGAAGTCGTCTATGACGACCGGGGCATCCTTTTCCACAACGTCCGGCGTCGTGTCTATGATCTCGAACACGCGCTGTGCCGAGTCGATGCAGCGCGCCCACCAGTTGGACACCCACGAGAGGAAGTCCAGCGGGCCGTGCAGCATGTCCAGATAGACGATGAAGCTCATCAGCGTGCCGAGCGTCATGCTGTCGCCCACGACCATGATGCCGCCGATGGCGGTGATGCCGCTGGTAACGACATAGATCAGCGAATAGATCAGCGGATAGATCGTGACGTCTGTGTTGGTCAGCGCGACCTCCGCGTTCATCAGCTTGCCGCTGTAGCCGCTGAAGCGGTCGTATTCCTCCTTCTCCTTAGCAAACGCCTTGATTATCCTCTGGCCGTTGATGTTGTCGCTGACGGCGGAGGTTATCTTCGCGTTATACGACCAGCTCCGGTGGTGCAGCCTCCGGAACAGCTTGTCAGTCAGCTTGAACAGCAGCATTATCACCGGCAGCGTGCCAACGGCGATAAGCGCGAGCCGCCATTCCATGACGAACATGACGACCAGCACTCCGGTCAGTGTTATCGTGTTGACGACGACGTAGGGCAATCCGTCCACCATGAACCAGTAGATATTGGTAGAATCCCGGTTGACGCGCTCCATCAGCGAGCCTGTCTGCTTGGCCGAATAGAAGCCGACCGTCAGACGCTGCATCGCCTCGAACACCTTGACCTTTATGTCGTAGATGACCCACGGAAGTATCGACGCGGTGAAGAACTGATAGAGCATCGTGAACAGCGTGTTAAGCAGGCGGACGCCGAAGATTGTCAGCACCACCGCGCCCAGCGCTGTCAGCACCTGCGCCGCGGGCTGCGAGGCGTAGTCCGTCAGCACATCGTCGATGAGCAGGCGGGTGCTTATCTGCGGCGCATAAAGGCTGATGCCCGCGCTCAGCAGCATAGCCAGCACGATGAGCGCCACCTTGCCCTTATACCTGCCGAAGAAGGAAAACAGCCGCTTTACTACCGACGTCTTGTCGATACAGTTGGGGCATATTCCGCGGCCGTCGGGATAGCGCGCGCCGCACCTTGGGCAGTACTGCGCGCCCTTGAAGCCGCGCACCACCTCCTCGACCGATTCGCCCTTCTTCTGCGCCTCGAACGCCCTTGAAAAGTCGTCGAAGCCGGGCAGACCGCCTATCGAGAATCTGATTATCAGGCTGTCCTCGCCGTCCTTTTCGGCAATCAGCGCCGCCGTGGAGACGTATTTTTCGGTTTTCAGCCTGTCAATATCGCCGATGGGAATGGATTCCAGCGTGCGCAGCGCGTATTTCGTTTCGAGCCGCTTTGCACCCTTGATCTTTTTGACGCTCTCCGTTCCCGTCGCTATGTAAAGTCCCTTGTCGTCGAAGAACACCCACGCCGCACAAAAATCCCCGTCTCTGTCCATGTCGCCCAGAACACAGCAGCGGATATTTTTCGTGTCAAGCCCCTCCTTTTGCAGGAGCGGGGCAAGTCCCTCCGGGACTCCGGAAAAAGCTCTCATCTGAGTTAAAACCTTCCTTTCGTCTGCAAATATCTCCCGTTCGGGAATTAACCTTCAAGCAAGCTCAACACACCTTTGCCGTATCCTCCGTTATCCTTGGACGGCCCCACCCATCGCCGTCCAATAATGTTTTTGGTATAATAAAAACCCGGCGACCGTCCGAGCGATCACCGGGATACCGACGTGTTTGCGCAACTATACTGTCGCAGCTAATCCAACGTTCGTCTCCAATGTGAAGCCAACATGACGGCAAACCATATTTTTATACGCACTGCCATTGCTGTCAACGCGCACCTTTGCCAAATCAGAGCGCACCAATCCCTCGGCGCATGCTAAGATAAGTCTACTGAATTTCATTGCCATCATATTCACCCCACTTTCTCTCAAATTTCTTTGTGCTATCGTGCTACAGCCCTCACATTATATCACAACCGAAACACTCTGTCAACATTAATTTGTAATTTTTTTAACCTTTTTGCAATTATTTATTTCCCGGACAAAGCCGGCGCCGCCGGGCCTCTCGGGCATATCCGGCGGCGCGCCTTATCTCATGTAGCCTCAGTCCGTCAGACGGGCTGCTCCTCGTATATGACCGTTCCGTAGCGCTTTTTCGCATCGGCGCGCTGCTCGTCTCCACGCGCGGTCCACGCGATGCAGAACGGCTTCCACAGCGCGCGGCAGAGCCTGAACCCGAGGGTATCGACGGTGAAGTTATAGGCGATAAAGTCCGGACGCCCGAGCGCGTTCACGAACAGATTGCCCATCGCCAACGCCTGAAGCGCGCTCAGTCCGTCGTCTCCGGGCTTAAAGCTGCTGGATAGCTGGCCGCGGATAAGCTCCGGGCAGTTCCTTCGGAACCACTTGACGATAATCGGGTTGAACGATTCGACGCAGATATCGCCCTTGTAGGAGCGTATCGTCTCCGCAGCAAGCTCGCAGCATTCTACGTCGGCGAAGCTGCTCCCCGTCTTTATCTCGCACACAACCGGCACGCCGTTCAGCGCCTCCAAAACGTCGGTAAACAGCGGTATCCTCTCGCCGTTTGGCAGCGGATACTCCGCAAGCCCGTCGAAATCGACGTCGCGCAGCAGCAGGTCTGCGCCGCAGACACGCTTCAGCCCGGCGTCGTGGAACACCACCACCCTCTTATCCCGGGTGAGCTGGATGTCAAGCTCCACACCGATCCCGCGTCGAGCCGCCTCCCGGAACGCCGCCATCGAATTTTCCGGACGGCCATCCTCCGGCACGCGGCTCCATAGTCCGCGGTGGGCGAACTCCCTCCCGCGGAAACTGGATACGTTGCGCCGGCCGTTTGGCTTGACAAAAAACGCGAGCGCTGCGAATATAACCAGAAGCGCCCCGGCAATTATACACAAAACAACCATCATATCGTCTCCAATATCATTTTTCGCCCTTTATTCCCGGCAGTATCGAGCTAAGCCCCGGCGTGAAATAATCGCAGAGCACCGGCAGCTTCTGCTCCCGCTTCGGGCTGACGGTGCGCTCCGCCTATCCGGCGTCGTATTCATCCGTCGAAAATTTGCCGAAAAGCGTCAACCTGCCAAGCTCTTCGTCGTAATCCGCACTCTCGATGTCCTCAAGCGGCGCAAGGAATACAATCGCTCCGTCCGCCGGGGCTGATAGCGTATGCGAAAGCCGTACCGCAGCAGCCGCGCTTGCCGTAATTTTTTTGCAGTCCCAGCAAAAGCATCAGCGCCGCCGACAGGATTATCGACAAGACGTCCTCTTGCGGGACGCCGTTCACGTTGACGGTCTGCCAGCCCGGCACGACAAGTCCGCCGCATAAGCCGCGCGATATCGAGCGCGCAGCCCGGGCGCCCTCCTTAATGATAAGCCCTTCGGCGTCCCGCATTAGAGCGGACTCCGCCTCAAAGCGCATGCCTGTCTCCTCAGTCCGCATCCACATCAAGCATTTCCAGCTTGCTCTTTGCAGGCTGCGGCTTGCTGTCGCCGTGCCTGACGAACGCCATGGTAAGCAGCGCAAGCAGGCAGAAGGTCACGGCATAGGGGAACAGCGTGCGATAGCCGACGTGCTCAAGCAGCGCGCCGGAGAGCACCGGCGTGAGTATCTGCGCCGCCATCGAGAAGGTGTAATAATAGCCCGTGTAGCGTCCGACGTCGTCTCCCTTCGCCATCTCGACGACCATCGGGTAGGAATTGACGTTGATGGCCGCCCAGCCGATTCCGGCGATGCCGAGCAGGACGTTGATGAACGGAGTGTAGGAGGTAAAGAAGAACGCCGATCCGAACGCCGCCGAGAGCAGCACCACTCCGATGATTATCGTTTTTTTGCGCCCGATCCTCGTCGCGACCAGTCCCGCCGGAATATAGGTCAGCACCGCCGCTATCGTTGCGACCATCATGCTCAGCGCAAAGCCGCCGCCGCCCAGCCCCAGCACCTGCTGCGCGTACTTTGAAAAGGCCGTGCTCACGGCGTTATAGCCCATATACCAGAAAAACACCGACATCAGGATGAATATCAGGCTGCGCAGCACGTCCGGCGGAAGCTTGCTCTTTTGGCCCTTCTTCGCGGCCTTCGGCTCCGGCTCTCCGTAGCCGCCGGTCAGCTCCATCTCGCGCACCAGCTTGTTTTCCCTGATGCTTAGCGAGACGATGACGACCGACACCGCCATGACGCCTGCAATTATCGCAAACAACGGCTGATAGTCCGGTTTTCCACCCTTTTTGATGAGCACGGCGATGAGTCCCAGCGAGATTACGCCGCCTATCGCGCCCATCAGGTTGATTATCGCGTTAGCCTTTGAGCGCAGCGGCTTCGGCGTGATGTCCGGCATAAGCGCGACCGCCGGGGAGCGGTAGACGCTCATCGCAAACAGCGTAACGAACAGCGCAATGATAAACATCCTGAAGCTGCCGCGATTATCGCCGTAGGGCATAAACAGCATCGCCACCACTGCCAGCGCGGTGCCTGTGATGATGAACGGCAGGCGCTTGCCGAGCGGCGTCCTCGTCTTGTCGGATAGCGCGCCGAACACCGGCAGCAGCACCAGCGCAAAGACGTTGTCCATTGCCATCACAACTCCGGACATGGTATCTCCGACGCCGAAGCTGTTTTTGAGGATAAGCGGGATTATGCTGTCGTATAGCTGCCAGAACGCGCAGATGGACATGAACGCGAAGCCGAGCAGCACCGTGCGTTTGTAATTCAGTTTAAGCTCGCTCATAATATCTCCTTACCGCATTTTTTCCGCATAGTATACGGCTCCCTCCCGAAAAACAGAGAAGGAGCCGAAAGAACAGCCCACTTATCAGAACAGGAACTGCTCAACGTGCTTTTTAGCCTGTAGGATGGAATATTTTCTGTCCTCAAGGCTGTTTTCAAACGCCTTGTCCTCTATTTCGAGCACAACGCTGCCGTCGTAGCCGATATCGTAAAGCGCGGAGATGTATGCGCCCCAGTCGATATCGCCGAGGCCCGGAATCTTCGGAGCCATATATTCAAGCGGAGAGGCAAGGGTGCCTACGTCGTCCAGCCTGTCCTTATAGAGCTTGATGTCCTTGAGGTGAACGTGGAATATCCTGTCGCGGAACTCATATATCGGCTTGATGTAGTCCATCTGCATCCAATACATGTGCGACGGGTCGAGATTCAGGCCAAAATATTTGCTGTCTATCACGGAGAACATCTCACGCCAGATCTTCGGTGAGATGGCGAGATTCTTGCCGCCCGGCCACTCGTCCTCGGTGAACAGCATCGGGCAGTTCTCTATGCCGATCCTCACGTCATTGTCCTCGGCGAATTTGATTATATCCGGCCATACCCTCTTAAACTCCGTCATATTCGCGGAGACGGACTTGCTCTGATCTCGTCCGATAAAGGTGTTGACGTTGTGCAGCCCAAGCTTTTTCGCCGCGGCTATACAGCTCCTGATATGGCTGATATAGGTGCTTCTCGCCTCAAGATCGGGATCGAGGGTGTTAGGATAATATGCAATGGCGCTGATCTCTACGCCCTTTTCGGCGGCGTAGGCTTTATAGTGCTCCGCCTCCTCGTCGGTCAGGTTGGCGACGTCGATGTGGGTGACTCCGGCGTAGCGGCGCTCCGCCTTGCCCTTGGGCCAGCACATCGTCTCCACACACCTGAATCCGTTCTCCGCTGCGAAGCTGTACACTTCCTCAAACGAGAGATCGGGCAATATGGCACTCGCAAAACCAAGCTTCATAGTATGATCGCTCCTTTTTAATAATAATTGTAAACGTTTTCACCCTTACAGACCAAATCCGTCCGTTCCTATATATGATACTATATTTTTTTGCAAAAGGCAATAGGACTTTATAACTTTTTGCGGCGGTGGCGTCAATATCCGGCTTTCGGAGTGGATTTAACAAAAAAGCGTTGAATTGCCGCCCTTTGCCTGCTATCATTAGCTTCAGAATATCTTCAACGAGGTGATCTCAGTGCTTGCAGAAAATCTCTCGGCTTATAAGCGGCTATTCTCAGCCGGGGCGCACACCGAGCTTCGTGCGCAGCTCAACCGCACCCGGCGCGTCGTAATGGTTGCCGGCAGCCTTGCCGCCAACGATCGCTCCGACGTTTCCGGCGTGAGCGCGCGCGTATACAAGGGCGGCGTGTGCGGCTTCTCGTCCGCGGCTGCACTGGATGCGGATTCCATTCGCTCGGTGCTGGACGCGGCGACGCAGAATGCTTTGTTCATGGACGCCCACGCCGGTCGCGGCAAGCCGCTCTTCCCCGCGCTTCCCGCCACGGAGAATCTGACCGCCCGCGAATACTCCGACCCCGTGCAGAGGCTGTACATCGACGCCGTGCGCGAGCTGGACGGCTACATCTCCGCAAAATATCCCGAGCTTGCCGGGCGCACGCTTGTCGCCTATTCCGACCGCGTGGACAAGCAGCTCGTCACCTCCGACGGTTGCTCGGCGCTCTCGGCAAGTCCGCGCTCCTATATCTACGTCATTTTGACCGCCGTGACCGATGCGGGCGCGCCCGTGGAGCTGTCCAAGGCCTTTGGCGGTTTCGGCTCCTTTGATTCGCATTTTTCCGGCGTTTCCGCGCTGTTCCCGAAGGTCGATGCGCTCTATGAGCAGCTCATGCGCAAGCGCGAGGGCATATATCCCGAGGCGGGACTAAAGACCTGCATCCTCTCCGGGATGCTCTCCGGGATGCTCTCGCACGAGGCTGTCGGTCACACTGTTGAGGCGGATCTCGTGCTTGCGGGCTCCGTTGCGGCGCACAATCTCGGCAAGCCTGTCGCGTCTGAGCTTGTCTCGATGACCGATTTCGCGCACACCGCCTTTGGCGAAGCGGCTCCCCTGCCCGTCTACGCCGACGACGAGGGGACGATTGCCACCGACGCGCCGCTCATCCGCGACGGCGTTCTCGTGGGCTACATGAACAATCGCGAATCGGCGCAGCATTTCGGCGTTGGGCCTGCCGGCAATGCGCGCGCGTGGCTTTTCTCCGACGAGCCGCTCATTCGTATGCGCAACACCGCCGTTCATCCCGGCTCTTCCCGGCTTGCCGACATGATCGCCTCCATAGACGACGGCTACTATCTCATTAACACCGGAAACGGTCAGGCGGACACCACCGGCGAGTTCATGTTCGGCGTCACGATGGGCTACGAGATCAAACGCGGCAAGCTTGGCCGTGCTTTGCTTGACACCACCATTTCCGGCGTTGCTTTTGACATGCTCAAGACGGTAGACATGGTATCCGATGAGCTTGAGTGGAGCAGCGCCGGCTTCTGCGGCAAAAAGCAGCCGATGCCCGTTGGCATGGGCGGCCCCGCTGTCCGCTGCAAAGTAACCATGGGGGGCCGATGACCGGGCGCCGGGCAACCGGGCAACCGGGCAATGCCCGGTGATATAGCCGCGCCGGGCAATGCCCGGTGATATAGCCGCGGTTCGCGCCAAAGGCGCTTACGTTATCGGTTTCGTTAACTTATTCCCGCGGAGGCGGGCAGCGCCCGCTGGCATATCCGCGCCGGGCAATGCCCGGTGATATATCCGCGGTTCGCGCCAAAGGCGCTTACGTTATCGGTTTCGTTAACTTATTCCCGCGGAGGCGGGCAGCGCCCGCTGGCATATCCGCGCCGGGCAATGCCCGGTGATATATCCGCGGTTCGCGCCAAAGGCGCTTACGTTATCGGTTTCGTTAACTTATTCCCGCGGAGGCGGGCAGCGCCCGCTGGC
>CANNTZ010000061.1 GCA_947522735.1 uncultured Oscillospiraceae bacterium | reverse complement strand
TGCGACGGCGCGCAGTCGCTGCGACCGGAGGAATACGACGTGCTCGCCGGAAAGGTGCTCGCCGTGAGGGAGGCGGTCAGATGAACGTCGGAATCGTTGGACTCGGGCTTATCGGCGGCTCCTTCGCCAAGGCGTATCACAAGGCGGGACACGCCGTCTATGCCGCCGACACCGACCGGTCCACTCTCGATTTTGCCATACTCTCCGGCGCAGTGGACGCCGCGCTCACCACCGAAAATATACCGCTCTGCGATATTATCCTAATATGCGTCTATCCCGCGGCCGCCGTTGAATATATGCGCGAAAACGCCACATGCTTCGGCAAAAAAACCGTTGTGATGGATTGCTGCGGCACCAAGCGCGACGTCGTGCCGCACGGCTTTGCGCTCGCGAACGAATACGGCTTTACCTATGTGGGCGCGCATCCGATGGCCGGACGTCAATATTCCGGCTTCAAATACGCGACCGATACCCTCTACCACGGCGCTCCGATGGTGATCGTCCCGCAGAATCACGACGACATTGCGCTTCTCGGACACATCAAGGAGCTGCTTGCGCCCGCAGGCTTCGGACACATATCCGTGACCACCGCCGAGGCGCACGATGAGATGATAGCTTTCACCTCTCAGCTTGCGCACGTTGTTTCGAGCGCATATGTCAAAAGCCCGACCGCACGCCGCCACCGCGGCTTCTCCGCTGGCAGCTACAAGGACATGACCCGCGTGGCGTGGCTGAATCCCGAAATGTGGACCGAGCTTTTTCTCGACAACCGCGACAACCTTATCCGCGAGCTCGATATCCTGATAGCAAACCTGACCGACTACAGCTCCGCCCTTGAGCGGCAGGATCGCAGGCGCCTGAATGAGCTGCTCGACGAGGGAAAACGACGCAAGGAGGAGATTGACGGACGATGAAGGTCATCAGCATAGATGCGTCGTCGCCATACGACGTGCTTATTGGAAAAGATCTGCTCAACCGCTCCGGGGCGCTGATACGCAGCGTTTTTTCCGGCCGCGACGCCGTCGTCGTCTCTGACGACAACGTATTCCCGCTCTATGGCGAAGTCGTGCTCCAAAGTCTCCGGCGCGCCGGTATGAACGCGCTCAGCTTTGTGTTTCCGCATGGCGAGCGCTCGAAAAATCTCAAAACCTACGGCGAGCTGCTGGAGTTTCTCTGTGAAAATCGTATCTCACGCAACGGTCTGCTCGTCGCGCTCGGCGGCGGCGTAACCGGCGATATGACCGGCTTTGCGGCCGCGACATATCTGCGCGGCATCCCCTTCGTCCAGCTCCCGACGACGCTTCTTGCCGCAGTCGATTCCTCCGTCGGCGGCAAAACTGCGGTCGATCTGCGCGGCGGTAAAAATCAGGTTGGCTGCTTCTATCAGCCCGCACTTGTCATCTGCGACACCGATACTCTCGCGACCCTGCCCGATGAGGAATACCGCTGCGGCTGCGCGGAGGTCATAAAATACGGGGTTATCGGCGACCGCGACTTCTTTGATTCGCTGGTTCGCACTCCCGCGTGCGACGATATTCAAAGCGTGGTCGAGACCTGCATCCGGATGAAGCGCGACTTTGTGCTGCGCGACGAATTTGATCGCGGAGACAGAATGCTGCTCAACTTCGGCCACACCTTCGGCCACGCCGTTGAAAAGTGCAGCGGTTACTCCGTGCCTCACGGTTACGCCGTGGCGATGGGCATGTACGCCGTGACCCGCGCAGCCGAGGCACTTGGATGCTGCGAAAACGGCTCCTGCCTGACGCTGAAAAGCGCGCTGACTGGCTATGGCCTGCCCACGGATATCCCATATCCGCTCGACGACATGCTTGCGGCGGCGTTGAGCGACAAAAAGTCAGACGGCAATACGGTGCGGCTTATCGTTCCCGAAACGATCGGGCGCTGCGTTATCAGAGCCGTAACGCCGGAGGCGCTGCGCATGTGGATGAAGGCGGGTGGAGCAGCATGACCAGAACTCTGCTTCCCGGCGCGCGCTACGGACATATAACCGCCCCCGCGTCCAAATCGGCGGCGCACCGTGCTCTCATCTGCGCGGCGCTCTCATCCTCGCCTGTGGATATACGCTGCGCCAAACCCTCCGACGACATCCGTGCGACCATAAACTGCCTGAATGCGCTCGGCGCAGACATCCGAATCGACAGCGATATTATCCGCGTCCGCCCGGTCGAGGCCGCCCACTCCGGAAGCTGCGACTGCGGCGAGAGCGGCTCGACGCTGCGGTTTATGCTGGCGCTTGCAGGCGCGCTCGGCGCGGACGCTGAATTTGCGATGAAGGGCCGCCTGCCTGAACGCCCGCTTGCGCCCTATGACAGCGAGCTGCGCGCACACGGCTTAACTATCGTCCGCGACGGGAGCGTTCTGCGCTGCTCCGGCTCGCTGCTCCCCGGCAAATATTCGCTCCCGGGCGGCGTCTCGTCACAATATATCTCCGGGCTGCTCATGGCGCTGCCGCTGCTTGACTCCGACAGCACACTGACTGTCTCCGGCACTCTTGAATCGGCGGATTACGTTGCAATGACGCTGGATATGCTGCGCCGCGCCGGAGCCTGCGTCCTGCAGAACGGCGGCATCTATTATATACGCGGCTGCAAGCGCTATCACATGCCGGAAACGTTCGCGGTCGAGGGCGACTTTTCAAGCGCCGCGTTTTTTCTCTGTGCAGGCGCGCTCTCGCGCGGCGGCGTCGCCGTTTCGGGGCTTGACCCCGCGTCTGTCCAAGGCGACCGCCGTGTCACCGACATTCTCCGCAAATTCGGCGCCAGCGTCCGCTTCGACGGAGACAGCGTCAGCGTCCGGCGCGGCGAGCTGAGAGGAATCACCATCGACGCCGCGATGATACCCGATCTCGTCCCCGCGCTCAGCGCCGTCGCAGCCGTGGCGGAGGGCGAGACGCGCATAGTCAACGCCGGACGGCTGCGTCTTAAAGAGTCCGACCGGCTGGAGAGCACGACGGCGATGCTGCGCGCTCTCGGCGCGGAAATATCGCAGACGCCGGACGGCCTTGTCCTCCGCGGCAAAACGCGGCTGACAGGCGGCTCTGTCGATTCCTTCAACGACCACCGCATCGCGATGGCGGCGGCGACTGCGGCGTGCGTCTGCGCCTGCCCGGTCACGATAAACGGCGCGGAATGCGTGAACAAATCCTATCCCGGCTTCTGGCGCGACTTTTTATCATTGGAATTGGAGGCGTTAAAATGAGCAGCAGCTATGGCGAAAATATCCGGCTCACAATATTCGGACAGTCTCACTCCCCCGCCGTCGGCATGACGCTTGAGGGTATACCGGCGGGAAAGCATATCGACCTCAATGCGCTCGGACGCTTTCTTGCCCGCCGCGCGCCCGGACGCAGCGAATATTCCACCGCACGCCGTGAAAGCGATGCCCCGGAATTTCTCTCCGGCCTTGTCGGCTCCGTCACCTGTGGCGCGCCGTTGACGGCTATCATCCGCAACGACGATACACGCTCGCAGGATTATGAGCGGCTTCGGCGCGTTCCGCGCCCCGGACATGCCGACCTCACGGCTCAGCAGAAATACTTTGGCGCGCAGGACTATGCCGGAGGCGGCCACTTTTCCGGACGGCTGACAGCTCCGCTGTGCATCGCCGGAGGCGTCTGCCTTCAATTGCTCGCCGAATACGGAATATCCGTCTTTGCGCGGATACTCTCGATTGGCGGGATAAGCGACTGCGGCGAGCTGACGGAGCCGCTTGACGGCAAGGCTTTCCCTGTCGTGGACGATGGGCGCGGCGATGAAATGCGTGAGAGGATAGCTCAGGCAAGGGCTGACGGCGACTCGGTCGGCGGCGTGATAGAATGCGCCGTAACCGGGGTTCCCGCCGGACTTGGCGACCCGATGTTCGACGGGATGGAGAACCGCATTGCACAAATTGTTTTCGGCATCCCCGCAGTCAAGGGCTTAGAGTTTGGCGCGGGCTTTGCCTCCGCAGCGATGACCGGCAGCGAGTGTAACGATCCCTTCTGCGTATGCGGCGGCAAGCTCATGACCGAAACCAACAACTGCGGCGGCATACTCGGCGGCATTACTGACGGCATGCCAATACTTTTTCGCGCGGCGTTCAAGCCGACGCCGTCGATAGCGCGGCCGCAGCGGAGCGTCGATATGCTGACGATGCAGCCGGAAACGCTTGAGGTGCGCGGACGCCACGATCCCTGCATAGTCCCGCGTGCGGCTCCGTGCATCGAGGCGGCGGCGGCGCTCGCGGTATACGACGCGTTGCTCGCAAGAAAACGGGAGCTTTCCTGAAAGGAGCACACTATATTATATATGGATCGCAACGATTACAGAAAAGAGATCGACGGCATCGACGAGAAGCTGACCGAGCTGTTTGTCCGGCGCATGAGCGTCGCAGGGAGCATCGCGGAATACAAAAAGGAGCACGGTCTGCCCGTGCTTGACGCAAAACGGGAGCGCGACAAGCTCGAATCCATCGCCGCGCAGACGCCCGAGGAGCTGCGCGAATACGTCTCTCTGCTATATCAGATGATATTTGAGCTGAGCCGCAGCTATCAGCAGAGCCTTATCGGCTGCAACGATGGGCTGACCGCACGGATAAAGGACGCCATCGAGAATACGCCGAGGCTGTTCCCGTCGCACATACCGGTCGCCTGTCAGGGCGTGGAGGGCGCGTATTCGCAGCTTGCCTGCGAAAAGCTCGTCCGGAACGCGAGCATCATGTTTCTCTCCGGCTTCGACGCCGTCTTTTCCGCCGTCGAGCAGGGACTTTGCCGCTACGGCGTCGTGCCGCTCGAAAACAGCACCGCCGGCTCGGTCAACTCGGTCTACGACCTGATGATGCAGCACCGCTTCTCCATCGTGCGCAGCGTCCGGCTCAAAATCGACCACAACCTGCTTGCCAATCCCGGCTCGAGCCTTGACGGTATCCGAGAGATATACTCCCATCAGCAGGCGCTCTCCCAGTGCCGGAGCTTTTTACAGACACTGCCCGGCGTGCGCGTCATTCCCTGCGAGAACACTGCCGTCGCCGCAATGCACGTCGCGCAGTCCGGGAGAAACGACGTAGCCGCGATCTGCTCACGTATCTGCGCACCCCTCTACGGTCTCGAATGTCTGCGCGAATCGGTGCAGGACAAGGGCAACAACTACACCCGCTTCATCTGCATCTCCAAAAAACTCGAAATATACCCCGGAGCCGACCGCACCAGCCTCATGGCGACGCTGCCGCATAGGCCGGGCGCGCTTTATAAGCTGCTCTCCCGCTTT
Organism: uncultured Oscillospiraceae bacterium; assembly: GCA_947522735.1. Classification (GTDB taxonomy): domain Bacteria; phylum Bacillota; class Clostridia; order Oscillospirales; family Ruminococcaceae; genus SIG526. Next base: position 9,950 of record CANNTZ010000061.1, on the reverse strand, counting down.
TACACGCTTGGAATCAACCTGAACAAGCTTGAGAGCCGCCCGATACCCGATCGCGACTTCGAGTTCATGTTCTATTTTGACCTTGATGCGCCGGTCTATGCGCCGCAGCTCCTCCAGCTCATGGGCGAGCTTGGCGGCGTCTGCGAAAGCTTTGCCTATCTCGGCAGCTACAGCGAGGTGATATGATGCTGCGCTGCGGACTTCTCGGCGAAAAGCTTGGACACAGCTATTCCCCGCAAATTCACCGGCTGCTTGCAGATTACGAGTACCGGCTGTATGAGCTTTCGCCGGACGGGCTTGCCGGGTTTATCAAAAACGGCGAATGGGACGGCCTCAACGTGACTATCCCCTATAAAAAGGCGGTCCTGCCGTTCTGCGACGAGCTCTCTCCGGCGGCGGCGCGCACCGGAAGCGTCAACACCCTCGTCCGGCGAGGCGACAGGATTTTTGGCGACAACACAGACGTTTTCGGCTTTGAGCGTATGCTGCGCAAAAACGGCGTCGAGACGAGCGGCAAAAAGGCGCTCATTCTCGGCAACGGCGGCGTCTGCCCATCGGTTCGCGACGTGCTCGGCAGGCTCGGCGCAAGCACCGTCGTCGTCAGCCGTCGCGGCGAAAACAACTACGGCAACCTTGAGCGCCACCGCGACGCCGCGCTGATAGTCAACGCAACTCCGGTCGGTATGTACCCGAGCAACGGAAACAGCCCCGTTGAGCTCACGCTATTCCCGGACTGCGCAGCCGTGCTTGATCTCATATATAATCCGGCGCGCACGGCGCTGCTGATGCAGGCGCAATCGCTTGGAATGCGTTGCGGCAACGGACTTCACATGCTTGTGGCTCAGGCAAAGCTCGCCTGCGAGCTGTTCACCGGCGAGAGCATCCCCGACGAGCGCATCGACATCATAGAGGCGGCGCTCCGGCGCGAAATGCTCAACCTCACGCTCATCGGTATGCCCGGCTGCGGCAAGACGACCGTCGCCCGGCTGCTCGGCGCGCTAACAGGCCGCGAGGTGATCGACACCGACGAGCTAATCGAGCGCCGCGCCGGGATATCCATCCCGGAGATATTTTCGCGCTTTGGCGAGAGGGATTTCCGGCGGCTCGAAACCGAGGCGATAGCGGAGGCCGGAAAGCGCTCCGGCTGCGTCATTGCAACCGGCGGCGGCTGCGTCACCGTCCCGGAAAACCTTCCGCTGCTGCGTCAAAATTCGACGGTCGTTTGGTTGCGGCGCGACATTGCGGCGCTGCCAGCGGACGGACGTCCCGTCTCGCAGCGCTCGGATATAGGCGAGCTCTATCACCGCCGCGCTCCGCTCTACGAGGCGTTTGCCGATATTCTTGCCGACAATGACGGCTCCCCCCGGCTTGCCGCGCAGCGCATACTTGACCTGCTCTGACGCGTCCCATGGTTCCCGGTCCTCACCGGGAACCGTTTTTGTTTTTCTCCGCCTCTTCGCGCGATACGCGCCAAACACCGGCCGGCTTCGACTGCGAACGAATGAGCCTTCCGGGCATTCCGGGCAGCAAAAAGACTCCGGCAGCTTCAGGCTGTCGGAGCCGGCACTGTGCCGTTTGGCATCAGTTATCTGTCCTCTCCGTCCTGCGCGGCGTCCACAGGCTTGGAGCTGGAATATTTCTGTATCGCCGCAAAGGATTCGGCACTGATCACATGCTCTATCTTACAGGCGTCCTCGGTCGCTGTTTCGAGCGAAACGCCAAGGCTGACAAGAAAGTTCGTTATCCACGTGTGACGCTCGTACATTCTTGCGGCAACCTCGTAGCCCGCATCGGTCAGCCTGATAAAGCCATCGGAGTCAACGGTGATAAAGCCGCCGTTCTTCAACAGCCCCACCGCGCGGCTGACGCTCGGCTTGGAATAGCCCATATATTCGCCGACGTCGATCGAACGCACGGCGGGAAGCTGCTTGGAGAGTATAAGTATCGTTTCAAGATACATCTCTCCGGATTCCTGAAGATTCATAGGCTCCTCCTGAATAAAGTGGGTGATTGGTAGAACACGCTTTAAGGATAGCACGGAAATGTTAAATTTTCAAGCAAATATAAAAAACTCCCGCCACAGGCAGGAGCTGAGGGCTCGAGAAAATCAAAAACCGGCTTCCACGGCGATTTCCTTGAGGCACTCTGCGCAGACATTCTTGCCCTTTATAATATGTATGTCGTCGGCGCTGTTACAGAACATGCAGCAAGGCTGATACTTTTTGAGTATAATCTCGTTTCCGTTGACGTAGATTTCCATCGAATCCTTTTCCTTGATGTCCATTGTTTTGCGAAGCTCCTTGGGCAATACTATTCTTCCGAGCTCATCGACTTTGCGAACCACTCCGGTCGATTTCATTTTGCACACCCTTTCTTTACTGGGAAGATATCCCGGTCCCATCTCTTCACGTTACGTCAGAGCATGTGATATACAGACAAATCTTCCGCCTGTTTTGTAAAAAATGATTGTATATGTCATCAGCCGAGCATATTCACAGACTGTTGTATATAATATATCATAATATACTATTAATGTCAAATACTGGTGGTGAATAAACGGTGAACTTTTAATTAATTGAAAAATAACAAAATATGGCGCGGGCGGCGACGAATAATGTCGTGACGCGGCGTCAGTCGCAAAAGCCTTCGGAGATATCGCGGGTGGCGCAGGCGTTGAGGGCGAGCATCTCGCGCATCGAAAATCCCCCGTCCTGCGCGCGGTATTCGTAATACGCCTGAGCGGCTATCATCGCGGCGTTGTCACCGCACAGCGACAGCGGCGGGATGAACAGCTCGCGGCCCGTATCATTGCAGCGGCGTTCAAGGTTCTCGCGCAGCAGCCGGTTCGCGGATACGCCTCCCGCGCAGACAATCCTCCTCTCGCCAAGCTCATCCGCCGCGGCGAACAGCCTGTCGCAGAGTATCTCGCCTACGGTGCGCTGGAACGAGGCGGCGAGATCCGGCACGCTGATCTCCTCTCCCTTTTGCCGCGCGTTGTGAAGCAGATTCACAACATAGGTCTTTAGTCCGGAGAAGCTGAAATCGAGCGGCGCGTTCTCAACCCGCGGGCGCGGGAGCGCAAAAGCATGGGGATCTCCGCTGCGCGCGGCCTGCTCTATGCTGACGCCGCCGGGATAGGAAAGCCCCATCGCTCGCGCGGCCTTGTCGAAGGCCTCGCCTGCGGCGTCGTCGCGTGTGCTGCCAAGCGTCTCAAACTCCGTGTAGCCGCTCACCCTTATGATGCTGCTATGCCCGCCGGAGACGGTCAGGCAAAGAAACGGCGGCTCCAGCTCCGGATGGGCGATGTAGTTTGCGGCGATATGTCCACGCAGGTGGTGCACCGGCACGAGCGGCTTGCCGGAGGCCATCGAGAGGCCCTTGGCGAAGTTGACGCCGACAAGCAGCGCGCCGATAAGACCGGGCGCGTAGGTCACGGCAAGCGCGTCCAGCTCGTTTATTGTCATTCCCGCCTTTTCAAGCGTCCCGGAAACGACCGGGACGATGCTCTCGACATGCCGGCGGGAGGCTATCTCCGGCACAACGCCGCCATAGAGCGCGTGCTCGGAGAGCTGTGTTGCTACAACGGAGGCAATTACACGGCGACCGTTCTCGACTATCGCCGCGGCGGTCTCATCGCAGGAGCTTTCAATTGCAAGTATCCTCATCACCGGCGCTCCCTTTCAGACAAGCTCGTAGCTGCCGTCGGCGCTCATGCGCAGCGAGCAGCCAAAAAATGCGGTCATCGCGTCCGTCATGTGCTTCGTGTCCTCGGCGCCTGCGGTCTCAAAGGCGGAGTGCATCGCGAGCTGGGCTAGCCCGATGTCGACGGTGTTTACCGAGACGTGCGCGTTTGCTATGTTACCGAGAGTGGAGCCTCCGGGCATATCGGCGCGGTTGGCATATCGCTGGAGCGGCGTGCCCGCTCTTTCGCACACAAGCCGGAAAACAGCCGCCGAAACGGCGTCGGAGGAATATTTCTGGTTGGCGTTGTATTTGACTACGACTCCTCCGTTCATATATACCGCATGGTTGGGATCCATATATTCCGGGTGATTTGGGTGCACCGCATGGGCGTTGTCGCAGGAGACGATGAAGCTGCCGCCGAGCGCACGTAGCTGTGCTGCGCGATCCATGCCGAGCGCGCAGCCTATACGTTCAAGCACATCGGAGAGGAAGGTGGAGCAGGCGCCCTGCTTTGTCAGGCTGCCAACCTCCTCGTTGTCGAAAAGGCAATAGACTGCGGCGCTTTCGGCGGAAGAACGGCCGGACGCAAGAAACGCCCTTAGCGACGCGAAGGCGCATTGCAGGTCGTCGAGCCGCGGCGCTGATATAAAGCCGCTCCACTCGACGCCGGGCTGGGGATTATAGGCGAAAAGATCGGTGGCGAGGATGTCCTCCTCGCGAACGCCTATGCCTTCGGCCACGCGGCTGCGCAGCGGCGCGGCATCCCTGCCTCCGGCGAGGGGCAGCATGTCAACGGCGGCGTTGTAGCTCATGCCCTCGTTTGCGGAGCGGTTCATGTGGATGGCGACGTTCGGTATCACGGCGAGCGGCTCGCGAAGATCGACAAGGCGCGTCTCAATGCCGTTTTCTGCACGGACAACGGCGCGACCGGCGATGGAGAGCGGACGATCCAGCCAGCTTGAGCAGAGCATACCGCCGTAGCTCTCGGTGGAAAGCCGGACATAGTGCCCGTCGCGCAGCTCTGCGGCCTCCTTGACCTTAAAGCAGGGGCTGTCGCCGTGCGCAGCCGAGATCATATAGCCCGACGGAGTCGAGGACGGCAGGCGAAAAGCGATGAGCGAGGAGTGGTTGCGGGTCACAAGGTAGCCGCATCCCGGCTCGAGAATCCAACCGGCGCTCTCGCACAGGCGGGTATATCCGGCGGCTTCAAGAAGCGCCGCCGTGTGCGCGACGGCCTGGTACGCCGTCGGACAGGCGGCGATATATTGGAAAAGCTCATGATTTATCGTATTCATTGGCGTTTGATCCTTCCAGCTTAGTATATTCACCGCGCGTTTGCGGGCTCAGTCGCTCCGTTGTTCTTTCGCTCTATCCGGCGGTGGATGATGAGAAATACGAAAAACTCAACGGCAAAGGTGATAACCCACGAGATCGGGTAGGAGGAATATAGCACCGGCAGCGTGTGGTATTCCGGGATACGGAAAACGGAGTAAATCCAGCCGACACGAAACACGCAGACGCCGAGGACGGTGATTATCATCGGTATGATGGAGACGCCCATCCCGCGCATTACGCCGGTCATTACGTCCATTATTCCGCACAGGAAATACGGCAGGCAGATATACATCATACGCGTGATGCCATAGGCAATGGCCTCGTCGGAGTCGGTGATGTAGATGGAGAGCAGCGGCTTTCCGGCAAAATATGCGGCGCAGCCAAGGACAAGTCCGACGACGGAGACGCAGCCGAGACAGATGGCCGTTATCCTCTTTATGCGGTCGTATCTGTGTGCGCCGAAGTTCTGTCCGGTGAAGTTGAGCGCGGTCTGGTGGAACGCGTTCATCGAGACATAGACAAAGCCCTCTATGCTGCTCGCGGCCGAGTTGCCGGACATAACGACAGAGCCGAAGGAGTTGATCGACGACTGAATGATGACGTTGGAGATGGAGAACATCGAGCCCTGGATGCCCGCGGGCACGCCGATGCGTATGATGGCAAGCAGCGTTTTCCAGCGTATTCGCATCCGCTTGAGGTGCAGCCGGCAGGCGTCGGGGCGGCGTGTGAGGGCGATGACGACGAGCACTGCGGCAAGCATCTGTGAGATCGAGGTTGCAAGCGCCACTCCGGCCACGTCCATCTTGAAAACGACGACGAAGAAGATGTTGAGCAACACGTTGAGGACGCCGGCTATGGTCAGATAGAGCAGCGGCCCCTTGGTGTCGCCTGCGGCGCGTAGTATCGCCGAGCCGAAGTTATAGACCATGCTTGCGGTGATGCCGCAGAAGTAATATCGCATATAGATAGTCGAGAGATCGATGACGTCGTCCGGCGTGCCCATCAGCTCAAGGAAGTAGCGGGAGCATAGCAGCCCGACAAAGGTGAGCGCGACGCCGCAGATGATTGCGGCGGGGATGGAGGTGTGAATTGTACGGTGGACCTCGTCGTAATCGCCGGAGCCGAGTGCCTGTGCCGTGCGCACGCCGGAGCCGATGGACAGCCCGATGAAAAGGTTGACTATCAGGTTTATCAGCGAGCCGGTCGCGCCCACCGCCGCGACGGACACGCTCCCGCAATAGCGCCCGACTACGACGAGATCGGCTGCGTTGAACATAAGCTGCAAAAGGCTTGTCAGGATTATCGGAACGGTGTAGAGGACGATCTTTTTGAAAAGAGGCCCCTCGCACATATCCGAATATGAGGTGCTCAACTTAAAACGCTCCTTCCAAAAGCCCGCGATTATCGCGCTTTTGTGTTATATATTGGCATCGGCTTTACGGCTGTGCGGGCTTGAGGGCGCGCGTCGCGTAAAAGCAGGGGACGTTGTGGTCATGCAGGGGGCCGGTCGTATTGGTGTCGTCGTAGATTCCCGTCAGGATAAAGCCCGCCTCAAGCTGCCCGCCGATCTGCTCCTCGAGGGTGTGCGAGAACTGCACGCCGTCGTTGCTCTCCCGAAGCTGCGCCATCTGCTCGGGATTCGCGAGCGGGTCGAACGGCAGGGTGTTGACGAGCGTCGTCTCGTCCTCTCCAAAGAGAAAGCTGAGCCCGCTGTCCATGCCGCACAGCAGCACGCCGCCCTTTTTAAGGATGCGGAAGCACTCGCGAAAGATGGGCTTCACCTCGTGGACGTAACAGAACGAGACCGGGCTGAAGATGATATCGAAGGTCTCATCGTCGAAAGGGAGCGGCCTTGTCATATCGGCGCGGATTATCTCGATATCGTAGCCCTCGCGCGCGGCGACGCGGCGCTCGCTTTCAAGCTGGCGCTCGGAGTAATCGAGCACCGTGCAGATTGCTCCGGCGGCCGTGAACAGCGGCATCTGCTGGCCTCCGCCGCAGGCAAGCCCAAACAGCCTCTTTCCGCGAAGCTCGCCGAGCCACTCCCCCGGCACAAGCTTTCCCGGCGTCAGCAGCACGCGGACGTCGCCGCTCCGGGCCCGCTCAAACTCCTCGTGGGTGCATGCGGCGCCCCACTCCCAGCCCTCGTCAACCCAGCGGTCGATTGTCCTGGCGTTTATGTCGGTATAGTTCATGGCGAAATACCTCCGTAATATTTTAGTCGCCCGATTTGAGGCATTGAGTATGATTTTTGTAGGTGCTCCAGGTGGGCTCGTAATCGTCGCAGGCTTGATTTCCCCACATATCCCCTCCGCTTCGATTTCCTCTTGCAAGCAGCTCGATGAATGGCTCGGGAGAGCATTTTTCTATGATCGGGATTATTTCATCCGGTTTTCTGGAGTGCTCCCGCTTTTGGCTTCTTATCAGGTTCACCTGTGAACGCGCCGGGGCAAGGGTGCGGTTGTTATCTCCACGCACGCCGAAAAGTAGTATTTCGGTTACGTTTCTGAAATAGACGCCTGCGCCGCGTCCGTCCGGCTCACCGTCCTTTCGCACTTTTTCCCATATAATGTTGCCTTTATACTCAAAGCCCCACGCCTTCATCACAGCAAGACCGTCAGGCAGCAATGCGTTTGGGCTCCAAAGGTAAAGATGGCTTTTGGCCGCCGCTATTTCTCTGACGGGCAGCGCCATGATATCCGCCTAAGGGCATGGTCTCATAGCGGTTGAGCTTTTTATTCTCGGGAGCAACCTTTCCGGTGCGGTTTTGAAATCTCCAGGAAGGATCTGCGTATATTGTGGAATGCTTTTTACTGCCGCAGAACGATAAAAGTCCGTTGCAGGCTTCAATGAACGTACTCATAAAGCGCTTACTCCTTCCAGCCCGACACACAGGCTTTTTTATTCCGACGGCAAGTATTGGACATCCGCCGTTGCGGCGGGAATCCAGTCGCGGAAGAAGCTTGCCCATCCATGTAGTGCTTGCACCGTAACATGGCCTCCGTTATTGTCCTGAACAGTTTTATATTATACTACGATCTCGCGGCGTTTTCAATACAGAACGAAGCAGTTTATGCCGACGCCGCGGACAGGACGCTGCCATTCAAAAAACAGACGTCTCCACGACTGTGATTTGCCGCATGATAGCGCGCTATTCCTCCGGCGCGCGTCCGTGTGGCCTCGGTATCGTCACCTCGCCCGCGACGCTGCGTTGGAAAAACGCGGTGATCTGTGCGACATCCATGCCCTGGCCCAGCGCCCACATCAGCTTTGTCGCGGCGCATTCTGAGGTCATGTCCTCGCCGGGAATGACGCCCTCCTGAAGCGCGCGCCGCCCGACCTCGTATTTGGTCAGATCGCTGCGCTCATAGAGGCACTGGCTGCATACCACAACCGGTATCCCGGCGCGCACAAGCTTGCCGAGGGCGGAGATGATATCGCGTCGGAAAAAATTCAGCCCGCCGGAGCCGAACGCCTCGATAACAACGCCGCGGCAGCCGATCGATTCTATCGCGCTAAACAGCCGCGGATCCATGCCCGGGATGAGCTTGATGAGCACGACACGGCTGTCGATCTCCTTCATCAGGCGGCAGGGTGAGGCCGGACGGCGCGGAAGCTCGTCGGAAAAGCAGATGCCATCGGAATTGACATAAGCGACGGCGGGAGCCTTGACGCTCTCGAAGGCGTCAAAGCCGGTGGTGCGCACCTTGACGCTGCGGCACCCCAGCAGTATGCGGCGGTCAAAGGCGATAAAAACGCCGGGTATGCCGGAAACAGCCATCTCAAAGGCGCAGCGCAGATTATACGGCGCGTCGCTCAACGGATGCGTCATCGGAAGCTGGCTTCCGGTCAGCACTACAGGCAAATCAAGCCCCGACAGCATGAAGGTGAGCATCGAGGCTGTGTAGGCCATCGTGTCCGTGCCGTGGGTTATGACTACGCCGTCGTAGCCGGGACGCATATTGTAGACGCACTCGGCTATATACTGCCACTCCTCCGGCTGGATGTTGGAGGAATCGAGACTGAGTATGTCGCGGATATCGACGTCGTAGGGGATATGGCCGAGCAGCGATACGAGGTCGCGGCCGCTCTGCACGGGCTGAAGCCCGTTTTCGCCCTGCACGCTCGCGATGGTGCCTCCGGTGGATAAAAGCAGGATTTTTTCAGTCATATTTTTGAGCTTACCTCCCGAGAGCTACTGTCCAAAGAGCTTTTGCGGTATTGTCCCGGAGTCGTGCCGGTTTCGCTGCGAAAGGCGGAATAGAAGCGCTTCATATCGCAGAAGCCGCAGCAGACGGCGATATCGGATATGGTGCTTTCGGATTCGGCAAGCAGCCTACAGGCCTCGCCGATACGCGCACGGCGCAGAAAAGCCGTGACGCTCATACCCGTGGCGTCGCGGAACAGCTTGCCGAAATATCCGGGACTCAGAAACATATGCGAGGCAAGCTCCGAGACGGAGATACGGGCGCTATAGTTGGCGCTGAGATAGTCGAGCGCGCTCTGGATTATCTCGGAGCGCCGCAGGACAGAATCAGTCCCCGCACTCCCGTCCATCTGTCGGAATATCTTTATGATAAGCTCGACGACGTAGGCCGCGTCCATAATATTCGAGGTATATCCTGTTGAAGAGGGAGCCGAAATCGCTGTAGCTGCCGCCGGTCAGGCGAAGATCCGGGCCGGACGCGCGTTCCTCCGGAAAGATCGAATAGAACAGGAAGGAGGAGCCGAGCGAGTTCAAATCGCCGCCGCTCAACAAGCTCGCGTCGAAAAAATCCGGCGTAAGCATCAGGTCGTAGGTGCAGAACGGCTCCGCGGGATCCGGCTCGCTGTAAAACGCATGGACGCAGCCCGGGTTGACGATGAACAGATCTCCCCTCCGGGCATGTATGCGGCGTCCGTCCGTCTCATGAACGGCGCGGCCGGATATG
>CANNTZ010000060.1 GCA_947522735.1 uncultured Oscillospiraceae bacterium | reverse complement strand
CAGGTGCCATCAGGCTGGCGTCGGAGTCATACTCGACTGGGTGGGGGCGCATTTTCCCAAGGACGAGTGCGGACTGATAGAATTTGACGGCGGCTGCATATACGAATCGCCGGATCCGGTCGCACGGGAGCATCCCGAGTGGGGCACGCGCATCTTCGACTACGGACGCCATGAGGTGCGCTCGTTTTTGATATCCAACGTCTGCTACTGGCTGCGGGAATATCACATCGACGGCATCCGCGCAGATGCAGTCGCCTCGATGATATATCTCGACTATGCGAGAAAGCCGGGGCAATGGCGGCCAAACCGCGACGGCGGCAATGTGAACCAGGAGGCGGTGACGCTGCTGCGCGAGATAAATTCCGCGGCCTTCGCCGTCGATCCTCAGGCGCTGATGATAGCCGAGGAATCGACGACCTTTCCGATGGTGACGAAGCCCGGCTACGACGGTGGGCTCGGCTTCAACCTCAAGTGGAACATGGGCTGGATGCACGATACCCTCGACTATATGCAGGCGGATCCGCTTATGCGCAAGGGGCTGCACGACAAGCTGACCTTCTCGATGACCTACGCTTTCTCGGAAAATTTCGTGCTCCCTCTCTCGCACGACGAGGTCGTCCACGGCAAGCGCTCGATGATCGGACGTATGCCGGGAGGATACGACGATAAGTTTGCGAACCTGCGCGTCATGTATGGCTATATGACGGCGCATCCGGGCAAAAAGCTCAGCTTTATGGGCAACGAGCTCGGGCAGTTCATCGAATGGGACTACCGCAGGGAGCTGGACTGGTTCCTGCTGCAATATGACCGCCACCGCCAGCTAAAGGCTTATGTCCGCGAGCTGAACCGGCTGTATCTCAGGAACCCTCCGCTCTGGCAGAACGATTCCGATTGGGACGGCTTCCGGTGGATAAGGGTCGGCGACCGGGACAACAGTGTCATTGTGTTCCGGCGCATAGGACGAGACGGGCGGGAAATTATCGCCGCGTTCAACTTCTGCCCGGTCGAGCGCGAAAATTACCGTATCGGCGTGCCGTACCGCTGCGTGCTCGGGCCGCTGCTCTCCAGCGACGACGAGCGCTTCGGCGGACACGGAACGGTGCTTGGCAGGATAAAAACCCGTCCCGGCGAGTGCGACGGGCTGCCGTTTTCGGCGGAGCTTCATCTCCCTCCGCTCTCGGCGGTGTTTTACAAGCCGCTCTACGTTAAAAGATAGCGGAATGTCCCGTGCGGAGCTTCAAGACTTTTCAAAAGCAGCGGTTTGAGGCGGGGCCTCAGGCTGTTTATGTAACCGGCATAACAATTCTCAAGGAAAGGAACGCCTGAGGATCAGGTCGTGGTGAAGCATTATGACAGTCCGAAGAAAAGAGTGTATAGCAATGCTGCTGGCGGGAGGACAGGGCAGCCGCCTGCATGTGCTGACGGAGCACACGGCAAAGCCGGCGGTGCCGTTTGGCGGGAAGTACCGTATAATCGACTATTCCCTGTCCAACTGCGTCAACTCCGGAATAGACACCGTCGGCATACTAACGCAGTATCAGCCGCTGGAGCTGAACGATTACATCGGCAACGGACAGCCGTGGGACCTGAACCGCAATTTCGGCGGCGTCCACATTCTGCCGCCGTATACCACAGCGAGGGACAACATGTGGTACAAGGGCACGGCAAACGCGATCTATCAGAATCTGCCTTTCATCGAGCGCTATAATCCGAAGCACGTCGTCATCCTTTCCGGCGATCATGTGTATAAGATGGACTACGCACGGATGCTGGATTTCCACCGCAGGAGGGACGCCGAGTGCACCATAGCCGTCAGAACGGTGCCGCTGGCCGACGCGCCGCGAATGGGCATCATGAGCACCGACAACACCGGGCGCATAATCCAATTTGAGGAAAAGCCGAAGGTGCCGAAGAGCAATCTGGCGTCGATGGGAGTGTACATATTCAACTGGGACACCCTCAGACGCTATCTCATCGACGACGAGGCGACGCCCGGCTCCTCCAACGATTTCGGCAAAGACGTCATTCCGGCGCTGCTGCGCGACGGGCGCGCTCTCTACGCCTACACCTTCGACGGCTACTGGCGGGATGTCGGCACGCTTGAAAGCCTTTGGCAGGCGAACATGGATCTCATCGACCCCGCAAAGCCGATGGCGGTGAACGCGCCGGAGGGCTTTCGTACCTATTCCCGGAACTACGCGCAGCCGCCCTGCATTGTCGCCAGGGGCTCGACGGTGCGCAACTCAATGATAGCGGAGGGCTGCGTGATACGTGGAAGCGTCGTCAATTCGGTAATCTCCACAGGCTGCCGCGTCGAGGAGGGCGCGGTGGTGGAAAACACGGTGGTCATGCCGGACGCCGTGATACAGGCGGGCGCGCAGGTGCGGTACGCCATAATCGGCGAGCGCTGCACCGTCGGACGCGATGCGGCGGTCGGAGCGGACAGGTTGGACGGCGAGCTGAAGATCGGCGTCGTCGGCAACGACAAGACGATAGCTCAGGGCGCGACGGTGGAGCCGGGCACGATAATATGACGGCGGCGAAGTTGAAAGTGAGGAGAATGAGATTATGAAGACTGCGGGTCTGATTTTTTCCGAGATATACAGCGACGGGCTGGATCAGCTCACGCGCAACCGCACTGTGGCGTCGCTGCCGTTTGGCGGGCGTTACCGCCAGATAGATTTTGTCCTGTCCAATATGGTCAATTCCGACATCACCGATATCGGAGTGATTACCAAATACAACTACAAATCGCTGATAGACCATCTCGGCTCCTGTCAGGACTGGGATCTCAACCGCAAGCGCGGGGGGCTGATGCTGATACCGCCGTTCCTCTCCGGAAACAACGGCGGCTATCGCGGCAAGGTAGAGGAGCTGCGCGCGGCGCTGACCTTCCTTGAGGACAAAAAGACAGACTACGTCGTGCTGGCCGACGCGGACACTATCTGTAACATCGATTTCAAGAGCGTCGTACAGGCGCACGTCGATTCAGGGCGCGATATCACTATCGTCGCCGCGAAAATGGGCGAGAACGACAGCAACGCGTCGGAGCTGGCGTTTGATTCCTCCGACGGCAAAAACGTATCCGTGGTCTATCTCAACTACGCCGCGCGGCGCGGACAGTACGCCTCGTTGGGCATGTACGTCATCCGGCGCGAGCTGCTGATAGGCAAGGTGCTGGAGCTGGCGGCGATGGGGCTGCACCACCTCGAACGCGACTTCATCCAGCATGGCTTCAACCGTAAGACGATTACCCTCGGGCTTTATCAGTTTGACCGCTTCTTCATGCGCAACCGCACGATACCGGAGTATTATTCCAACAGCCTGAGCATGAAGGAGGAATGGGTGCGCAACGAGCTTTTCCGCCCGGAGGCGCCGGTGTATACAACCGTGCGCGACGAGGTGCCGGTCTATTACGGCGAGGACTCCGTCGTCTCTGACTGCCTTATAGCCGACGGCTGCAAGATATATGGAGCGGTTGAGAACTCGGTGCTGTTCCGCGGAGTTGTGATCGAAAGGGGAGCAGTGGTTAAAAATTCGATAATCATGGCGGGCTGCGTGATAAGCGCGGGAGCGGTGGTAGAGAACGCCATCATCGACAAGCAGGCGACCGTCACAGAGCGCCGGAGGATAACCGGCGCGCCGCACAGCCCGATAATCATATCCAAGGGAGAGATCATATGAAGATACTTTTTGCTGTAAGCGAGGCGGCCCCGTTCGTCAAGACCGGCGGACTGGGCGATGTGGCTTACGCCCTGCCGAAGGCTCTGGCGGCGGCCGGGCACGAGGTCAGGGTGTTCATCCCGCTGTACGGTAACGTCAAGTACAACATGAAATTCATTCCGGAGCTGCAATATCTGACCGACACGCGCACGCAGCTCGGCTGGCGAAACCAGTATAACGGGATATTCCGCTACGGACGCGGCGGGCGCAACCCGGAATACTACTTCATCGACAACGAATACTACTTTTCGCGCGCAGACGGCTATATCTACGGCAACTACGACGACGGCGAGCGATTTGCCTTTTTCAGTCGCGCGGTCATCGACGCGATGGGTGCGACAGGCTTTGTGCCGGATATAATCCACTGCAACGACTGGCAGACTGCGCTCATCCCCGTATTCCTGCGCCGATTCTATCCGCAGTATAACGGCGTGCGCACCGTGTTCACGATACACAACATCGAATATCAGGGAAAAATGCCGATGGAATTTGCAGCCGAGGTGCTGGGGCTTGGCGGCGCGCAGACGCTGGAATACGACGGCTGCGTCAATCTGATGAAGGGCGCGATAGTCGCGTCCGACGCAGTGACCACCGTCTCGGAGACCTACGCGCAGCAGATAATGGATGAGTTTTATTCCTCCGGCCTGCACCACATCCTGCGCGACAACAGGGCGAAGCTGCACGGGATACTCAACGGTATCGATACCGCGGCATTCGACCCCGCAACAGATCCCGCGCTGTTCATGAACTACAGCGACAAGCTCGCGCCAAAGCGCCGCAACAAGCTATTTTTGCAGGAAAAGCTGCGGCTCAACCCCAGTGAGAAGCAGCCGCTGGCGGTAATTATCAGCCGTCTTGTGAGGCACAAGGGGATGGATATCGCCGCGGAGGCGATAGACGGCGTCATCGGCGGCGGAGTTCAGCTTGCGGTGCTCGGAACCGGCGACAAGTGCTTTGAGGACGCGTTCAGAGCGGCTGCGGAGCGCCATCCCGGGAAAATGGCCGCCTGCATCGCCTTTGATGCGGAGCTGGCAAGCCAGATGTACGCCGCGGCCGACATCTTCCTAATGCCGTCTCTCAGCGAGCCGTGCGGTTTATCGCAGATGGTTGCGATGCGCTATGGCTGCGTGCCGGTGGTGCGTGAGACGGGCGGACTCAAGGACACCGTCCCGGCATATGACCCGGAGAAAAAGACCGGCAGCGGGTTCACCTTTGTGGACTACACCACGGGAGAGCTGCTGCGCGCCGTCGAGCGCTGCGCCGCGCTTTACCGTGAGGAGCACCCGGCCTTCGAGGCGATGCAGCTACACAACATGCGGCGGGATTTCAGTTGGGATAAGCCGGTGCGCAAATACGAGAGGCTTTATGAGAGCCTGCTTTGAAAAAACAAGAAGTGAAGGGAACAAACAGATAGATGAAGCCGGAAACGCTTAAAAAACAGACCGAAACGGCGTGTATGCAGAACTTTGGCTGCACGCTTGCCGACGCCTCCGAGATGGAGGTATACCGCGCGGTGTGCATCGCCGTGCGTGAGCTGCTTGTAGAAAAGAACCACGATTTCGCAAAGAGCCGTCCCGAAAGCGCCAAGCGCGTGTATTATATGTCGATGGAGTTTCTCGTCGGCACGTCCCTGCACAACAACCTGTTCAACCTTGGAATTGAGGAGGAGATGCGCGCGATAGTCAAGGAGGCGGGCAAAAATCTCGACCGCCTCTACGCCATAGAGCCGGACGCCGGACTTGGCAACGGCGGACTCGGACGGCTTGCGTCCTGCTACATGGACGCAGCGTCGGGGCTGGACTATATGTGTACCGGGTTTTCGATAAAATACGAGTTTGGCATCTTCCGCCAGAAGATAGTGGACGGCTGGCAGATGGAATTTCCGGACGACTGGCTCGGCAACGGCGGCGTGTGGCTGGTGCCGCGCTATGACGACGCGGTGCAGGTGCGCTTCGGCGGCGAGGCGGTCGGACGCTTTGACTCGGACGGGCGCTACCGCGTCGATCACGTCGGCTATAGCACCGTCATGGCGGTGCCTTACGATATGTATATCTCAGGCTACAGAAGCAACGCCGTCAACAAGCTGACGCTGTGGGAGGCAAAATCGCCGAACTGCTTTGATATGTCGGCGTTCTCGCGCGGCGAATACGCCAAGGCGCTGGAGCAGGAGACGATGGCGGAGGTCATATCAAAGGTGCTCTATCCCGCCGACGACCACATCGAGGGCAAGCGGCTGCGCCTAAAACAGCAGTATCTGCTGGTCTCGGCGTCGATGCAGAGCATCGTGAACGAATATCTCAGAAAGCACGACAGCCTGGACAAACTGCCGGAGCAGGTTGCGATACACATCAACGACACGCATCCGGCGCTCTGCGTCCCGGAGCTTATGCGCATACTCGTGGACGAGCACGACTACGACTGGGACCGTGCGTGGGATATCACCTGCCGCACGCTTTCCTACACCAACCATACCGTCATGTCCGAGGCGCTCGAACGCTGGAGCGAATCGCTCTACTCCGAGCAGCTTCCGCGAATATATCAGATCACCAGCGAGATCAACCGCCGGTTGATGCTGAGGCTGCGCGATTTTTATGGCGAAGATCGCCCAAAGCTTGAATATATGGCGGTAATCGCGAACGGCGAGGTGCGCATGGCGAACCTCTGTCTTGCCTGCTGCCACATGGTCAACGGCGTCTCAAGGCTGCACACGCAGATACTTGAGGACAGCATCTTTCATGACTACTTCGTCATGGACAACTCCCGCTTCACCAATGTCACCAACGGAATCGCCTATCGCCGCTGGCTCTGCCAGTCCAACCCGCAGCTCTCGTCATATCTCGACGAGCTTATCGGCGAAGGCTTCCGCAAGGACAGCTTCGAGCTGGAAAAGCTGCTGCAATATTACAACGACAGTCAGGCGCTCGACAAGCTCAACCGCATCAAGCGCGCAAACAAGAAGCGCCTTGCCGCCTATATCGAAAAGGCAAACGGCATAATCGTGGATCCGGATTCCGTCTTCGACGTCCAGATCAAGCGTCTGCACGAATACAAGCGCCAGTTGCTTAACGCACTCCAGATACTTCACATGTATATCACCATCAAGAGCGACCCGCAGGCGGAGTTCCGGCCGCGCACCTTCATCTTTGCCGCAAAGGCGTCGGCGGGCTACGTCATGGCAAAGCAGATCATACGACTGATATGCAAGATAGCCGACGTCGTCAACTCCGATCCGCAGACCCGCGACAAGCTCAAGGTGGTGTTCCTTGAGGATTACAAGGTCTCGCTCGCCGAGATCATAATCCCGGCCGCCGATATTTCCGAGCAGATATCCATCGCCGGAAAGGAGGCGAGCGGCACCGGAAACATGAAGCTGATGATAAACGGCGCCGTCACCCTCGGCACGCTGGACGGCGCAAACGTGGAGATACACGACGCCGTCGGCGACGACAACATGTTCCTCTTCGGCATGACTGCGGAGGAGGTTGAGGCGCTGTGGCGCAGCGGATATCATCCTATTGAATACATCAACCGCGACCCGCAGCTCAAGGCGGTCGTGGATATGCTGATGAGCGGCATCGGCGGCAACCGCTTCGACGATATCGTCTACTCGCTGCTTCAGGGCGGCAACGCGCCCGCCGACGCGTATATGTCGATGGCGGACTTCACCGACTACGTCCGCGCACAGAACGATATCACCGCCGCCTACGCAGATCGCCGCGGCTTTGCAAGGCGCTCGCTCGTAAACATTGCCAAGGCGGGAGTGTTCTCGGCCGATCGCGCCGTAAAAGAGTACGCCGTGAAGATATGGAACCTCTGATGGACGAGGGACGGATACTTTACGACAGCTTCGACGCGCGCTTCAAAGCGCCGTTCGGCTGCATAAAAGAAAACGAGCGCTGCGTCATCGGGATAGAATATCCCGTGAGCTGCGGCGTGAACAGGCTTTATCTCAGACTGGAAAGGGAGGACGGCTTCGCGATGACCGTCCCCCTTCAGGTCGTGTCCGGAGCCGAAAGAGCGGGTTATCAGCGCCGCGAGTGCGCGTTTTCGCTCTACGAGCCCGGACTGTATTTTTACTTTTTCGAGTTTGACACCGCCGCCTCTCGCTTTTCGCTGTACCGTCTTGGCAACCACGACACCAACCTTGAGGAGGGCGAGCGCTGGCAAATCAGTTGCATCCCGGCGGACTACGAGCCGCCAGAGAGCTTTTACGGACGGGTGCTGTATCAGATATTCCCCGACCGTTTTGCAAGGCTCGGCGAGTGCGACCTCTCGGAAAAGCTGACGCCGTTCACGCTGCACGCCTGTGCGGACGAGCCGCCGCGCAGGGGCCCGGATGAAAACGGCCTGTGGAACAACGACTTTTACGGCGGGAATTTCCGCGGGATAGAGTCGAGGCTCGATTATATCGCATCGCTCGGAGTGGGCACGATATACCTGAATCCGATATTCAAGGCCTATTCCAACCACCGCTATGACACGGCGGACTATATGAAGCCGGATCCGATGCTTGGGACCGTGGACGACTTTGCCTCGCTTTGCAAAAGCGCGGCGGAGCGGGGGATAAGGATAATTCTTGACGGCGTTTTTTCGCACGTCGGCGAGAACAGCGTCTACTTCGACCGCTACGGCGTATTTGGCGGCGGCGCCGTGTCAGACCCCTGCTCACGCTACCGCGACTGGTTCAAATTCAGGCATTATCCCGACGATTACGACTGCTGGTGGGACGTGAGGTCGCTGCCCTGCGTGGACGAGATGAACGACGGCTTTCTTGACCTCGTTATCCGCAGCGAGGACAGCGTCGTCGCGCACTGGATGCGCTTGGGGGCGGCGGGGTTCCGGCTCGATGTCGCCGACGAGCTGCCGGACGGATTTATTGCGCTGCTGCGCCGCCGCGTCAGACAACTCAATCCGGAGGGCATAGTGATCGGCGAGGTCTGGGAGGACGCGTCGAACAAGCGCAGCTACGGCGAGCTCCGACGCTATTTCACCGGCGGCGAGCTGGACGGCGTGATGAATTATCCGTTCCGCGAGAGCATACTCGGATTTGTCTGCGGCGAGCTGACGCCGGAAAATTTCGTCGCAAAGGTGGAGCGGATATATGAGAATTATCCGTTTGAGGCGCTGCTGTGCTGCATGACGCTGCTCTCGACGCATGATACGCCGCGCGTTCTTACGGCGCTGCGCGAAAAGCTGGGCGACAGGGCGCTGGCTGCGGAGAAAACGGCGATAGCGCTGCAACATTTTCTGCCGGGGATGCCGTGCATATATTACGGCGACGAGGCGGGTATGGAGGGCGGCGGCGACCCGGACAACCGCCGGTTCTTTGCCGAGTGCGAGCACGCGGCGGAGCTTTTCGCGCAGCATCTTGCAATGTGCGCGTTGCGACGGGAGCACGAGGCGCTGCGCCGCGGGAGGCTGTCGCTCAGGGCTGACGGCGGCGCGGTGGAGATCACGCGCACTCTCGGCGGCGACGCCGTGACTTTGCGCGCGGAGGGGGCCATCTGGGAGGTTTCTCATAATTAGATTTTTTCGCCCTGCAACTCCGGGCAGCGCGCGGCGAAAAAGGCCGTTGATATGCACACGGGAAAGCCGTCGTCTGCGACGGTTTTTCTGCGTTATCGTTTTTTTGAGCCTATCTGAACGCCGCGTGCGCGAGCCTGCCTTTGTCCGGGCCGTTTTCTGCCCATAGGAGAGGGCCGGCGGCGCTTTGCCGCGGAGTCGGACCCAGCCTCCGGCTGAGTTTTTCCCTTGTCCCCTCACGTTGCTGCGGGGAGCGCCTTTCGCGGTTTACGGAGCGCCTTTTGTCAACGGAATGGCCCGGAGCATATCATATCTATAAAAGGAGGGGAGCGAGATGACGGGAGTGCTTATAACGGCGGCAAGGGTGATAGCGATAATCGGAGCGTGCATGCTGATGTCAGTGGGGCTGGCGGATATTGTGGTGTTTATGCGCGGAGCGGCGTGGCGGCGGCAAAGGGTGTGCATCTTAGCGGCGGTGCCGGTCGAAAAGGACGACGCGCTGCTGGAGATGAAGGTGTGCGCCGCGCGGTGCGCGCTTGAACGCTCGGGCGCGCGGGGAGAGATACTGCTGCTGGACTCGGGGGCCGACGAAGCCACGAGACGCTTCTGCGAGAGTGTGTTCGGAGACATGCTGCGCGCAGAGGAGCTGCCGGACTGCGTGGAAAAGCTCACCGGCAAAAAAATCATGAGAGAGACGGAAATAATAAGTTAGGTGTTGCGTTTTAGCGCGACTGCTGTTATAATATAGTAAGAATCGAGAACGTAAGTTTGTTTTTGACGGAACAGGGTCGTGCAGATGCAGGAGTTACAGCAGGAACGAAAGATAGAGGAGATAAGCGGCAGCGTCGAGCATATAGTCTACCGCAATCCCCGGAACGGCTTCACCGTGATGGAGATAAACGCAGGCGGCGCGCTGATGAGCGCTGTCGGCGAGATAAGCGATGTGCAGGCCGGCGAGGAGGTAACGCTCACCGGCTACTATATGCAGCACCCGAATTACGGCGACCAGTTCCGGGTGGAGATGTGCGTCAAGCGGCTGCCGACAACGGCGCTGGCAATCTGCCGCTATCTCGAAAGCGGCGTGGTGAAGGGCATCGGCGCGGCAACGGCCAGACGGATAACCGACAGGTTCGGCGACGCGTCGCTGGACGTAATCGAGAACGAGCCGGAGCGTCTGGCGGAGATAAAAGGCATATCCATCGTCAAGGCGCAGGCAATATCACTCGAGTTTAAGCGGGTGTTCGGTGTGCGCGCGGCAATGGCGCAGCTTTCGGGGCTTGGATTGCCGCCGGGGGTGTGCGTGCGTGTCTGGAAGCGCTATGGCGAGCAATCGGCGCAGGCGATACGCGAAAATCCGTACCTGCTCTGCGACGCCGGGATAGGTGTGCCGTTCGACAAGGCGGACGCGATTGCCGCCGCAAACGGCGTCGAGGCGGACGATATCAACCGCGTCTGCGCCGGAGTGCGGCACATCCTCCGGCACAACCTCGGCAACGGCCACACCTGCCTGCCCTCGGACATGCTGAAGGCGATGGCCCAGGCGATGCTTATGGTGGAAAGGGAGGACGTCGAAAGGGCGATAGAGAAGGACGTCATCGACCGGGAGCTTATCCGGCGGGAGTTCGGAGGGCGAGAGTACGTCTATCTTCCGCAGCTCTACGAGGCGGAGACGTATATCGCCGGGAAGCTGGAGCTGCTCAACGCCGTGACTGCTCCTCGGCGCGAGCCGGATGCCGAAACCATCGGCTGGCTTGAGCGCAACAACGGCATAACCTACGACGAGACGCAGCGCGAGGCGATACGGCGGGCCGCGACATCGAGCGTGTTCATCCTCACGGGAGGGCCCGGAACCGGCAAGACGACAATACTCAACGCGATAATCCGGCTTGCCGAGATGCAGGGCGAGAGCGTCGCGCTTGCCGCGCCGACAGGACGCGCCTCCAAGCGCATGTCGGAGGTGACGGGACGCGACGCCAAGACGATACACCGTCTGCTGGAGGTGGATTTTTCGGAGGAGGACAGCGCTGCCGGACTGTTGAAATTCAAACGCAACGAGAAAAATCAGCTCAAAAACGACCTCATCGTCATCGATGAGATGTCGATGGTGGACACGCTGCTGTTTGAGGCGCTGCTGCGCGCAGTTAGAATGACCAGCCGTCTTGTGCTCGTCGGCGACAGCGACCAGCTCCCGTCGGTCAGCGCGGGCAGCGTGCTGCGGGACATGATCGCCTCGGGCGCGATAACGACGGTGCAGCTCCGGCACGTGTTCCGTCAGGCGGCGCAAAGCCTGATTGTCACCAACGCGCACCGGATAGTCAGCGGAGAGCAGCCGGTGATAACCAACGGCGCGGACGACGACTTCTTTCTGCTGCGCCGCGCGCGCACGGAGGATATCGAGGACACAGTGGCTGAGCTGTGCGCAAAGCGCCTGCCGCAGAAATACGGCATATCCGGAATGTGGGACGTGCAGGTGCTTGCGCCGGGACGCAAGGGGCCAACAGGCGTCGGCTCGCTCAACAACTGGCTCCAGGGCGTGCTCAACCCCAAACGGGACGGAGGCTGGGAGCATCGCAACGAGCAGCGCGCGCTGAGAACCGGAGACAAGGTGATGCAGACGCGCAACAACTATGATATCGAATGGACACGCTATAAGCCGGACACGCCGGAGGAGCTGTTTTTTTCCGATGAGGCTGAGATAGAGGAGCAGGGCGCGGGCATCTTTAACGGGGATATTGGCAGAGTGCTGAGCATAGACCGCTCGATGCGCTGTGTGGATGTGATATTTGACGATAGGGTCGCGCGGTATACCTTTGAAAACGCCTCGGAGCTGGAGCTTGCCTACGCCGTGACGGTTCACAAAAGCCAGGGCAGCGAATATGCCGCCGTTATTCTCGTGCTGACATATCCAAGCGAGAGGCTCTACTACCGCAGCCTGCTCTACACAGCGGTGACGCGCGCTAAAAAGCTGCTTATAGTCGTTGGGCGCGATGACGCGATAACATATATGGTGAACAACAACCGCAGGATGATACGTTACGGCAATCTGCGGAAGCTTTTGGCGAGGGGAGGGACAGAGGATGAACAAAATTGACCTGTACGACATGCGGGAACGCCTTTTACACCTGCTTTTTCCAAGAAGGTGCGCGGTTTGCCGCGAGATAATCGAATACGACGGTATGCTCTGTGGCGACTGCGAGGCGGGACTTGGCGTGATTGGCGAAAATTGCTGCGAAAAATGCGGCAGGCCGCCGGATTCCTGTATATGCGGGGTTTATTCGCAGAGCTGCGTCGCCTGTGCAAGCGCCGTCGAATATTACGAGGCGGCGAAGGATATCATAAGCGAGTTCAAATTCAACGGGCAGAGCAGCCTGGCTTACCCGATGTCCGCGCTGATGGCGCAGACGGTGCGGCTGCGCTTTCCGGAGGTGCGCTTCGACGTGATGGCCGCGGCGCCGATGAGACGCCGGGCGGCGGCGAAACGCGGCTATAATCAGGCGGAGACGCTTGCACGGGAGCTTTCGCGGCGGCTGGGGATAAAATTCAGGCGCGGCGCGCTCGTCAAGCTTCGCAACACGGCGCATCAGGCGTCACTCGGCGCAAAGGACAGGCTTGTGAACCTGAAGGGTGCGATGGGGCTTGGGCGCGGCTTTGACCCGGCGGGCCTGACGGTACTGCTGGTGGACGACATCGCCACAACCGGCACGACGCTCGACGAATGTGCGCGGGTGCTGCTCTCCGGCGGCGCAAAAGCGGTCTACGCGATAACCTTTGCCGCGGCGGTGCTGGACTGATACATATAATGTGGCCCGCTGCGACAAAAGCCTTTATTGATATTGTGTTTTTCGTCGGGATTTGATATAATATAATATCAGAGAAATTTTTGTGCTGGGGGTGCTTTGATATGATAGCCGATATCGGGCTCGATCTTGGCACCAGATCTATACTTATCTACGGTCGCCGCCGGATATTGCTCAACGAGCCCTCGGTCGCGGCGCTCGACGTCTACACCAACGAGGTTGTCTGCCTTGGACGCGAGGCGGAGACGATGCGCGGAAAAACTCCGGATAGACTGAAGATAATCCGTCCTCTCTCCGGCGGCGTCATCTCGGATTACACCATGACCAGCCTGATGGTAAACTATTTCATCCGCAAGGTCTGCTATTCCTCGCTGATAAAGCCGCGGGTGGCGATGTGTGTGCCGTCGGGCATAACCGAGGTTGAGCTGCGCGCGGCTATAAGAGCGGCTTACGCTGCCGAAGCGCGCAGGGTCTATCTCATCGACGAGCCGGTCGCGGCGGCCATAGGCGCGGGTGTGGATTTTTCCGGCGCGCGCGGCGTGATGATGCTGGATATCGGCGGCGGCACGGCGGACGCGGCGCTGCTCTCGATGGACGGCATAATATCCAAAAGCTCGCTGAAAATTGCAGGCGACACCTTCGATGAGGCGATAACGCGATATATCCGCCGCAAATACGAGCTTATCATCGGCGAAATGACCGCCGAGCGCATCAAGATAAACCTTGGCACGCTGACAGGGCGCGACGATGCGGAGCCGATGGAGGTCAAGGGCAGGAGCGCGGTGACGGGGCTTCCGGTGAAGATAGAGCTTGGCTGGAGGGACGTATACGAGCCGGTCTACGAGACGGCGGAGCAATTGGCCGAGGTGTTTGGTATGGCGCTGGAGGAGGCGCCGCCGGAGCTTGTCGGCGACCTCAAGGACAGCGGCGTCGTAATGACCGGAGGCGGCTCGCTGCTGCATGGCCTGGACAGCTTTATCTCGGAGCGCATCGGCATTGCGGCGCGAATTGCGCCGCGTCCAATCGAGTGCGTGGCCGTCGGCACGGGCAAATCGCTGAGCATGGTGGGCGAGCTGAGCGACGGCTTCAAGGAGATACCTCCGCCCGACAGCGGAAGCGCATATTAATGGAAAAAGTTGGAGGTTTATCTACAAAATCGAAGTAGTTATCCCACGCAAATGGGGAATAATATCACCGTCGGAGCGGCAAGAGCGTTCCGGCGATGATTTTTGTGATGGGAGAGAAAAATATGCCAAACCTTACTTCCAAGGAGCTTTCGGCGATAGAAGACCAGCTCTCGCAGGAGCAGCTTCTCGTCAAAAAGTACCGCATGTATTCCCAGACTGCGTCAGACCCGCAGATCAAGACCAAATGCGAGCAGATAGCGTCGCGGCATCAGAACCACTACGACAAGCTGTTTGCGCAGCTCAACTGAGGAGGAAGAGTTATGCAGATAAACCCGAACGCCGGAAATTTCACGGAAAAAGAGATGCTGACGGACATGCTCAGCTCACAGAAGTTCGTGACCGACGGCTACAACACCTTTGCAAACGAGTGCGCAACTCCGGTAATCAAGAGCGAATTTATGAACATCCTCAACGAGGAGCACCAGATACAGCACGAGGTGTTCCTTGAAATGCAGAAGCGCGGCTGGTATCAGACCGAGGCCGCCGACCAGAACAAAATCAACCAGGCGAAGCAGAAGTTTTCGGCGCAGCAGTAGGATTGCGGCTGCTCGGGCGGGAGATGTCGTGAGATATCTCCCGCTCCTTGCGTTTTGAGCCTTGACGGTATAAAACGGCTGAAAATTGACAAAAATAACCTGCGCTCGACTGCGCACAAAAAAATTCCACGAAAAAAATTTTGAATATCGGTAAAAATTTTTCTTGACATTTTCTTGATAAAGCATTATAATAATACAATGTATCATAATGGCTATGTATGCGTTTTGCTTTTTTATACAGCAAAATACATAGAAAAAATTCAGAGATTCTTACAAATTAACGATTGACAATTGCATGGTAAATGTGATAGTTGCCGTTTTTTGGAATCACAACGAGTTAATAATTTACGGTTCAAATATCAAAGATGGAGGTGTCGGGAAGTCGGATAAAGTCCGGATTCTCGTACCGGCAGGCCGGCTGGATCCGGCGCGCCGGTATTGCCGGAGATCAAAGGCAGAGGCTGCTGCGAGTGGGACGCCCGGCGGCAGCGGGTTCAGAAATTTTGAATGGAGTGATTAAGCCTATGGTGAACGTCAAGCCGGTACAGCTTGGGAAAAACGTCCGAAT
>CANNTZ010000059.1 GCA_947522735.1 uncultured Oscillospiraceae bacterium | reverse complement strand
CTTGCGTCAATCACGCAGATATGCTACAATAGTCTCGCGGTTTGCTAAAGCCACCGGATACTATCCACGAAAAACCGGAATGGATCGCTATCGGCGGTGATACCCATATGATAACAAGCCATCGTACGGGGCTGAAAATATGGATACTACAAAGAATCAAAATACCGGGCATCACAGAATCTAAACGAAAACCGTTAGATTACAAGGCCCGGCAAAGAGTGTGGGTGATTTTTGAGGTCGAAAAAAACTCGTAAACACTGGACTTTTTGAGCCTTGAAGCCCATCGCAGCAACGATTTGGCAACAGGATTTCATTATTCACAAGAAAAGAGCTATCTGATTTCTGTTAGAGAAGTCAGGTAGCTCTTTTTGTTTATTTATTGCGTTCTTCTTTTGATGCCTCAACGAGCATATCGCTGAGCCCCTGCGACGGCGTGATCTTGTGCCACTGACCGGAGGTGTCAGGTTCAGGATAGCGGTAGCTCCAGCGGTCGTATTCTTCTTTGGGGATCTCGCCCGCTTTCAGCTTGGCGGCAATCGTGCCCTATGCCGTCAGCATCTGTCTTTGGCGACAGGCCGAGAGGTAAGGATTCGTAATGGCGGTCTGCAAAGAAGAAAAGCTGAATCATAAGGATGAAAATGGCAAAAAATATTTGCCCGTCTATCTCCGCTCGGTGAACAGCCAGCTCAACGACATGGATATTTTGAGCAGACGCCGTCTCGCGTAAAAAGATTATTGCGTGATTTCACTAATCAATACAGGAAAAACATATCTGAATAATCTTCATACGGAAAAACCTCGCTCGCAAAGCCCGCACTTTTGGAGTTATAAAAATCAAGACCACACATGTTGTGTGGTCTTGATTCATTTTGCTTGAAGCGCGCCGGTTTATTTCTTCTTGCGCTTCGGGACGAGGTCGAAAGCAACCGCCGCCAGAATGACAAGGCCCTTGACGACCTGCTGCCAGTCTGCGGAGATACCCATCATGGACATGCCGTTGTTCAGGATGCCGATGACGAAGCAGCCGACCAGCGCACCGGCTATGCTGCCGCCTCCGCCGGAAACTGCTGCGCCGCCGACGTAGCACGCCGCAATCGCATCGAGCTCGAAGTTGACGCCTGCCTTCGGGGTCGCGGCGTTCAGGCGGGCCGCATATACAAGCGCCGCCACTGCGCTCATCAGACCCATGTTGGCGTAAACAAGGAAGAAATACAGCCGATCCTTGACGCCGGAGAGCGCCGCAGCACGGCGGTTGCCGCCTATGGCGTACAGTCCGCGGCCAAAGATTGTGCGGCTGCAAATGAAGCTGTATATCAGCGACAGCACCAGCATGATGACCAGAACGGTGGGATAACCCTTGTACTGGCCCATAAGATAGCTAAGCAGAAGAACGGCGACCGATATGATCGTGCAGCGCAGAATCATAACGATGGGCTTCTTGACCGGCACGTTGTGCGCAATCTTGTTCTTTCGGCTGACAATCTGCGTCAGAATAAAGATTCCGCAGATGAACGCCGCGATGACCATCGTGATGAGCATGACGTTGCTGCTGCCGTCCGGGATTAGGAAGCTGGACGCCATGGTGCGGAACGCTGGAGAGAACGGGCCGATGGAGGCTCCGTTAAGAACGACCTGCGTCAGCCCGCGGAAAACAAGCGAGCCTGCAAGGGTGACAAGGAAAGGCGGAATATCAAAATAGGCGATCCACATGCCCTGCAAAGCGCCGATGGCGACGCCGACGATCAGCGAAACAAGCAGCGTGGGCACGACGCCCAGCCCGTAGTTGACCTGCATGACGGCGGCGATTGCGCCGACAAACGCCAGCACCGAGCCGACGGAAAGGTCGATGTTACCGGTCAGAATGACTGGTAGCATTCCCAAAATAAGGATAACGATGTAGGAGTTCTGGAGGATTATGTTCGTCAGGTTTGTGGCCGTGAAAATCAGTCCGTTGGTCACAATGTGGAACAGCACTGCGATAACGACCAGAACGATGACCATGCTATATGCGCGTAAGCCTTTAAAAATTTGTTCTCTTTTCATGTTTACGTTCTCCAATTCTATCCGGTGTTGGCCTTAAATCAGCAGGCGCATGATGCTCTCCTGCGTCGCTTCCTTCGCCGTCTGCTCTCCCTTGATCTCACCCTCGTTCATTATATAGATGCGGTCGCAGATGCCAAGCAGCTCCGGCAGCTCAGAGGAGATCACCAGCATACACTTGCCCTCTGCGGCAAGCTCATTGATGGTGCAGTAGATGTCGTATTTTGCGCCCACGTCGATACCACGGGTCGGCTCGTCCATGATAAGCACGTCCGGCCGGTTGAACATCCACTTTGCCAGAACGACCTTCTGCTGGTTGCCTCCGGACAGATTGCCGACGTTCTGGAAGATGCTGGAGCACTTGACGCCAAACTGCTTCGCGTTTTCGCCGCTCTCCTCGATCTCCTGGTTCAGATTCAGTACGCCGTAACGGGAAATGCGCTTGAGGTTCGCTAAAGAGATGTTCTTGCTGATGGTCTGCGCCAAAATCAGGCCGTAGGTCTTGCGGTCCTCGGAGAGGTAGGCAATGCCGTTATCGATGGCCTTGGGAACGGTGCTTACGTCTATGCGCTTGCCGTTCTTATAAACCTCGCCCGTAATGCCGCAGCCGTAGCTCTTGCCAAACAGGCTCATGGAGAACTCGGTCCGTCCGGCGCCCATCAGTCCGGCCAGCCCGACGACCTCGCCCCGGCGCAGCTTGATGTTGGCGTGTTTGATAACCATCCTTTCGGGAAAATCCGGATGATGCACGCACCAGTCGCGAACCTCGAAAAAGACGTCCTCCTCCGGAGCATGACTGCTTTCGGGATAACGGTTGGACAGCTCGCGGCCGACCATGTGCTTTATCAGGATATCCTCATTGATCTGCGCAGCGTCCTCGAAGTCCGCAACGGTCTTTCCGTCGCGGAGAACGGTGACGGAATTGGCGATGTAGCATATCTCGTTGAGCTTGTGCGAGATTATGATGCAGGTGATGCCGTCCTGCTGGAGCGTCTTGAGCAGATCCAGCAGGTTTCTGCTGTCGCGTTCATTGAGCGCGGCGGTCGGCTCGTCAAGGATCAGTATCCTGCAATTTTTGCTCAGCGCCTTTGCTATCTCAACCAACTGCTGCTTGCCGACGCCGATCTGGTTGATGGGCGTGTCGGGGTCGTCGTCAAGGCCGACGCGCGCCATAAGCTGCGCTGCGCGCGAGCGCGTGACGTTCCAGTCTATCACGCCGTGCCTGCGCTGCGGATTTCCGATAAAAATATTCTCCGCTATACTAAGCATCGGGATAAGCGCCAGCTCCTGATGGATTATGGCGATACCGGCAGCCTCGGACTGATGAATGTTCTTGAATTTGCAGGTCCTTCCCTCAACGACAAGGTCTCCGGTGTAGGTGCCGAAAGGATGAATGCCGGACAGGACATTCATCAACGTGGACTTGCCCGCGCCGTTTTCGCCGACCAGCGCCTTTATCTCCCCGGCCCTGACCTTGAAGCTGACCTGATCCAACGCCTTTACGCCCGGAAATTCCTTTGTGATGTTTCTCATCTCGAGGATGTAGTTTTGCATCTGTTTGGCTCCTTTTCGCTAAAATGAGCAGATACCCTAAAAACGGGCCGCTCCATCCGGAAAAGCGTCAAATAATCTGTGTGTGCGACCGAAGCCGCACACACAGCAGGAGCTTTAACCGGATCAGCCGTTCAACTCGGCGTCGGTATAGAAGCCGACTTCGGCCAGATACTGAACGTTATCCTTGTCTATCAGGTACGGATCGTAGGTTCTGGTGGGAACGTCGAAAACTTCGTTGTTGTAGGTGGTGTCCGGAGTTATGGCCTCGCCCTTGAGCAGCGCCTCGACGACCTCGACAATGATGGCAACGCGGGTGTCGTCGTCAAGATAGACGGTCATGGACTGCTTTCCGGTCATGATGTTCTTCACGGCGGCCAGCTCAGCGTCCTGACCGGTGACTATGGGATAGGGAACGCCGGTCATGCCGTAGCCCATTGACTCCAGAGAGGAGATGACGCCGATGGACAGGCAGTCGGCGGCAACCAGAACGGCATCCAGATGCGTGTCGGAATAGAAGCCGGACAGCAGATTGTCCATGCGGGCCTGCGCCTTGGAGGAGTCCCAGGACTGGATGGCGGTCTGGGTGTATTCGACCTGACCGGACTTGACGACCAGCTTGCCGCTGTCAAGATACGGCTTGAGAACGTTCATCGCGCCGTTATAGAACTCGATGGCGTTGGTGTCGTCCTGCGAGCCGGAGAATATCTCCATGGTGAACGGGCCTGCCTGATTCTCGATATCCAGCGCATCGATTATGTACTGTCCCTGCATCTCGCCAACTCGGGCAAGGTCGAAGGTGACGTAGTAATCAAGCGCCTTGGTGTTGGTGATCAGACGGTCGCTGGCGACGATGAAGATTCCGGCTGCCTTGGCCTTTTCGCAGGCGTCGGTCAGGGCTGCGTGGTCAACTGCGGCGATGACAAGAGCGTCCGCGCCCTTGGAGATCATGTTTTCGAGCTGCATGGCCTGCCTTGCGGAATCGTCCTCGGCATACTCGATAAGGGTGTTATAGCCCTTCTCGCTGAGCGAAGCGGTCAGACGTTCGCCCTGACTGGTCCAGGTGGTCTGCTCCTTGGTGGGCAGCAGAATACCGATGGTTTTCTTTCCTCCGGTCTTATCCTTGGGCGCACATGCGCACAGGATACCCATCAGCATTACCGCGGCAAGAATTAGAGCGATGATCTTCTTCATTGTGTTTCCTCCTTAAATTTTATGGACGGCCAACCGACCGTAAAACGAAAGCGCGCGTTACCGGGACAATTAATAAATGGAAATAACTAAAACGGTAAAGCACGATTCTGTTTTTATAATAACCTCTATTCACCCTTTCGTCAATACTTTTTTGTTTATTTACAACCGTTCAAAAACAATTTCGTCGATTATTATAAACCTTGTAGAAAACATTTGGCAATATTCACCATGCTTCAATGCCTGCATCATGGCAGAAAATGGAGCTAAACTGTTTTATCACAATCAAACCGCCTTATGGCGCTAAAATCCCGCATGGAGCAAAAGCGTTTCTTAACGGCAAGGCAAAAGGAGCTCTCCCGCCGTTAGTCCGGTGCGGGCTCCATTCGCTGTTTTCCCCAATACACGGAAGTTTTTTTACCCTCAGACTCCGCCGCGGCAGCTCCCGTCCCCCGCGCCTCGCTGTGAAAAGCTCTACGTCCGGCTTTTTGACCGAAATGTGACGCGCTTTTTAAGTGAGAAGCCGTCTGTCCTTTGCCCTCCGTCCGCAGTCGCGTCAGCATATGGTTTTTATTGATGAAAAGCTTGTCTCCGCCGGACAAAAATGATCTGACACGCTGCGCCGGAGCTTGTGGCTGGATGAACCGCATGACGAAAGGCCCATACCGCTCGGAACGGTACGGGCCTGCTTGATTGCGGGATATTCTTATTTCACCAGCTCAACGCCCTCCGGCAGGACGATTCTCGGCGCGTGTCCGCGCTCCGCCTCAACCTCTATGACGCCGTGCGGAGTGGGGTACTTGGTACGGATATACTCAAGTCCGCCCAGCTCCGGCGCAATCCGCACCCTCCGGCAGCCCGGCTCCAGTATCTCGATGCCGGTGACGGTCTGGCTCAGGAAGGAGGTCGGCCCGCTCGCCCAGCCGTGGCAAAGGCTGTGGCGGAACCGGGTGTAGCAGAACTTGCCGAAATCGCCGTGGACGTCAAGCATGCCCTCCGGCACGACCTTATCGATGCCGACGGTGCGCTCGGTAATCCAGTCCATATCGAAATCCTCCCAGAACGTCGTCGCGCCAAGGTCGAGCATCGCGCCCCAATAGAGCCGCATGATATCAATTGCCTGCTCCATATATCCGGCGCTTGCTATCGCGCGCAACACGTATCCGCCGAGGAAAGTGGACAACCCGTGCGCGCCCTCCTTGAGCAGCAGCCTGTCCGATATCTCGCGATAGCCGACGCCGCCCGCCATCGCGTAGAGCGCGCCCATCTGCTTGTTGGAGGTTTCGTTCAGCCTCTTTCCGAGCAGCCTCTCTGCACACGCATCGCAGTCCTCCGCAAGCTCACCGTTGTCAAGGCAGCGGCAGAGATAGGCGCCCGCCCTGAGCCCCATAATGGTGACGCTGTACGCGCCGATGCTCTCGTCCGGCGTCTCGTTCGAGCTCCAGTCGCAGAAGTAGGACGGATAATCAAGCCTGCCGTCCTCCGAGACGCAGCCGATGATCTGCTTTAGCGTATCAAACAGGTAGCCCGCGCGCTCGGCGAGATATTTGCGGTCGCCGTTTTGCATATACCACGCTTTCTGGTTTATCACCCACCAGCTCGTGTAGGACGGCAGCGTATTCATCCACTGGCCTATCGGCGTCGTGTTCATTATAAGGTCAAGGCTCTTCGGCACGACGTCGCAGTCTCCAAAGACGCTGCATATCGTCAGCAGCTCCGGATTGACGTCGCCTATCCAGACAAGGCGGTCGCGCTTGATGCCGTCCCAAAGGTAATCCTGCATGTTGAGATGCACCGTATATGCGCCGATGCTCCAGATGCGGTTTATCCGCTCGTCGTTGCACTCAAAGCTTCCGCGGTATTCGAGGTCGCGGTATTTGAAGCTGCCCTGCACCGTCTTGATGTAGACGTCCCGCTCGACCGCCTCTATCTTGACGAAGCGGTAGCCTGTGTCGCCGAGCTTGATGCTCGCCGCGCCCTTTGAGCGGTAGGTGAAGTCGCGCGTCGCGTGCTCGTTGCCCGCGTTCTTCACGCCAAGCGTGCTCAGCGCCTCCATGACGCTCTCGCCAAAGGTCACGCGGATGACGCTCTCCACCGGCTGCATCTTTTCGAGCGTGATGTCCACGCCGCCGTGCAGCTCGCAGCCCATATCCAGCACCACATAGCCGCCGCAATGCACCGTGCAGTATTCGATGCTGCCGAATATCAGCGCCTGACGCGGATTATCCCGCAGCAGAGTCTCTGTGTTTTCCGCGTTTTTTGCCGTCGCCACCCTTTTGGGAACGACGAGCCTTGTAACGGTATCCGGCTGATTTTTGCTGTAACTCATATCAGCGATCATTCTTTTTTACCACCTCATAGTAATAATTGCATTTTTATAAGCTCAGCCGTCCACTGTGGCCGGCTGAGGTATCGCAGCTTATTGCAGGCTCACTTTTTCTGCTCCCTGAAGTGCCGGAAAGCGAGCGCCGTTACAGGCAGGAAGCAGGCGCACCATATTTCGAGCAATATCACTCCCGCCGTCTCTCCTCCCTGCATGTCCGGCGAGAAAACGCCGAGCATCGGCACGACGAAGCAGCTTATGAAGAATATCCCGTGTATAATCAGCAGCGTGCGCAGCGCCTTGTCCCGCTTGCTTTTGACGTTAAGCGCAAGCCCCGCGAAAAGCATCGAGAGCGACAGCATACCGTAGCCCAGCAGGTCGAGGCTGAAAAACAGCCCGAGCCTTTTATAGTCGAGTATCCGCAGCGCCGTTTCGCCGAGCGCATCCAGCCGCACCGCCGTGAGCTGCGCAAAATAAACCGTCAATATTATCGCCGCGTATATCCCCGCGAGCGCCACCGAGAGCGCTCCGGCGGCGCTTCTCTCCCTGCGGCACCCGGAATGGATGCCCGCCGCCGTCATAAGATAGCCGAGCGCGAGAAAAATGCAGACAAGATAGCTGCCGAAATCAAACCCGGCGAGCAAAAAGACTGCAAAGCACGCGGCGGAGATACCCGCAACGGCCGTTCCGGCCATACCGATCCTTCTGTTGAGATTCATCCCCTAAGCGCCTCCTCTATTCTTCTGTTCCGATTATAACATATTTTTTCGTGCTCCACAAGCCGCAGCAAGGTGAGAACTATCGCCGCGAGGAAGCTGCTTCAGCAAAAAATGCAAAAATTCCGCAAATTTTAATTGACAAAGCGCTCCGGCCGGGATATAATAGTTTGTATCGATACAAAAGCTGTGAAGAGGAGAGTACGTCGCGGATACCCTACAGAGAGCCCCGGACGGTGCGAGGGGGTGGGAATGAACCGGCGGAACATGGCCTTGGAGCCGGAGCGGCGAATAGTCAGCCGTTCCCGGGCGCGCCCGTTAAAGCGCTTTTTGAGGCAGCGAAAGCTGCGAATCAAGGTGGTACCGCGTCAATTATTTGTCGCCCTTGGGATGCTCCCACGGGCGATTTCTTTTTTGGGAAAGGAGAACACCATGAGCGAAAAGAAGCCCTATTATATCTCAACCGCCATCGCCTATGCGTCGGCAAAGCCGCACATCGGCAACACCTATGAGATTGTGCTTGCCGACGCTATCGCGCGCTATAAGCGCCAGCAGGGCTACGATGTATACTTCCAGACCGGCACCGACGAGCACGGCCAGAAGATACAGCAGAAGGCTGAGGCGGCGGGGATAACCCCACAGGAATACGTGGACAGAGAGGCCGCCGAAATCAAGAGCATTTGGGACCTGATGAACACAACCTACGACCGTTTTGTCCGCACGACCGACCCCGAGCACAAGGCGAAGGTGCAGAGGATCTTCCGCCGGATGTATGAAAACGGCGACATCTACAAGAGCAAATACAGCGGCAAATACTGCACGCCCTGCGAGAGCTTCTGGACAGAGAGCCAGCTTGTGGACGGCAAATGCCCCGACTGCGGCCGCGAATGCACCGATGCCGAGGAGGAGGCTTACTTCTTCAGGATGAGCAAATACGCTGACAGGCTGATGAAGCACATCGAGGCACACCCCGAATTTATCCAGCCTGAAAGCCGCAAGAACGAGATGGTCAACAACTTTCTCAAGCCCGGACTTCAGGATCTGTGCGTATCCCGCTCCAGCTTCACATGGGGCGTGCCGCTGGATTTTGCGCCCGGCCACGTCAGCTATGTATGGCTGGACGCGCTGAGCAACTATATCACCTTCTGCGGCTACGATCCCGACGGAAACTCCGACGAGCACTATAAGAGGTTCTGGCCCGCCGACCTCCATCTGATCGGCAAGGACATCGTCCGCTTCCACACCATCTACTGGCCCATCTTCCTTATGAGCCTCGGCGAGGAGCTGCCCCGGCAGGTGTTCGGCCATCCGTGGCTGCTGGTCAAGGGCGACAAAATGTCCAAGAGCCTTGGCAACGTGATCTATGCCGACGACCTTGTCGAGCTGTTCGGCGTGGACGCCGTGCGTTACTTTCTGCTGCACGAGATCCCCTTTGCCGCCGACGGCATCATGACCTACGAGCTTATCATCGAGCGCGTCAACAGCGACCTGGCGAACATTCTCGGCAACCTTGTCAACCGCACCATCGCGATGAACGACAAATATTTCGGCGGCGTAATTCAGTCCCCGTCCGCGCCGGAAGCGCTTGACGACGAGCTGAAGGCCGTCGCGCTGGCAATGCCCGGCAGGGTCGGGACGAAGATGAACGAGTTGAAGGTCGCGGAGGCCATCGACGAGATATTCACGCTGCTGCGCCGCGCCAACAAGTATATCGACGAGACCACCCCGTGGTCCCTTGCCAAGACCGATGACCGCCGCGAGCGCCTCGGCACCGTCCTCTACAACCTGCTCGAGGCCATCCGTTTCGCCGCCATCGCCCTCAAGCCCTTCCTCCCCGAAACCTCCGACCGTATGCTCGCGCAGCTCGGCGTGGAAAACGGCGGTCTCGAAAGCCTGACCGCCTTTGGCGGACTCACCGCCGGAAGCAAAACCGGCGCGGCCGCTATCCTCTTTGCGCGCCTTGACCCGGCAAAGAAGATAGCGGAGATCGACGCTTTCAACGAGGCAAAGAAAAGGGCAACGCTTCCTGCGATAGAGGTCGAGCCCTATTCCGAAGAGCAGGTCGATTTTGACACCTTCTGCAAAAGCGACCTGCGCGCGGTGAAGGTCAAGGACTGCCAGCCGGTAAAAAAGAGCGACAAGCTGCTGCAATTCACCCTTGACGACGGCTCCGGGACCGACCGCCAGATACTCTCCGGCATCGCGAAATACTACAAGCCGGAGGAGCTTATCGGCAAGACGCTGGTTGCGATAGTCAATCTGCCGCCCAGAAAGAAGATGGGCCGCGAATCCTGCGGTATGCTGATCAGCGCCGTTCACACCGAAAAAGGCGAGGAAAAGCTGAATCTCATGATAGTCAGCGACTCCATCCCCGCGGGCGCGAAGCTCTGCTGACCGCAAATCCGATATGACCGCATAAAAAGCGGCTGCGCAAAGGATTTTTCCACTGCGCAGCCGCTTTTTTCATCATTCCGCCGCCGTTTCGCCGCGTATGCGCACCCGTCCGCCGTCCGGACAGCACGCCTCGAACCGTCTCTCCGAAATCAACCCCGCCGCCGTTCAACAACGCGCAGACGCTCGGATAGATCATGTTCCACAGCTCGTGGCGGAGCTGGGGCAGATATCCTCCACGACAAGCCCGCCGCCCCCTTTGCAGCGGCTCCTCGTCACCGTCAGCCTGACCGCGCCTCTCGCGTGCTCAGTGCCGCTCAAAATTCCATCGCCTCCCGCTTTGCGTCGGCGTCCGTTATCTCCGTCACTGCGCCGTCGGATACGCGGTATATCCTGTCGCACAGCCCGATCACGCTCGGCCGGTGCGTCGTCACGATGCAGGTGCGGCGCGGCATACTCTGCATCAGCCCGCGCAGCACACGGCGTTCCGTCGCCTCGTCCAGCGCCGAGGTCGCCTCATCCATCAGCAGCACCGGCGCGCCTCGCAGCACCGCCCGCGCTATGGCAATGCGCTGCGCCTGTCCCTCTGACAGCCCGTGCCCGCGCTCACCCACGCTTCCGTAAAGCCCGCACGGCATCTCGCTGACAAATTCCCACGCGCACACCGTCCGCAGCGCCTGCTCCAGCTCCTCGTCGGAAGCGTCCGGCCGCACCATCCGCAGATTATCCGCAACCGTCCCGGAGATCATCGTGTTGCCCTGCGGCACATATGAAAAGCAACCGCGCAGCGCGGCGTTCGCCTCCGCCTCCACGCCGTCCTCGCCCTGAAGCAGCACTCGTCCCTCATCCGGCTGCACCAGCCCGAGAATCAACCGCAGCATCGTCGTCTTGCCGCCTCCAGACGGCCCGATTAGCGCCACAATCTCGCCCGGCGACGCGCTGAGCTCGACCCCGAAGAGCACCGCCGCGCCCGGCTGATAGCCAAATTGCACGCTCTCCATGCGCACCGAAACGCCCCTCGACGAATTGGCCGTCAGCGCTTCGCTCTCCGGAAGCTGCGGCTCCGCGGGAAGCTCGGTCAGCTCCCGCACGCGGTGCGCCGACACCGCCGCGCTCAGAAATCCCGGCGCCATGCGCGCCAGCGAATCGAAGGCGGACGACAGCTTGACGCTCTGCGACATAAACAGCGTCATCGTGCCGTATAATATCCTTCCGGACCAGAGCAGGTAAAGACAATAACAAAACCCCGCCATCTGCACCGCCGAACCGAGCAGCGACAGCGCGGCCTCGGTGCGGATGCTGAACAGGTTGTATTCGAGGCTCGTCTCGCGAAAGCGCTCCTGCCGCTCGCGAAGTCCGGCGCCGTATCGCTGCGTCACGCCGAAGCCCTTGATGGAATCGAGGTTGTGCAGCGTCTCCGTCTCGTAGGCCATCAGCTCGCTGCTTTGACGGCGTACCTCCTCGTTATAGCCCTTCAGCCTCCTGAGCAGCCTGCGCGAGCTGAGCAGCAGAAACGGCGCGCTTGCAAGCGCTATAAGCGCCATAACCCGGTCGTACCAGAGTATCACCGCAAGCGTCGCGATGAAGGTGTATATTGTGATGATCAGCTCAGGCAGCCAGTTTATCGCGTTTCCGGCCACCGTCACCGCGTCGGTTCCGATACGGCTGAGCAGGTCGCCGCTCGATAAGCGGTTGAGCTGCGCCCAGTCCGCTTCAAGCACCCGGTCAAACACCTCTGCACGGATGTCGTTGTTGACGCGCAGCGATATCCGCGTCGATATGCGCGACACGGCGCTGCGCAGCAGCAGGCTCATCACCGACGAGCCGAGCATTATCGCGATTACAAGCCACAGCCGCGACCGCTGATAGCCGGTGATGATATCTATCGTATATTTCCCTGCGACGGCGGACACTATGCCGAACGACGCGCTCGCGACGCCGAGCAGCGTATACGCGAGCACCATCCAGCGGTAGCGCCCGGTATAGGTCAATATCCACCGCCAGTCGCTCAGCAGCTCCGAGAAGGTGCCGTCTCGCAGCCGTCCGGCCAGCACGCCCAGCGCCTCGGAGCCGAGCAGCCTTTTGGGCCGCGTATCTTTATCCGCCATTCGCTCATCTCCATCGTTTCGGAATTATCCGCGCCCTCCGGCGCAGCCCGGTCCTGAGCGGCAGCAGCGTCAGCCATGCGCCCGCAAAAAAGTCCCACCAGAAGTCGCCGCGCCCAATCCAGCGCCCCTTGCGGCAGGCGTTCGTCGCCACCGCCAGCACCTGCTCCGGCGCGACCGGCCCTTCGAGCTCGCGCTGGCCGTCGCCGACAAGATACAGCCCGTCCTCACACACACGTATGACTCTGTGCAGCACATATCCTCCGTCTTTGCGCCGGAACAGCGCCATATCCCCGCGCGCAACCGTCTTCGGCGGCGCTTGCAGCAGCACATGATCCCGGCCGCCGACCAGAAACGGCGACATGCTCCCGCCCGTCACCGGCACACATATCCGCTCGCCGGCGGCAAGCAGCCCCTCCGCCTGCGCCATATATTCATCAATATCGACAATGCGCTTCACGCCCTGCACCCGCCTCACCGTTTGCCGCCGGAAAAGGGTTGCTCTCCGCAAAATTCTCCGCTATCATCCCTTTTCGCGCCGGTATGCGCTTCTGTAGCCGTACCCGTACCCGTATCTGTAACCGTATCCATACCCATATCCGTAACCTCCGCCGGATCTGTTTACTCCGTTGAGCACGCAGCCGACAATGCTTGTGCCGCTATCGGAGAGAAACTGCATTCCGTCAAGGATGTGCGACGTCTTGGCCATACCGCTGCCTACCACATATATCGCGTAATCCGCGTTATGCGCCACGTTGCAGCTATCCGCCAGCAGCCCGCAGGGCGGCGTATCCAGAATGATATAATCCGACACTCCGCGCAGCTTTTCCAGCGTGTTGTCAAGCTGCTTCGGATCCATCCTGCGGAGGCCCCCGGCCGTCTTGTCTCCCGCGAGCAGCTTCAGCGAGGTATCGCCAAGCTGTAGCAGCTCCAGCTCCGACCGGGACCGTTCGGTTATTCCGAGAGCCCTTTTGATCGACGGCTTGCGCATATCGAGATCGACCAGAACAACCTGCGTGCCGTTCTGACTCAGCGACAGCGCAAGATTGATTGCGACGGTGGTTTTGCCCTCGCCGGGCATCGTGCCGGTCACGAGCAGCGTCTTGCATTTTCCGTCGTCCGGCAGGGCCTTTAGCAGCTTTATTCGCAGCCCGCGCACACTCTCCTGAAACGCGCCGGAAAGACGCCGGTTGCTTATCAGCAGTGACTGGCGCGCGGAGAGCTCGCGGTGCTTGAGCGCCACCATGGGTATCGCCGCAAGACACGGCTGGTTTAGCTTGATACGCACATCCTCCGCGGTGCGCACCGCCTTTCTTGCCGCCGCGCACATGCACAGCAGCGCCAGTCCGAGCAGCGCGCCTATGGCCGCGCCCTTCACGGCGCTGCGCTCCGGGCGAAACGGATTGTAAGGCGTTTCCGCCTTCTGCGGCTCGGTCAGCAGGTTCATGCCGGTGTTGCCGATGACATAATCCGCGATCTGCGGGTATATCCTGATCACCTTTTCCAGTATTTCCTTCGCCTTTTCAGGATCCCGGCTGCGTACCCTTATCGTAAACAGGTTTGTGTTTTCCACCGTCTGCGCCGTGATCGTGCCGTCGATGCTTGCGACGCCCATCGCCCGGCACAGCTTTTTATACATCAGCTCCGACTGTATCAGATACGGGAAGGTCTTTCCGAGCTGCCCCGCGGTCGCCTTGTCGTAGTAGTCGTAGCTTCCGGGCAGATCGGAGCCGCCGCCGTCCACCACCTGTATCGTGAAGGTCGCCTCACTCTCGTACATCGGCGTATAGCCGCGCCACGCACGAAACAGGAGCAACCCCGCAAAAACGGCGGCCATTACTATCGGAACCCAGAAAAAGCGGCGCAGCAGCTCCAAAAGCTCCACCAAAAGGCGGCTAAGCTCGATGGCGCCACCCTCATCGCGGTCAATCTTTCTCTCGTCCATGTCCATCCTCCGCGCGTTTTCCGCCGTAGCCGTAGCCATACCCTCGACCGTAGCCATAGCCGTATCTGTATCCATAGCCGTAACCGTAGCCGCCGCGGCCCCACGGAAGCACCAAGCGGCGGGCGTCGTTGAAAACGCAGCCGATGAAGTGTGCGTCGCATTGCTCCAGCATGTCTACGGCGTCGTTTATCCTGCCGGCGGGCACACAGTCCTGCTTAACAACCAGCAGCGACAGCCCTGCGATATCCGCCAGCGCCTCGGCGTCGGTGAATATCGCAACCGGCGGCGAATCGACGACTATAATGTCCATATCCTCTTTTGCGCGTTCGAGCAGTCGTTCCATCCCGCCGCCCGTCAGCAGCTCCGACGCTTCCGGCTGCTCCTGCGTGGAGAACAGGCCCCACAGCTCATTCTGCGGCAGATGCTGCGGCTCGTAGCCGTCGGTGTCGCGAAGGAGCTCCGCCAGCTCTTGCGTCGGCTTGACGTCGAACAGCTTTGCCTGCGTCGGCTTGTGGAGGTCGGCGTCGATCAGCAGCACTCTTTTACCGTTCTGCGCAAGCGCCAGCGCGAGGTTTGCCGCCACTGTGGATTTCCCCTCGTGCTCCGCCACGCTTGTGACGAGCAACACCTTTTCGCCGTTCTTTGCGGCGGCGTGGCTCACCTTTGAGGCGAGCTTGCCAAACTCCTCTGTGAAATAAAAGCTCGCCGTAGGCATCGTTATCAGCAAGCCGCTGCGGCGGCGGAATCGGGAGCGCAGCGTTTTGTGCTTTTTCTCGTGGTGTATCGTTGCGAAAAGCCTTGCGTCTATCCTGCGGCGCACCGCCTCGCCCGTCTGCACAGTATCCGAAAATGCAGCGACGGCGAGCACCGCCAGCGTCATTGCGGCGGCTCCGGCGAGGAACGCCTTCTTCACAATCTCGCTTTTATCCGTCGGGTTCGAGGGTGCGGTAGGCACGGTGGGCGCATCCAGCTCGCGCAGTATAACGTTTTGGAACACGTGCTCCGACACGGCGTCGTAGTTGTCCAGCAAAAAGCGCAGCGCCCGGAACGCGTCCGACGGATCGTTCGATGTGACCGACAGCCTGTGCAGGTTGGTCTCCGGTATCACC
>CANNTZ010000058.1 GCA_947522735.1 uncultured Oscillospiraceae bacterium | reverse complement strand
CGCAACAGCAAACGTAAGAAACCGTCGCTTGCGCCGGTTTCGCCCGCGAATATATCTGCGGGCATTGCCCGCCGCGGAGCGCCTCCGCGCTTTGCGCGGTGGCTTACGTTATCGAGTGCGCTGACTGGTTCCCGCGGCGCGGGCGCGATTCTGGTTTTTCTTATGATTGACTTTTTCTTTCGCCTTTCGGCGAGGATTGACTGCGCTTTGGCGCTGACTCTATTCTGTTTTTTCTTATGGTTAACTTTTTCTTTCGCCTATCGGCGAGGATTGACTGCGCTTTGGCGCTGGCTTGCGCTCATGCCGCGCGGGCACTTACTTTCGTTTTGCGACGAAAGTAAGCAAAGGCGCACCAAAGAGAGAGGGGACACCCTTTCAGGCTGTTTCCCCTCTCTCTTTGGAAACACTCACCTCTTCCGCTGAACGCGGTTCGCCTCCGCGCTTCGCGCGTGGGCTTACGGATTCGATATCGTTAGCTGGCTCGCGCGGCGAAAGATAAAATCAATGCTCGCGCCGCGGGGATGGACGCTGCGAAAAAGTAAACATAAGAAACCGTCGCTTGCGCCGGTTTCGTCCGCGAACATGCCAGCGGGCGCTGCCCGCCGCGGCCGGGCAATGCCCGGTGATATATCCGCGGTTCGGTCGTCCTCACGCTTTGCGTTGCGGGGACCTTACGTTATCAAGTGCGCCGACTGGTTCGCGCGGAGAAAGGTAGAATCACTTTCGCGCCGCGGGGATGAACGCTGCGAAACAGTAAACATAAGAAACCGTCGCTTGCGCCGGTTTCGCCCGCGAACATGCCAGCGGGCGCTGCCCGCCGCCGGTTTCGTCCGCGAACATGCCAGCGGGCGCTGCCCGCCGCCGGTTTCGCCCGCGAACATGCCAGCGGGCGCTTGCCCGCCGCGTGGCAGGAGAGGACATTAAAAGGAAATATCGGTAAAGTATACTGCATATATTTAATTTATAAAAGTTTGCTGAAAAGATATACTAATTTTTGTGCGAGAATGGTATTTACTTTTGTCGTGAAATAGCTTATACTAATTACAAGTGGTTCATATCGGTTGCGCATTTTGAAAGTGGAAGTTAGGCTTTCATTTTTTATTGAGCAATTGGTAAAAACACTATACTATAATACGACTAAACTGTGAAAGTGTCAGGAGGTAATTTCAATGGCTGGAGGTCCCGGAAGCTATGTGTTCGGCGAGGCCGAACGTAAAGAGGTCATGGAGGTTCTGGAGAGCGGTTATCTGTTCAGATACGGCTCCGAGGATGACCCCAGATTTCTTCATAAGGTCGCGTCCTTCGAGAAGGAGTTCGCGGCTCATATGGGCGCAAAGTATTGCGTAGCCACCACGAGCGGAACGAGCTCCCTGCTCGACAGCCTCGCGGCTATCGGCGTAGGCCCCGGCGACGAGGTCATCGTACCGGGCTATACCTTTATCGCATCCATCTCGTCCATCGTTCTCTCCAACGCCATCCCCGTGCTGGCTGAGATTGACGACTCCCTCACCATCGACCCGGACGACGTCGAGCGCAAGATCACCGACCGTACCAAGGCTATCATGCCGGTACATATGCTCGGCAATCCATGTAAGATGGACAGGATTATGGAGATTGCGAAAAAGCACAATCTTTACGTAATTGAGGACTGCTGCCAGGCGGTCGGAGCTTCCTTCGACGGCAAGAAGTGCGGCACCATCGGCAACATCGGCGCGTACTCCCTCAACTGGTTCAAGACCATCACCACCGGCGACGGCGGCGCGGTTGTGACCAACGACGAGGATCTGTACGAGCGCGCGTTCGGCTTCCACGATCAGGGCCACAAGCCCTCCAGAATGGGTGTCGAGGTTGGCAACAGAAGCATCATCGGCATGAACATGCGAATGAACGAGGTCACCGGTGCAATGGCTCTGATCCAGACCCGCAAGCTGCCCGATATCCTTGCCACTCTGCGCGCCAAGAAGGCCCGCCTCAAGGCTCAGCTCACCGATATCGACGGACTTGAATTCCGCACCATCAACGACGAAAAGGGCGAGTGCGCAACCCTGCTCACCCTGCTGCTCCCGTCCAAGGAGATCGCAGACAGGCTCGGAGAGAAGATAGGCTCCAAGACCATCGCTCACTCCGGCTGGCATGTATACAACAACATGGAGCAGATTCTCGACAAGAAGACCGTCACCAAGTTCAACTGCCCGTACGCCTGCGCCCAGTATGGCAAGCCCGTAGAGTATCACAAGCACATGCTC
Source organism: uncultured Oscillospiraceae bacterium (assembly GCA_947522735.1). Lineage (GTDB taxonomy): Bacteria > Bacillota > Clostridia > Oscillospirales > Ruminococcaceae > SIG526. The sequence continues at coordinate 13,344 of CANNTZ010000058.1, read as the reverse complement.
CCGCAGACCGACGCCATCCTTGATCGCGCGATGAACATCAGCGTCGGCGTTGTGGACGGCGGCCTTGGCTCCGCGTTCGGCATAAACATCAACTCCGCCAACGACGAGATCGACGCTGTCGCCGAGAATCTCCGCAAGATCCTCAAAGAGGTTCTTTAATCAAAAAATGGCGGAGCCTGCGGTGCTGCGGGCTTCGCCGGAAACGTCAATTCAACCTGAAAGGAGCACACACACATGAGAAAGGTAAGAGCCGGTATAATCGGCATGGGCTTCATAGGCGTCAGCCACATTGAGGCCATCCGCCGCATTGGCTTTGCTGAGCTTGTCGCCGTCGCCGATTCCAACTATGAGCTGGCGAAGAAAAAGGCCGAGGAGTACAGCATCCCCAAGTGCTACGCCACCATCGACGAAATGCTCGCGGATCCCGAGATCGACGTCGTTCACGACTGCACGCCGAATTTCCTGCATCTCGAAATCAACGAGAAGATCATCAAGGCCGGAAAGCATATCTTTTCCGAAAAGCCCCTCGCGCGCTACAGCTCCGAATCCGCCAAGATGCTTGAGCTGCTCAGGGAGCACCCCGACACCGTCGCGGGCGTCAACTTCAACTACCGCATGAACCCGCTTGTCCGTGAGATGAGGCAGAAATACATCAACGGCGAGATCGGCAAGGCAACTCTGGCGCATGGCACCTATCTTCAGGACTTCCTGCTGTACGACACCGATTACAACTGGCGCATCGAGCCGGAAATCTGCGGACCCTCCCGCTGCGTGGCCGATATCGGCTCCCACTGGATGGATACCGTGCAGAACATCATCGGCGGCAAGATCACCGAGGTGTGCGCCGACCTTGTCATCACCATCCCCGTCCGCAAGAAGCCGAAGGGACAGGTTGAGACCTTCTCTCTTAACACCAACACCGAGTACGAGGAGAAGCCGGTCAAGACCGAGGACTGGGGCGCTATCCTCTTCAAGATGGACAACGGCGTTCATGGCGTGTTCTGCGTCTCCGAGGTCAGCGCCGGACACGGCTGCGGACTCGTGGTCGAGATCAACGGCACCAAGGGCTCGATGAAGTGGGAGCAGGAGCGTGCGGACGAGATGTGGATGGGCTGGAGAGACGGCCCGAACTACTCCGTCAAGCGCAACCCGAACCACATGACCCCCGAGGCACGCCAGTACACCTACCTTGCCGGAGGACATCCGGAGGGCTGGAACGACGCGTTCCGCAACAACATCTACGCCTTCTACAGGTTCATTGCCGAGGGCAAGAAGCTTGGCGTCGATACCCCCGATTTCGCTACGTTTGAAGAGGGTCACTACATCCTCAAGCTCACCGAGGCCATTGTCGAGAGCAGCAAGACCCGTCAGTGGGTCAAGCTCGACTGAGCCGAACAAACGCAAAACGCCGGGCGGGCCGAATGGCTCTGTCCGGCGGAGAGATAAAATTTAAATAATTTGGAGGTAACAAAATGAGCAGATTTAGATTTACCGCCGGGCCCTGGAACGTCAATGAAGGCGTAGAGGCTTTCGGACCGGGCGTCCGCCCCACCGTACCCCTTGAGGATAAGTTCAAAAAGTTCGCCGAGATAGGACTCTCCGGCGTACAGTTCCACGACGACGACGCCGTCCCCGACATGAACAATATGACCGAGAAGCAGATCGTCGATTACGCCAAGGACATCAAGGCCACCCTCGATAAGTATGGCCTCGTTGCCGAGTTCGTCGCTCCGCGCCTCTGGATGGATCCGCACACCACCGACGGCGGCTTCACCTCCAACAGCAAGGAGGACTATGAGTTCGCCATGTGGAGAGCCAAGCGCTCCATCGATATCGCCAACGCTCTGGGCGCGAAGAACATCGTTCTCTGGCTCGCCCGCGAAGGCACCCTTTGCGCGGAGTCCAAGGATCCCGTCGAGAAGATCGGCCAGCTCATCGATTCCATCGACGACATGCTGAGCTATGACGACAAGATCAAGGTTCTCATCGAGTCCAAGCCCAACGAGCCGATCGACCGCAGCTACTGCGGCACCATCGGTCACGTCATGGCCGTCTCCGCCGCCTCCAAGGATCCGAAGCGTGTCGGCGCCGTCCTCGAGTCTGCCCATGCTATCCTTGCCGGCCTCGATCCCGCCAACGAGATGGCGTTTGCCCTCAAGTTCGGCAAGCTCGGCTCCGTCCACCTCAACGATCAGAACGGCTGCCGCTACGATCAGGACAAGAGCTTCGGCGTAGAGTCCCTGCGCGGCGCTTTCAACCAGATCAAGGTTCTCTGCGACCACAACTACGGCGCCAACGGCGAGATGGTCGGTCTTGACGTCAAGGCCATGCGCACCCAGAAGGTCGAGGATCAGTATCGCCACATCCAGAACTCCATGAAGATCGCCTGCATGCTCGAGGAGAAGGTCGCAAGATTTGACCGCGCGTTCCAGGCCAAGTGCATCGCCGAGCGCAACTATGAGGCTCTCGAAATGTACGTTATGGAGCTGCTCATGGGCGAGAAATAATTCCCGCTGCCGGTTTGTATTATCGCACAAAAGTAACTCGAAGGGCTTCGTCCGGTTTTCCGGGCGGAGCCTTTTTTTAATCCGGTTCCGGTTTCAGGTGTTTGGCCGATTATGCAAAACAACCATATATGTATAGTTTTTTTATTAACAAATACCCTTATTATCCTCGCCGCGCAGGGCAATACGACAAATTCAAGAATTATGCTTCAAATTTTATATTGATTTACGACTGAAATAAAACTATACTTTTTATATAGAATACATTTGGGCGCGCGCCACAAAAGGCGGAGCGGGATCCGGGCTCTAACGGTCGAGGCCGCCGTCTGCGTCTGTGAGGCCGTCCGATGTTTTTCTGTCCCGCGCCGGAGAAGGGGTGTCCGGCAGGAAAAAGACTAAAAGGAGAGTATGGATTCATGAGAACAAAACTGCCATGGCAGAAAATTCTGGCTTTCGTTCTGGTTGCGGCCTTTGTCATCGGCGTTGCCCCCGTGCAGAGGGCATGGGCGGATGCGGGCGATTCCGTCCTGATCGAATCGCAGCAGCCCGCCGGAGATTACGAGAATCTTTCGCTGAACAAGCCCGTCGAGGCCTCATCAGACGCCACGTGGTATCAGCACAATGCGGCTCTGACCGGAACGATGTACGACTGGCAGAAGGAATGGCTGTGCGACGGCGATATGGGCGCCGGCTGGAGCACCGCGTATGACGAGGGCGTCACCGATCCTGCCACCCCCGCATGGGCGACGGTGGATCTCGAAGAAAACGCGCGTCTCCGCCGCATCGTGCTCTATCCCACGCACAACGCCGATTACGCGCAGAATTTCCCGAAGGCGCTGGAGCTGCGCATCTCGCAGGACAACACGAGCTGGACGACGGTGTATACGGCGTCGGATATCGGCGTTTCAGTCTCCGCGCCGCTGGTGATCGATCTGACCGATATTCCGATTGCGCGCTACGTGCAGGTGTATGTCACCCAGCGCACCGACTCCGTCCACGCCGACGAGACCGACACGACCGCATACAACACCCTTCCGGTGCAGATAGGCGAGCTGGTTGTTTTCGGCACCACGACGCTGGCTTTGGCGGACAACGTCGCCTCATATCAGCCCAAGGGCTGCATCAGCCTCACCGCGGGCAAAACGGCGACCGTATCCTCCGGCGCGACGGACGCCGCGCTGCTGACCGACGAGCAGGCGGACGCGCTGTGGACCTCCGAGGTGGGCGACACCGCACCGGAGATATCGCTTGATTTTGGCGTGCTCCATGCCGTGAAGCGCATCGTGCTGTTCTCCTACGGCGAGCCCTACGGTGCGGGCTTCCCGCAGAACTACACGCTGGAGGCCTCCGAGAACGGCGTTGACTGGACGGCCTTGCAGACCGTGACGGCCGGCGGGACGCCGATCGAGCCTGTAGTGCTGGATGTGGCCGCACCGGTTGTCGCGCGCTATATCCGCCTGAGAGCGAGCGGCGAAGCCATAGCTCTTTCCGAGCTGGCGGTTTTCGGTCAGGCGCTCGGTGTTTCGCTGGATCGCCCCGCGCTGGAGCTTGTCTGCGGCGAGACCGATAAGCTCTCGGTCAAGCTGAACAACACCGCCGCCGACCCGGCCGCCTATGATTGGAGCAGCTCCGATACGAGCGTCGTGACCGTCGGAGCGGACGGCACCGTGACCGCAGCTGCGGCAGGCAGTGCCGATATCACCGTTTCGCTGAAGGGACAGAGCGAGGCCTCTACCGTCTGCCACATCTACGTTGTGACGGAGCGCCGCGATATCTTCAACGAAAACGTGATCATCAGCATGTTCTGGCCGCCTATCGGGCCGGATTACATTGTCGAGGAGCAGTACAAGCTGCTCGCGGACGCAGGCATCAACTACGTCATGGGCGCGGGCGAGAATGTCGACGCGACGGCGGATCAGCTCAAAATGCTGGAATGGTGCTATAAATACGGTATGCGCATGACCGTTGGCGACGGACGGCTCGGTCCGGATCTCGTCTCGCGCAGCCGAGAGGAGATAGCGGCGATACTTGCCGATTACAAAAACGTGCCCGGCGTCGGCGGCTACTGGCTGATTGACGAGCCGGGAAATCCCAACGACTACTTGAACGCGTATCAGACGCTGAAATCGTTGGAGCCGGACAAGTACGTCTATCTCAACTTCCTGCCCGGCAGGAGCGAGGGACAGATTAACGACTGGCTGAAGCTCAACGCGGCCGCCGGTCATCCCTGCGACTACTATCTGTACGACCTGTATCCTTTCGCCGAAAGCGGCACAGCCACAGGCGCCATGCTGCAAAATCTGGCCACGGGCTGGCGAGCCGGAGCGGCGAACGACGTCAAGACCGGCACATTCATCCAGTCCGTCGGCATAAGCGGCCATCTGCGCGTCCCGAATAAGGACGAGATACGTTGGGAGACGAATATAGCCCTTGCCTACGGCTACAAGTATCTCTCCTATTTTACGTGGTTTCTGCCGCCCACAACCGGAGAGCCGTTCCACGACAGCATCATCACCCGCGACGGCAAAAAGACCCCGCTCTATGACGCCGTCAGCGATATCAACCATCAGATACTGAGCATCGGCTCTACGCTGATAAAGCTGGACGCGAAGGCGGTCTACTTCAACGGCGAGACCTATGGCGGTATCGTCGGCGCAGTGCCGAGCACCTTCTTCGCAAAGCCACAGGACAACGTCAACTATCAGGTGTCGCTGATGCGTCACCGCACCACCGGACGCAACTATCTGATGATAGTCAACAACAGCTTCACCGACCGCGCGAGCTTCGCGCTCAAGCTCCCGTCGGAGGTTGCCAGCCTCGAGCTTATCGGCGCCTGCGACGCGGGAACGCAGGGCTACACCTATAAAAACGGTGTTCTCACCATAGACGCCGATATCGGCGGCGCGTATCTGTTCGCACTTCCGGAGGGGCTTGACTATGTGGACAAGGCCGCAGAGCCGGGCGCGACCGACAATCTTGCACCCTATGCAAAGGTCTATGCCTCCTCCTCCGAGGGGAACGGCTTCTATGTGGGCGACGTCAACGACGGCGTGCGCACCACCACCGACGCCTCCATGGGCTGGCGCTCGACCGGAGCCGATAAGGAGCCGTGGATAAAATTCGACCTTGGCGCCAAGCGTCCATTCAACCGTATCGACCTGTATCCCACCGAGCTTTCCGGCGATTTTGGCAGCGAGATGCCGAGTGATTTTGTGATCGAGGTGAGCGACGACGGCCTCACATGGCAGACGGCGCACACCGTAAGCGGCTATGTCCAGAAGGATCGCATGCCGCCCTCCTTCAGCTTTGACACCGTCAACGGGCGCTGGGTACGCATCCGCTTCACCGGACTCAATGCCTCGGTGGTGAGCATCGCGGAGATCGAGATCTACAATGACGACGGAACCGTGCCGCCTCCGAAGGAGATCCCGGTTGTGATCGATTACTCCAACATATATACATACAAGCCCGAGAATACCACGCTGCTCTCCGACAACACCCCGGTTGAGGCGTCGTCGCATGTCAAGTGGTTCGAGCTGAACGCGGCGCAGACGGGAACGCTGTTTGACTGGCAGAAGGAATGGCTGTGCGACGTGGATGCCCACGCGGGCTGGAGCACCGATCCCGAGGAGGCCGGGCCCGAGGGCGGCGAATATGACGAGACGCTCCCCGCATGGGCGTATACCGACCTTGGCGAGCTGTGCCGCATCAGGCGCGTGGCGCTGTTCCCCTGCGACTCGCCCTACGGCAATAACTTCCCGCAGGATTTCCGCATTGAGGTATCGGATGACGGCGACACATGGAGGACGGTGAAAACCGTCACGGGAGCCGCTTCCCCGGCGACAGAGCCGTATATTATCGATTTCGATTCCTATGTACTCGGACGTTATGTGCGTCTGTACGTCACCCGCCGTACCTCAGAGGTCAACGGCAACAACGGACCGATGGTTCAGCTTGCCGAGATGGCCGTGTTCGGGCTGACCGGCGCTCCCGATCCTGTAGACAAGGACGAGCTGATGGACGCCGTGGACAAGGCCGGAAATAAAAACACCGATTCGTTCACAGAGGACTCCGTCAAGAATTTCAACGACGCTCTGGACGAGGCGAAGCGTGTGCTCGACGACCCCGACGCCACAGAGGAGGACGTGCAGCAGGCTCTGAACGCCCTGAATGCGGCGACGGCCGGACTCAAGCCCAGACAGAACAGCGAACCGGAGCAACAGAGCTCCGACAGTGAGACCGAGATCGGTTACGTCGTCAAGGGCAACGCACCAAACACCGGAGAGAGATTTGGCGTGTGGCTGTGCGGCGCGCTGCTGCTCCTTTCGGCGGGAGTGTTCGCGTTCGTGATGATTTACCGTCGGCGCAGAAGCTCATAACCTACCGAGTTCTGTTCATTTTTCCTTGCGGCAGACGTCTTGATAAGCGTCTGCCGCACTTTTTTGCATATGACAGGAGCTCAGAATTGCCCGAAAAACCAGTCTCCGCCGGGAATTTCGAGTGTGTATATGCCGTAGTCGCAGGAGACCTTCGCACCGCCCTCAAGCTTTCTGAGCGCGCGGCCGTCCTTTAGGGTGAGCCGAACCGCAACGGAAGCCTCTGGCAGGACGCTCTCGCCGTGCTCTACTGAGCGGATCACACCGTCGTGGTTCCAAACCGCGAGATAATAGCCGCCGTCGTCTCTGCTGTTGACCATCCAGTGGCAGCTACCCTCGACGAAGCAGGGCAGAGAGGACGCAAGAACAGAACGAACCTCATCGATGGAGATAATGTTGCGGTGCGCTTTGGCGAATGCCGGGTCTCCGGTGAGGTCGACAAGGTAATCGTAGCTGTCAACATCCGGCGCGTCTGCATGTATCATCGTGACGGCGTCCGGCATGTCGCTGTTGATGAGCGGGGTCTCATCGCCGAGCATTTCGCTTTTGGAGCAGAACAGCCGGGCGATGTCGGCCTTGATGCGGTCAAGCTTTTCGGCCTCGGCGCCGGGGAGCGGGAAGCCGCCGAAGCAGCCGGGCTCGTCGTATATGGCTGAGCTTTCGAGCACCGTCAGCTTTGACGGGAGCACAACGGCGACCGGAGCAAGCTTGAGGCCGGGGTCGGGATAGCGATCGGTGAAGCTGTGGAAGTCAAGCTTTACCTTGCCGTAGGGGCTGACCTCGAAGCTGTCCCAATCGTAGAAGGTGTTGCACATGCCCCATTCCTCGCTGACGAAGCCCGCGCCGCTGAGATAGGCGTATTGCAGGATGCGTTTCTGTAGCGAGCGTGAGCTACCGCCTGTCGGCCCCTGGCGTTCAAACGGAAAATCGCTTGCGGAGACGATATTCCACTCGTTGAGGCCGTCGCGCTGATAGCAGCAGGTGGAGAAGGGGGAGCCGCCCCAAGGCTCGTAGTATACGCCGAACTCGCGTCCGAAGGAGCGGGAGATACCGGAGGCGTAGGATATCTGGAGGCGGCTGTCGGGGGTTTGCGCACCGACCTCCGGCATGACGGAGCGAGCTCCGCCGTCTAACTCAAGCTTGTACGCAAGAGCGAAGCTGTCGCAGGAAATGAGGTCGTGTACCTCGTCGTAACGCCATTTGAACAGCTCGCAGACGGCGGAATAGAAATCTGCGGCGCTCTCCGGACGTCCGATGCGCGCGATTTGTTCGGAGGTCATCGCGGCGAGAAGCAGGTTTTTGAACGGATATTTGCGGAAGATGTGTGCTTCTATGCCTTCACTGGTCCAATCGTCGCAGTCGCTGAGCGTTTCCATCAGATCGTTGCGCAGGTTGGAGATCCACTCGTGTAGCTGAAAGCCGTAAAAATTATTGCCAAGCATCTCACGGTAGACGTTGAGCAGCGCTTGATCGTAGCGGTAGTCGTCAATATAACAGCCACCCAGCAAGCGGTCGATATACAACGGCATGCCGGTCTCTCTAATCATATTATAGAGCGGTGTGCCCTTGGCCGCGAGCAAGTTGAACTTTTTGCCGTCGTCCAGCATCTTATTCTGGCAGAAACGGACGCCGCTGTTTTTGCGGATAAATCCACGCCTAACAAGACCATCCCAGCACTCGGGCATATACGCTTCGAAAAATTTAAACATTGTATCACTCCTTTTGTTAAGATGGCTATATTATACCAGCAGCATTACCGGCTTTCAAGGTGTAATTCTGTGCAATAGTTACGTTGTTTGCTTTTTTCCGAGAAAGAACATTCCGATTTTATGACCGAATACAGCATATCTTACACAGCGAAGGAAAATGGGTGCAGGCCAAAATGCAAGGCCTGTGAGCCTTTGTATAATATAAAAAACGCCGAGGCTCCCGGCAAGCGGCAATGTCGCTCATCGGACGCTCTCCGGCGTCGGATCACATATTAAGCTTTCCCATGCGCGCACATGCTCCTACATGAATTTCATGCTTCCGATTTCCGAGGCACGGCGGCTCAGTCACGAGCTCCTGCCAGCGCCAGAAACTTTTTGTCCGACTGAATGCTCTGCGTCAGGAATTTCCCGTCCCGGAACAGGGCATAGGTGGTGACCGGCGCGGGCACGCTCTGCGCGGTTTCTTTGTCGGTGATGTGGATGGCCTTGAACGGGATGTCGTGTTCCTTTGCCGCCTCCTGCACCTTCGGCACCCAGTAGCAGGTATAGGGGCACTGGTCGGTGTAGTAGAGGACGAAGCCGTTCTCGTCTACCTTGGGGTGCTTTGCACAGTCCTTGAATTTCGGCAGCTCTGCGTTCTCCGCAAGGGGCAGGTACATGAGGTTGATACCGCAGTCGGATATGTCCGCAGCCTTAAAACCCTTGTAGGTCAGGAACTTGGGGTCGGCTAAAAATTCCCGCTTTCGTCCCTCGGCGCAGAGGATGCAAACGCCGTTTTTGCCCCGCGCCTTGGCGTCCCGGATGCACTCGCCCAAAAGGTCGCTCGAATATCCGTGCCCTTTCATAGAGCCGGAGACCCACAGGCAGTTTATATAGAGCCAGCCGTCCGCCTCAATGGGCACCCATGCATTTTCTGCTGGGATGTATTCGATAAAGCACTTGCCGCGCTCGACACTGCGGTAAAAGACAAGTCCCTCGTCAAAGCGCTGCCTCAGCCATTCCTTTTTGACAAGGCTCTGCTTGCCGGACATGGCGCAGCAGATGTGCTCCTTGTCGATGTTTTCTTTGGTGATATGGATGTAGTTCATAGAGCGTCAGCCTTCCTTCCGATACATTTTGAGGAATTGCCGGATATGCCGCTCCGTCAGCTCCAGCGCTTCGGCTCCCGCTCCGGCTCCCGGTCACAGAGGTTGATCCAGACGGTGATGGGGAGGCAGAGCTGTGCAGCCATGATCTCCGGGTCTCCGTCCGCCAGCTTGCCCTGACGGGAGAGAAACCGCACAAGGCCGGTGAAATAGCGCAGCACAGCTGTATAGTTCTGCTTGGTTTGCAGCTTCGCTATCTGCGGGTTCCGGAACTGCTCAATGGTCAGCATTTTTCTTGCTCTGCTGCTCTGCGGGTCATGCAGGATATAGCGCACCTGTTCGAGGATCATCTGTGCCGCTGTATCCGGCGTCATATCCAGCTTGTCGTTCGCATAGGCGGGATCGTCCCAGGCTGCCCGGGCAAAGAGAGAATGCTCGGCGTAATGCCCCAGAACGTCCCGCACCAGCTCATCCAAAATTTCCTGCTTGCTGCCGAAATGACTGTACATGGACGCCTTGCGGATACCGACAGCATCCGCGATCTGGGAGATAGAGGTGGCCTCATAGCCGCGTGTCGAGAAAAGCTCCAATGCCGTATCCAAAATCTCCTGCTTTGTATTGCTCTTTTCCATTCTGCCATCCTTCTGCTGATGTGTTCCTTCTATATTATAGCTACCGACCGATAGGTTGTCAATGGCGAGCAAAAAAGCTTTTCGGGTGTACGGCGACGCCCGCAAGCAGCGTCCGGCAGAGGCTGTCCATTTGTACCCGCGGAATCTGCGCGCAGTCGATTTTTATGGGGGTGGTCGGCATTTTTATCGCTCCTTTTCCATTTTCATTTCCTCCAGCGCCATTTCTGCCCTGCTTTTCCATTTGGCCATTGTCTCCGGCAGCAGGTCGCTGTTATACATCAGATAGCAGAGATAAAACTTGCTTGTCCCCATCGGCTTGGCAAGCTCCTGAAATGTTATCCCCTGCTCCGTCGCCTTGCCATACAGCCACTTGCCGAAGCCGTTCAGCCTTTTCACTCTTTTGGGCAATTTTTTTGCCTCCTCTCCTTGTTTTCACTCCAATCTCTTGACGGCACGCAATAAATTGTGATATAGTGTAATTGCAGCTAACAATATATCAACTTTGACCTTCGGCGGCATCTGTTCCGCCCAAGGTCTGGTTTATTGTTGTCTTGTAAAAGATTGTGATTTAATTATACTTAGGATTTATTAAGAAGTCAATGGGTTTCTTAATTTTTCCTAAGAATCTATTTTTTGACTAATTAGTGGGTTTGCGAAATGGTGAATATAGACAGAATAAAAAATCTTGCTCGAACGCAAGGAATAAAAATCAAATTTATATGCGCTTCCCTTGGATTGGCAGAAACATATCTAAGCAACGTAAAAAACGGCAAAGATCGCATGACCGATGACCGTCTTGCTAAAATCGCCGAAATCCTCCACACCACGCCGGAATACCTCCGCGACGAGACGGACGATCCATCTCCGAGGCAAAAGGAAAAGACCGCCGTCGAGATCGACAGCGGCCTGAAAGAGGTCTATGAAATTTTCAGCGCCCTGACTCCTGAAAATCGCGCCAAATTGCTTGAACTGAGTCGCCTTTATTTAGACGCTCAGAGCAAAAACGGAGAAAATCAATAAACCGGTTTTTGTCTGCGGCTTTAATGTATATTTCTTTGATGTTGTAATTTTCATCTTTCATCCCGTTTTCCTCCGTTTCTGTATCGCAATCTTTCTGAACATTTATTCTTATTATAACGGTCATTTTTCTGTTCTGTCAACCGCAAAACTCAACAAAATCCCATCGCGAAATTGTATTTCATAAACAGGAGTGATTTTTGTGGGAATATTAAGTTTCTTTAAAAATATATTCAAATCAAATTCTAATGCCAACCCCACGTCGGCTATTAATGGCCGCGCTCCTATACCATGTCCAATAACCTTTGACGAGCGCAAGAAAACGACGAATCCATCCGCGCGCGGATTGTATATAGCCGAAATTATGTTGCTGAAATACTGCTCCTACGGCACATACCCCAATCCTAAAAATGGTTATCCCGTCTTCTGGTGGTACACCTATGGCATAAAGGATATCGACGCTGTTCTTGATTCTCTTGCGGAGCGCGGGTTTATCCGACTTTCCTCCGCATCAGAATCTATTGCAAAATTAACCGTCTCGCAACTCAAGGAAATATTAACCAGCTACGCCTTGCCAATCAACGGCAAAAAGGCTGATCTTGTCCTCCGGCTGCAACAAAATCTCAGCGAGGATAAGCTTTTACCATATACACCCGCTCGTAAATACACTCTCACTGAGCTCGGCGCTGACGAGCTTAGCCAAAACGACTATGTACCACAGCTACATAGATCCTCCAAGTTTGGTGTTGACGTATGGCAGGTCAACGAATATTTAGGCACTCATCCCGGCGGAAATTGGCGCGACTGCATTTGGGGCGAGCTTAATAGGCGATTATTAGAGGTATCTAATCGCAATGAATACATTTCTGTCAAGCACGATATGTGCGATTTTCTGATGGAAGAAGATCGTTTTAACGACGCACTCATCGCATTATCCGATGCCGCGTTTTATGATATATCATCAACGGCAGTAAACGAGTATAAAACCATGCTTGCCTATTCCGTCTCAACAACTTACGAAAACACTCTTTGCTTTTTCTGTCACTACTCTCAGAAATTCAAGCAGATATGCGAGCATCTCGGATTTACTGCAGAAAACCTGCAAAACGAAGTACTTGCTTCATTAAGACGTATACAGGGCAGTCCCGATCTGTTTTCGCTTAACGACATAGCAAGGCTTATTGCATCCGGCTCTGTCGGTCCTATTGAAGAGTTTTCACGCCTATGTCAAAAAATGGAACGTGCCATCCGCGCAAGTATTCCAAATCTTCCTGCTCTCCGTGCAAAGCAAAAGGCATCTGAAACTGATGTGGAATTGTATAAGCTTTCTCGTGAGCTTAAAATGCAAGATGCTCAGCTCAACGCAATACGAAACGCAGAGGGAAGATATGGAGTAGATAATGATGTTGAAAAGCTAATTATTTTTTGGGAAAGTATATGGGAAAACGGCGGATTGATTTTTAACGGAACAATATGGCTTTTTCGATTACCAGATCTGTATATTGAACAGAAGCGCTATAATGATGCCCTGCGTATTCTTGGGATGATTACAAATCCATCTGAGCAGGATCGTGTGCAGGAATATATTGAACGTATATTTGCATTGAGATAAAACTTACCGCGCGAACTAACGGAGAATATTAATATGTCAACGGATATTAAATGGCAGGTGCCGAAAGCAAAGCCGGAGGTCAGCGAGCAAGCCGTCGTCTATGCCCGGTATTCGAGCCACAGCCAGGGGGAGCAGTCCACCAAATCATACAGGTACGAACTCTTTTGGCTAAAAAACGTGTTCGGCCTGACAGTAAAAATGCCAGAGAGATAAAGCTCCGTGGCATTTTTCGTTATACCATTCAATAAAGCTCCTACAGCTTTATCGACTTTATCCGTTTACAGATCCCCCCTCCGCTAATATACAGCCGTCATATCCCGTACACACCAACAAAAAAAGCCCCGGAGCGTTCGTAAGAACACCCCGGGGCCTTTCCATCTACGCAGCTATTTCGTTTCCCCGCCGTCCT
>CANNTZ010000057.1 GCA_947522735.1 uncultured Oscillospiraceae bacterium | reverse complement strand
GGTGATATTGACGCCTATTCGCGCTCCGACCGTGTTCTCGGCAACATTCACCGCACAAAAGATCTTGCCGATTTTGTCAACTATGTGCAAGCTGCCTTCAACGATCCGCCCGGGCTGATGTTCCGCCTCACCTGCGAGGATGTAACGCCCTTAGACGGCGTGCATTCTCAGAGCGGTGTGACAATTTTCCATCCGGAAAGCTATGAGCCATACGTCACCTGTATTTTTGATGACGATACCGACAATCTGACGTACGCCTATGCCCCAGACCCCACTAAAGTACCGGAGTATTAAATTCAACCGGTATATACCGACAAATCCGCAAGCGGGTTCCATCTGCTTTTTTGCCGCGTTCTATCTGCTGTCTGCACTCCTTTTTATATGCGTTTTTGCTATCCGCTTATAGCTCTGTGACAATCAGATCCCCGCCGGTGCTGCTTCATATATATTTATATCATTAATATAGACACCTCTCCGCAGGGGCGTCTCATGCTGGAGGTCAGCGGTTCGATTCGCTTATCTCCACCAAACAGCGAAAACCGCTTGATTTCAAGCGGTTTTTCTTTTTGCCCTGCAAGAAAATGCAAGGCTTTTTATTGCGCGCTCCTCCTCGCTGAGATAGCGGCTTATCGTTATCGTGTCGCCGCCTGTCGTTACCTGTACCGTTTACGCGATTGGCTGTGTGCTTGTCCCTCCTGATTTTCCGGAGAGGAGCATGGCGCTCCTGTCCGAAAGCGTGCTTTTAATATCCCTTCCGCCTGCGCTCGGCTTTTTGATGCGCCTGCCTTCAAAACAAGGCCGCACGTAGCTGAGCGAAAAAGATTACGCCGCGCAAAAGCACCCGATCTCAAGCCGGTTTCTTATGGCACTTCAGGCATATGAAGCTTATAAGAGGATTCCCGGCTATCAGGGCAATAAAAAAATCCCAAACACAACAGCGTTCAGGATTTTTGGTGGGAGAGGGTGGATTCGAACCACCGAAGTCAGTGACAACAGATTTACAGTCTGCCCCCTTTGGCCACTCGGGAACTCTCCCATATTCAATTGCGGCGAGACGGAAGCGAATTGCGAGCCTCCGCTCAACGCTCATTGGAGCTGGTGAACGGATTCGAACCCCTGACCTGCTGATTACAAATCAGCTGCTCTACCGGCTGAGCTACACCAGCACGTCGATCGCTTCCCAAGCGACGTTATATATATTATCACACAGCTCCTGTTTTGTCAAGCGTATTTTTCAAAAAATCCGAATTTTTTTGTACGCCGTTTTCCGGCTTACGCGGGATCTTTTCGACCCGCTCGGTGCTCCCTGCTTCCCTGTGCGCTCAACCAACCGTTTACAAAGGCGCGGCTCCTTCTGTGCCCGCTGCATTTTAAAAGTTAACTCTACAAAAACTTTTTTGCAATATCTGAGCTTCCGGTAGCGCGCACGGAGAAAATATGGTATAATAAAGTTTAAGGATTTGCGTTAACTCAGCGAAAAACGGAGGGATGCGCCACAAATGGAAAGCTTCCAGAAGATGACGAGCGACGCGGTGTCTCGCGGCATACGCTTCAGCCGGATATCCGACGGGAAATTCAAGTCCTCGCGGATATCGCTCAATTTCATAGTGCCGCTGGAAAAGGAGACCGCCTCGGAGAACGCGATACTGCCGCTGCTCTGGCAGAAGGGCTGTCGCTCGTGCCCGGATTTTACCATGCTCAACCGTAGGCTGGACGCAATGTACGGCGCCTCGCTCTACGGCGACGTGCTCAAGTTTGGCGGTTATCAGATACTGACCCTCTCGATATCGGGGCTTTACGACCGCTTCGCGATGGACGGCCGCAGACTGGTTCGGGAATACGCCGGGCTGCTCTGCGACCTTGTGCTCGACCCGAAAATCACGGACGGACGTTTTGACCAAACCGACATCGCAACCGAAAAGCTCAACCTGCTCGATACAATCGACGCCGAGATCAACGACAAGCGCTCCTACGCCGCCGGAAAGTGCTTATCTTATATGTATGAGGGCACGAACAGCGCGGTGAAAAAGCTGGGCGAACGCGAAAACGCCGAAGAGATAACGCCGGAAAGCGCCGCGCGCGCCTATCGCCGCGTTATCGACACCGCGGCGGTGGAGATTGTCTTTGCGGGCTGCGGAGGCGCGCAGGACGCGCTGGAAACATTCCGGCAGCGCCTGGGCGGGCTTTCGCGGAACGTGATAGCTTATTCCCCCACGCCTCCTGTCATTCCGGAGCGCGAGGCGCGCTTCTTCGGCGAGAGGATGGACGTCACGCAGGGCAAGCTTGTGATGGCGCTGCGCGGCAGGCTCGGCCTTGACCAGCGCGAGCGGCTTGCTGCTCGTGTCATGTCCGCAATGCTCGGCGGAACTGCGTTTTCGCTGCTGTTCAAAAACGTGCGCGAAAAGCTCAGCCTGTGCTACTACTGCCTCTCCCGCTATGACCGAGGCACCGGCACGCTGCTGCTGGACAGCGGCGTTGAGCCGGACAAGGCTGACGCAGCGCGCGAGGCTATGCTTGACCAGCTTGACGCCATAAGGGAGAACCGCTTCACGGACGAGGACTTCGACAACACTCTGCTTGCGATGAAAAACAGCCTGCGTTCGGTCGGCGACTCACTCTCGTCGCTCGAGGCGTGGTATTCGACACAGATATTCACCGGCGGCACGCTCTCGCCCTCCGACGAGGAAAAGCTGCTGCAAACGCTCACACGCAGTGATATCGCCAAAGCTGCCGCGGGCTTCAGCCTCGATACCGTATTTTTGCTGGAAGGAGCTGAGACGCAGTGAACGCGAACACGGACGAAAGAGAGATAATATCCTCAAAAAGGCTTGGCGAGAGCTTTATCCGCGTGCGGCACTCCTCGGGACTCGAGCTGCGGCTGTGCCCGATGAAGGACTTTGCCTCCTCCTTTGCGCTGATGACGGTGCGCTACGGCTCGTCCGATATCCGCTTTGGAGACTGCCCCGGCAATATCGCGGAGGTTCCGGCGGGCGTCGCGCATTTTCTCGAACACAAGCTGTTCGAGAGCGAGGACGGCGACGCCTTTGAGCGCTTTGCCGCGACCGGCGCGAACGCCAACGCCTACACCACCTTTGACCGCACCGCCTATCTCTTCTCCTGCACCGAGAGGTTTGACGAATCGATAGAGATACTGCTCGACTTCGTTTCAAAGCCCTATTTTACGCCGGAGACGGTCGCGAAGGAGCAGGGCATAATCGCGCAGGAGATAAAGATGTACGACGACAGCGCCGACTGGCGGGTCATGTTCAATCTGCTTGGTGCGCTTTACCATAACAACCCAATCCGCACCGATATCGCGGGCACCGTCGATTCGATAGCAAGGATCGACGATGAGCTGCTCTACCGCTGCTACGACGCTTTTTACGCGCCCTCGAACATGGTGCTCACCGTCGCCGGCGGCTTTGATGTCGATACGGTGCTCCGTGCTGCGGACAGGATATTGCCAAGGCGCAGCGCGGTAACGCTCGTCCGCGCACAGCCTGACGAGCCGGAGACGGTCGTGGCCGATTATGTCGAGCAGAGGCTCCCGGTGGCGCAGCCGATGTTCTATATCGGCTTTAAGGGCCTCCCCGGCGACGCGAAGCAAAACTTCATCGATCAGGTTCGCGACGAGCTGCTGTGCGATATCATCGCCGGAGAATCCTCCCCGCTCTATCGCAGGCTCTACGACGGCGGGATGATAAACTCCACCTTCGGCGGCGAGGTGTTCAGCGGGCGGGATCACATAAATATAATGTTCGCGGGCGAATCGCGGGATCCCCTTGCCGTGCGCGAGGCGATAAACGGCGAGATACGCCGGATAATGGACGAGGGCATCGACGGGGAGCTGTTTGCGCTGAGCCGCCGCGCGGCTTACGGCCGCTATATCCGGATGTTCGACAAGCCGGAGGCGGTGGCAAGTGCGCTCGCATCCACATATCTCGCCGGGCTCACCCCCTACGACCTGCCGGAGATAGTCGCGGAAACGACGATAAAACACTTGACCGAACGTCTCATCAGGTGTTATGATATATCAAGAAGCTCAATATCAGTAATTCTGCCCACGGCTTAAGGAGGCAAACGACATGCAAACTGTTTATTTCCCGTCTCTCGGATGGAGTTTCGATCTGAACCCCATCGCGTTTTCAATCGGCAATCTCTCGTTCAGATGGTACGGCGTGCTCATCGCCATCGGCTTTCTGCTTGCGCTGCTGTATGTGTTCGGGCGCATCAAGGAGTTCGGACTCGACGCCGACCGCGCGATAGACGTTATTCTTGCGGGCACCGTCGGCTCGATAATCGGCGCGCGAGCCTACTACGTCATATTCCAGTGGAGCGAGTTCAAGGACAACCCCGTCAGCATCTTCCAGATATGGAACGGCGGACTTGCCATTTACGGCGGCCTTATCGGCGCTTTTGCCGTTGGCGCGCTGTTCTGTAAGATACGCCGGGTTAAGCTTTTGCCGATGTTCGACATGGTCTGCTCCGGACTGCTCATCGGACAGTGCATCGGTCGCTGGGGTAACTTCATCAACGTCGAGGCGTTCGGCGGCAACACCACGCTCCCATGGGGCATGACCAGCGCCTCCATCAAGAGCTACCTTGCGGAGCATCAGGCGTCGCTCGAGGCCATCGGTATGACCATCGACCCGTCGCTCCCGGTACACCCCACCTTTCTCTATGAGTCGCTCTGGTCGCTCATCGGCTTCATACTTATCGCGATATATATCAAACACCGCCGCTTCGACGGCGAGATCGTGCTGATCTATTCCGGCTGGTACGGCTTCGGACGTATGTTTATCGAGGGGCTGCGCACCGACAGCCTGATGATTGGCACAATCAGAGTCTCTCAGCTGCTTGCGGGCCTGCTGTTCGTGGCGTCGCTCATCGCGTGGATCGTCATTCGCGGCAAGATCAAGGCCCAGCACGACCCCGATTACCTCAAGCTCTACGCCCTGACCGACGAGGGCAAGGAGGTCATCGCCGGGACCTACTACAAGCGTCTCGCAGAGGAGCGCAAGGCCGCGAAGGAGGCCGCGAAGAAAGCGTCGGAGGAAACCTCAGATACTGAGAAAGCCGCAGACGTCGAAGAGGCCGCAGACGATAACGCCTCCGGCGAGGACAAGCCCGAATAAGGCACGTATAAACCTGAACTCTCCCTGTAAAGGGGTCTCCTGATCAAGAAAACGCAGGCTTTCTCCGGGGGCCCCTTGTTTCGTTTTACGGCACGGGAGAGGAAAAATGAAGATCATTAGCATAAAGGCGGAATGGCAATGGCAGCAAAGATAATAGACGGCAGGGCAATAGCGGCAAAGCTCCGGACGGAGCTGAAATCGGAGGTGGACGCGCTGCGCGCACGCGGGATAGTCCCAGGGCTGGCGGTCGTCGTAGTGGGAAACGACCCGGCGTCGCGCACCTATGTCAACAACAAAAAGAAGGCGTGCGCGCAGGTCGGGATATACTCCGAGGAGCACGCGCTTGACGAGGATACGACGCAGGAGAAGCTTTTGGCGCTTGTGCGCGAGTTGAATATGCGCAGCGATATCCACGGCATCCTTGTACAGCTCCCGCTGCCGGAGCACCTCGACGACAAGGCGGTCATCGCCGCCATATCTCCGGACAAGGACGTGGACGCCTTCCACGCCGAAAATGCAGGGCACATCATGATCGGCGACTACCGCTTCCTGCCCTGCACGCCCGCGGGCGTCATGGAGCTGCTGCGCGAGAGCGGGATAGAGGTCGCGGGAAAGGAGTGCGTCGTTATAGGGCGCAGCAACATCGTCGGCAAGCCAATGGCGATGCTTCTGCTGCACCGGAACGGCACCGTCACCGTCTGTCACTCCCGCACAAAAAATCTCGCCGAGACCGCACGGCGCGCCGACATCCTCGTCGTCGCCATCGGGCGCGCAAAATTCGTCACGGCGGATATGGTCAAGCCCGGAGCCGCCGTTATCGACGTGGGTATGGATCGCGACGAGAACGGAAGGCTCTGCGGCGACGTCGATTTCGACGCGGTGAGCAGGGTTGCAGGCTATATCACCCCGGTGCCCGGCGGCGTCGGCCCGATGACCATCACAATGCTGCTGAAAAACACGATAACCGCGGCGACGCTGTGAGCCGCGGCGACAACACACTCTCCCCGGAGGCGACTATGAATACATATCCATTTTTTCCGGCAAAATACACTCCGGAGGGCATGTCGCAGACGCGCGCGATAAAGCGCAACGCCGCGTTCATCTTCGTCGCGGTCGCCGCGTGGCTGCTGCTGCGCTCGATACTGCCAAACCTCCTGCTCTCCGGCGTGACGATGGCGCTGTCGGCGATGAAGCTACAGATACCGGCGGACACCGCCGCAACGATATATTACGCCGCCGATATCCTATCGACGGTGATTTCGATGGGGCTGCCGTTTTTCGTGATGATACGCGCCATCGATATCCCGACGCGCACCGCGCTGCCGTTTCGCCGGATACGCTCCGGCTTCAACGCAGGCTCGGTGCTCATAGCGCTCGCAGCGTCCACGGTCGGTGTCTATACAGGCTCGGCGATGTCCTCTGCGGCGGCTGCGCTGGGCTTTTCGCCAAGGCTCCCGCAGGTCGAAACGCCCACCAGCGTCCAGACCGGCATTCTCTACACGCTGCTGATGGTCGTGCTGCCGGCGTTCCTTGAGGAAATGGTGTTCCGCGGCGCAATACTCCAGCCGCTGCGGCGCTTCGGCGACAGCTTCGCGATAGTCGTGTCTGCGGTGCTGTTTTCGCTGGCGCATCTCAATCTCTATCAGATCCCCAACGCGTTCATCATGGGGCTGCTGATGGGCTATTTCGTAGTGCGCAGCGGCTCTCTTTGGGCGGGCGTGATCATCCACTTTGTCAACAACGCCGTCGCGGCGCTGTTTGAGTATCTCTCGGGATTTGCCACGCCGTATATTGTATATCTTATGACCCTGCTCGTATATCTCGTCTACCTCGCCGCAGGACTTACGGCGCTGATAATAACCGCGCGCAGAAACAAAAAGCTGTTCATGCTCTATCCCGCAGACGGCGCGCTGACGGCCGCAGAGCGCTACAGGTGCTACTTCACCAGCGCCTCAACCGTAGTTCTGACGCTCGTGCTGCTGATACTGACGGTTTACGGTATGCTCTGAAAGGAAGGGCTTTAAATTGAATATCCTCGTGATCTTCAAAACACATCTTGACGCGGGCTTCACCGACCTGTGCGAGAGCGTTGTGAAAAAATACAATGAGCTCTACATCCCGGCGGCAATAGAGGTCGGGCGGGAAATGACGAGGCTCGGTCGGAAAGAGGGCTTTGTTTGGACCACCGGAAGCTGGCTCATCCATCAATATCTCGAACAGGCGGACGATGACCGGCGCGCCGGAATGGAGGAGGCTATCCGCAGCGGCTGGATTAGCTGGCATGGGCTGCCGCATACAATGCACTCCGAGCTGGCGGACGCGGGGCTGTTTGAATACGGACTCTCGCTCTCTGACGAGCTGGACCGCCGCTTCGGCCGCAAGACCGTCGGCGCGAAATACACCGACGTGCCCGGACACACCATCGGTATCGTGCCGCACCTTGCGCGCCATGGGATAACGCTTCTGCACATCGGCGTCAACCCTGCGTCCACAACGGCGGAGGCGCCGCAGTTTTTCAGGTGGCGCTGCGGCAACAGCGAGCTGAACGTCATGTATAACAGCGGCTACGGCGACTTCTTTCACATTCCCGGTACCGAAGACTACATCCACTTTGCGCACACCGGCGACAACCTTGGCCCGCAGTCGGCGCAGGAGATCGTCGATATATACGAGCGGCTTTACCGCGAGCACCCCGGCGCAAGCATCCGTGCGGGCGACCTGAACGACGCCGCGCGGATGGTGGAGCAAATCGCCGCGTCGCTTCCGGTCGTGACCTCAGAGCTTGGCGACACATGGATACACGGCGGCGGCACCGACCCGCAGAAGCTCTCGCAATACCGTGCGCTGCTGCGGCTTGCGCCCTCTCTCCCGGAGGGGGAGCGCCGTAAAATGTACTCACGGCTCATCATGGTGCCGGAGCACACATGGGGCCTTAACGAGCAGGTGCATCTGGTGGAGAACCGCGACTATGCGCGCAGCCGCTTCGATCATGTGCGCGCAAACTATAAATATAAAAAGATGGAGCTTTCCTGGGCGGAGCAGCGCCGGTTCGTGCTCGACGCCGTTGAGGCGCTCGACAGCGGGCACAGGCCGCTCGCGCAGGCCGCGACAGAGGAGTTTTACCTGCCAAGGCCGCGTCCCGACCCCTCGACGCTCACCGATGAGCGCGAATTTGAGATAAACGGCTGGCGGCTGCGCTTTGACGGAACCGGCGCGGTGGACAGCCTCGTCCGCATCAGCGACGGCAGGCCTGTTGCCGGCGACGGCCATACCCTCGGCGGCTTCTCATACGACGAATATTCGGCGGACGACGTCTGGCAGTATCAGCGCCGCTATCTCGTTAAAAGCTTCATCTCGGATTTTCTCGCGACCGGCAGGCGAAACTGGGCGCTTGACGACTTTGGCAAGGGAGGGCTTGAAAAAGAGGTGCAGACGCACACCTCTTTCGCACCGGATTCCTATGCGCTCTACCGCTGCGGCGACGCGCTGACGCTGCTGTTCGACATACGCCGCGATGCGCCGGAGCTATATGAGGAGCACGGCTGTCCGCCGCTTGCGTCCATGACGGTGACGCCCTGCCGCGATTGCGTCAAATTTGACTTCGCGTGGTTCGGCAAGCCCGCAAACCGCGTTCCTGAGGCGCTTTGGCTTAAATTCGACCTCACCGAGCCGCTGACCGGCATAGACAAGCTTGGCACGACGGTCGATCCGCTCGACGTCCTATCCTGCGGCGCACGGGAGCTGCACGCGACGCAGGGCCTGCTCCGCTTTGGCGATATCCTGCTCGAAACGCTCGACGCGCCGCTGATATCCGTCGGCGGAAAGCACATATACGGCTTTGAAAACCGGCTGCCGGACACTGCCAAGGGCGTTTTCGTCAACCTCTTCAACAACCAGTGGGGCACTAACTTCCCGATGTGGAACGAGGGCGACAGCCGTTTCAGATTTGTGCTTTATTTATAAATGCCGCGCCACAGGGCCTGCCGCTCAGACGGCGCAAAAGCACTTGTAATATCCGCAAATATATGTTATAATAAACGAAATGCCGAAAACAATGTAAGGAATGATTGAAAAATGAGTTCGTCCAACGATTCCCGCATCAGCCGCCGTACCCCGATGAAAACTCAGAACGAGATCCAGAGAGACATCGACAAGGCCAAAAGCAAAAAGACCCTGACGATTGTCATCCTCGTCTGCGTCGCGATTCTTGCGCTGGCGCTGATCTTTATCAACACCGGCCTGTTCTACCGCTCCGCGACCGCCGTCACCGTCGGCGACAGGCAATTTTCCATTGCGGACTTCAACTACTACTACAAGACCGCGTTCAACAACACCTACAACAGCATCTACAGCACCTACGGCAACTACGCCTCGTACATCCTCGACGCGAGCAAGCCGCTCGACCAGCAGAAATACAACTCCGACATGACGTGGGAGGAATATTTTTCGCAGGTCGCCGTCTCCAAGATGCGCACCGTCGTCATGCTGAACAAGCTGGCCGCCGAGGACGAGGGCTTCTCCCTCACCGACGAGCAGCAGCAGGCCGTCAACGCCCTCGGCGATATCCCGGCGGCGTACGCCAAGGCCTATAAGCTCTCCACCGGCAAATATCTCCGCAACCTCTACGGCAAGGGCGTCAATAAGAGCCTCTATATCAAGAACGCCACCGAGATGTATATCGCGGACGCCTACACCCAGTATCTCAAGGACAATTACGATTACAGCGACGCCGACATTGAGGCGTACTATACCGCAAACACCCGTAAGTTCGACACCGTGACCTACGCCGCCTATCTGATCAGAGCCACGACCGGCGACGGCATTGACGCCGAAAAGGCCCTTGAAAACGCCAGAGAGGCCGCTCAGCTCATCGCCGACAGCTCCGATTCGCTGGACGCTCTCAAGACCAACATCGGTGAATACGAAAAGACGAACGGGACGACCGTTGCCGCCTCCAACGGCAATTACTCCTCCGAGGATACTCTTGACGAGAGCTACGCCGACTGGCTGTGCGACCCCAGCCGCGTTTCCGGCGATATCACCGTCATCGAGAGCAAGGACAAGACCGGCTACTACGTCGTCTATTTCGACAGCGTTGACGACAGAGACTATCCCTCCGCCAAGATCCGCCAGATACTCGTCAGCGCGGCGTCCGGCGACGACGGCAGCTATTCCGACGAGGCGCTCAAGGCCGCTCACGACAAGGCTGAGGAGCTGCTCGCCGAGTGGCAGTCCGGCGAAAAGACCGAGGAGAGCTTCCAGAAGCTTTATACCGACCGCTCCTCTGAGGAGCGTATCTCCAGCACGGTCATCGATATGATCTATCACGGCGCGACCGGCGTTGACGATGTCGAGACGTGGGCGCTTGAGGCCGACCGCCAGCCCGGCGACGTCACCCTCGTCGATACCTCCTATGGCACCCACCTCCTCTACTATATCTCCGCCAGGGACAACGCGCGGAAGGCGCTCGTGACCAGTGCAAAGGCTGACGAGGACTACTCCAAGTGGGTTGAGAGCAACATTGAGAGCTATCCGGCCATCATCAACAAGCTCGGCTATTATTTCACCAGAAACGTCTGAGCGCAGACGCTTTAAGCGATATGCCCCCGTTCCAAAAGGGCGGGGACAAGCTTTTTTTAAACTGTGATTTTGCGTGAAAATGCCCGCCCTGCAAGCTTTTCACCGTTTGCGGCAATCGACAGCGCAGAATCGAAGCATAGGAGGCTCCGCGATGCACCCGTTACACCCATTACATCCATTACACCCGAAAAAAATCGTCGCGCTCGACCTTGACGGCACCATCACCCAGCACCGCAGCGAGCTTGAGGAGCAGAACCGTGCCGTTCTCGAAGCGCTCTCGCGCAGATATCGACTGCTTATCGTTGGCGCGGGACTGTGTATGCGCATCTGGAAGCAGCTCCGCCGCTTTCCCATTGACATCATCGGCTGCTACGGCATGCAGCTCGCGCTCTATAACGCCGAAACCGGAACGCTTGAGCTCAAACGCTCCGAGCGGCTTCCCTGCGACCGCGCCTCCGTCCTCAAGCGTGTCGATATCCTCCGCGAGCGCTTCGGCTATACCTGCTATACCGGCGATTCCGCAGATTTTCACGAGTCGGGCGCAGTCACAATTGCGCTGCTCGGCACCAAGGCCGATATCGGGGACAAGCTTGCTTTTGACCCCACGCGCGAAAAACGCCGCCCGATCTATCCCTTTGTCGTCGAGCTTTTCCCGGAGTATAACGTCTTTGTCGGCGGCTCCTCCTCCTTCGATATGACGCCAAAGCCCTACGACAAGTACTACGCCCTCGACTGCTTCTGCCGCGAGGAGGGCTGCTCTCACGAGGATATCGTCTTTATCGGCGACGACTACGGCGAGGGGGGCAACGACGAGCCGGTCTATCGCTCCGACTTTGATTTCATCGCCGTGGACGACTACCGCGAGCTTGGAAAAGCCGCGGAATTGCTGCTCTGACGCAGAAAACCCGGTCTCCGGAACCATAGAATAACGAGAAAGCGCGCAATCGGGAAAACCTCCCGTATTTCGCGCTTTTTTGCGATTGACAATTGATTTTTCTTTTATTATAATATATTGTATGTAGGTCTGCACAGTCGTGCGGGCCGCAGGTAACGCATCCTTGCGGCGGCAGAATGCGTTCTCCAAAATAATTTTTGTCGCCGAGAATTGGAGTTTATATGGATCCCGACAGTAGTCATAATATCCTGCTGCTGCTCTCGACCGGAGCCGCGGAGCAATCGGCACAGCTTGATAACGTGGTCGCCAAGCTGCTCATTCTGGCATGTCTCATCTTCATCAACGCCTTCTTCGCAATGAGCGAGATCGCCGTGATCTCCCTGAACGATGCGAAGATCGGCAAGCTTGCCGAGGAGGGCAACGGAAAAGCAAAAACCGTCATGAGGCTCATCAAGGAGCCGTCCAAGTTTCTCGCGACCATTCAGGTCGGCGTAACGCTCGCCGGCTTGCTCTCGTCGGCAGTTGCAGCGGACAGCTTCACCGAGGTAGTTGTCCGGTGGTTCTCCGGCCTGAACGTCTCCCCTTCGCTCGTAAGGGGCGTATCGCTCGTGATAATCACCCTTCTGCTGTCCTATTTTACGCTGGTGTTTGGCGAGCTTGTACCAAAGCGCATAGCGATGCAGTATTCCGAAAAGGTCGCGTTCGGCGTCTCCGGCATGCTGCTGTTCCTCTACCACATCGAAAAGCCCTTTGTGGCGCTGCTTGCCGCCTCGACTAATATCGTCGCGCGCATATTCGGCGTCAAGGCCAACGATGAGCAGGGCAACGTCACCGAGGAGGAGATCCGCATGTTGGTGGACGTGGGCGAGGAAAAGGGCGTCATCGAAGAGAGCGCCAAGGATATGATAAACAACGTCTTTGATTTTGACGACAAGACTGTCGCGGATATTATGACCCATCGTATAGATATCGCCGCGTGCGACACGACGGCCACGATGGAAGATATAACCGGCACCGCCATAGAGCAGGGCTATTCCCGTATACCGGTTTACGACGGAAGCATCGACGATATCGTCGGCATAGTGTACGTCAAGGATCTGCTCCGGCTGCTCGACGCAAACAACACGGAGATGTTCGAGCTGAAAAATTTCATTCGCCCGGTGCTCTATGTCCCGGAATCCAATAGCTGCCGCGAGCTGTTCATCCTGCTCAAGCAGAAGAAGATACATATGGCGGTCGTTGTGGATGAATACGGCGGCACCTCCGGACTGGTGACGATGGAGGATATCATCGAATCCATCGTCGGCAATATTCAGGACGAATATGACGACGAGGAGGAGGAGATCTCCAAAATCGACGACGACACCTATTCCATCGACGGCGCAGCCTCGCTTGACGACGTTATCGAGCTGCTGGACTTCTCTCCGTTCGACGACGAGGAGGAGGAGCCGGATTACGATACGCTCGGCGGACTTGTGCTGGATCTGCTCGGCTATATCCCGGGCGACGACGAGCATCCGACAGTCAGCGTGGACGGAGTGGAATTTACCGTCGAAAAGGCGGAGGACCGCCGCATACTGCGCGTGCGCGCGCACAAGCTGCCCAAGGCCACGGACGAGGACTCCGAAAAAGACTGAACCCGTTTTCAGTTTCGATCTGAAGGATAAAGCGGTTTGGACCTCCGTATTCAAGCCGCTTTTGATTTTATATATACAAAAAAACTGAAAAGGAAGTCTTATGAGAAAACTGCTGCAAGGGCTCCTGCATCCCGGCAGACTTTTCCGTTCGCGCGGCTTCGGGGCGGTAATGCTCTCGTTTGTGCTGGCGGCAATAGTCTACGCGATGTTCCGGAGCAACAATGCCGTTTTTTTCAGGGATGAGAATGGGACGCGGTTAGAGATCCTGCCCGAGATGACGCTCGGAGAGCTGCTCGAGCATTTCGACGCGGAGGTCGGTGCGGCTGACACGGTTAGCTACACCGGATATGTCGGAAAGGTGGCGGAGGTATCGCTGCTGCGGGCAAAGAAGATAACGATTCTCGCGGACGGCGTGGAGCGGACGATGAACGTCTACGGCGGAACGGTCGGACAGGCGCTCTCCGAGGCCGGCATCGACCTCGACAGCGACGACCTCGTCAGCAAAAAGCTTTGGAAGCCCGTCAGCGACGGCGACTACATCATCGTCACACGCATGGAGTACACCCTCTCATACGAGGAGGAGGACGTGCCTTTTGATACGACCGTGCGCTATACCTCGCTGATGCGCACCGGACGCACGCGGCTGCTCAGCGACGGCGTTGACGGCACACGGCTGCTGACGTACATGCACGTCACAATGGACGGCGAGGTGCTATCGACGCAGCTCGTCTCCAGCGACCTCATAAAGGCGCCGGTCAACAAGGAGATGCTTGTCGGACAGGCAGGCACACCGGTATCACCGCTGGAGTTCGAGGAATACCCGGTCGTCGACAACGTGCCGGTGAAGTACGAACGCCTCATCTCCGAGGCCGTCGCGACAGGCTACTCCGCTAAAAAAGGCGCGGGTACGCTCGGCGGCTGGAAAGCGGCCCCCGGCTACGTCGCCGTGAACTACAACATGATACCTCTCGGTACCAAGATGTATATCACCTCGGCCGACGGCCGCTTCGTCTACGGCTACGCCATCGCCGCCGACTCCGGTTCCGCGCTGATGGAGGGCTACGGGCACGTCGATCTGTTCTACTCGACCTATCTCGAAAGCGTCCTCAACGGCTACCGCAAGGTCAACATCTACATCCTTGAATCCCCATGAAAACAGCGCGGAAGATGCGTCGATGCGTCTTCCGCGCCCGTTTTTGTTTTTTCAGCCGAACAGCCTCTCTCGCAGCCTCATCGCAACGTAGAACGAGCCGCAAACGAGCAGCGTGTCCTCTTCGTCAAGCTCCCGCAGGGCCGCGTCGAGCGCAGCGTATATGTCCGGATGCGCCGTGACGGCGCAGTCCCCTCCGGCCTCCCTCACGGCCTCGGCAAAGTCTTCGCCCGAAAGCGCGCGAGGGCTCGCCGGAGGCGCCGAGTGTATCGACCGGCAGCGCTCCGCCAGCAACGCCGCACAGGAACGGTAATCCTTGTCGGCCAGCATCCCAGCTACCGCTACCGGCGGCTTTTCAAGTCCCAACGAGTCCAGAACCGCGCACAGCGCGCTCACGCCCTGCAAGTCGTGTCCCGCGTCGATGATGGCGCGGCGCTTGCCGATCATTCGCAGCTCGGCGCGCGCGGGAAGCGAGAGAGCGTTTATACTTTTAGTAATATTCTCATTTGATATTGCAAATCCGGCATCGCGTAGCGCAAACAGCGTCTCGGCGGCGGTCAGCATATTGCAGACCTGATGCTCGCCCGGCATCGACAGCGCGAGCTCAAGTCCCTTATATCCGAACGAAAACCGGTCGAGCGCATCGCGGCGCAGTCCGGTCACTGACGAGCGCTCGGGGACGACGAGCCGGCTGCGCTTTTGCGCGGCGGTTTCGCGTATGACGCGCATCGCGCCATCCGGCTGGATGGGATAGGCGACGGTGACGCCGTCCGGCTTGATTATGCCGCACTTGTGCGCCGCGATCTGCTCTATGGTGTCGCCGAGCCACGCGGTGTGGTCAATGGAGAGGGCGCAGATGACCGAGACGAGCGGCTTTTCTATGAAATTTGTCGCGTCGAGAAGTCCACCCATGCCAACCTCAAGGCACACAAAATCGCAGCCGTTTTCCGCAAACCATTTGAGCGCGGCGACGCACTGCGCCTCAAACTCGGTCGGAGGATCGTCCTGCATCGTATCGGCGAGCTGCTTGACGCCGAGCATAGCCGCGTCAAACTCGTCCCGGCTGAGCGCACGCCCGTCTATTGTGACGCACTCGCGCGGGTCAAGCACATATGGCGACATAAATGCGCCGGTCCTGTACCCGGCAGACGTGAGCGCCGCCGCAACCGCCGAGACGGTCGAGCCCTTTCCGTTTGTCCCGGCGACGTGTACGAGCTTTACCCTGCGGTCGGGTCGGCCGCAAAGCTCCGCAAGCCGTGTCACGCGCTCCAGCCCCGGCCGCGAGCCGCGCTTGCCCAGCGACGCAAAATATTCGTACCCTGTCATATGGCAAAACCTCTTTCTTTTTCAGCAATTTTCACGTTGCCCACCGGCATGTCCGCGGCGGGCAAGCGCCCGCAGATATATCCGCGCCGGGCAATGCCCGGTGATATAGCCGCGGATCGCGCCAAAGGCGCTTACGTTATCGATTGCGCAGCGTTCATCCCCGCGGCGCGAGCATAATTCTACCTTTCTCCGCGCGAGCCAGTCGGCGCGATTGATAACGTAAGGTCCCCGCAGCGCGAAGCGTGAGGACGACTGAACCGCGGATATGCCTGCGGGCGCTGCCCGCCCTCGCCAAAGGCGAAAGAAAAAGTCAACCATAAGAAAAGATAGAACCACTCAACTCCGCGCGAACCAGCTAACGATATCGAATCCGTAAGCCACCGGGCAAAGCCCGGAGGCGTTCCGCGTTCAGCGGAAGAGGAGAGTGTTTCCAAAGAGAGAGGGGAAACAGCCTGAAAGGGTGTCCCCTCTCTCTTTGGTGCGCCTT
>CANNTZ010000056.1 GCA_947522735.1 uncultured Oscillospiraceae bacterium | reverse complement strand
AAGGCATGGTATAATATATAAGGATTCGTCTGCGGACGGATAAATTTATGACGGCAGGATGGATGTAATATGGAACGTTCCATGAGAGAGAATACAGGAAACCTGAATATATCGCAGGAGGTGCTTGCAACCATCGCAAAGCACGTCGCGTGCGAGGTTCCCGGAGTCGCCGGAATGGCTGTGGCTCCCACACGCCTCAAAACCATCAGAAAGCTGCTCTCGCCGGTGTCCTCTCCGGCAAAGTCGGTGGATATTGAGATCAGCGACGATATGGCGATAGTCGATGTGTATGTTACGCTGAAATACGGCTTCAACATTCCGGAGGTAAGCGGGAGCATCCAGAGGAACATCAAGGATTCTATCCAGACGATGACCTCGATCGTTGTCTCCAAGGTCAACGTTCACATCGCCGGAATAGTGTTCCCCGAAGAGACTGAGGAGAAAAAATAGCTTGCAGATAAGCTCAGGCTGCTCCGCCTTGCGCAGGGTGGTCCTGAGCTTTTTGCAGGTAAAAGGATAACACGGAACCTTGAAAGAACAAAGCGTTAAGCACGGAGGACGTATGACACGAAAAGAAGCGCGCGAACAGGCGTTTATTCTGATTTTTGAGAGCGGTTTTGGAAACGGCACACTCGACGAGATAATCGCGAATGCAGCGGAGAGCCGCTCGATTGAGGTGGACAGGTTCGCCTATGAGCTTGCCGACATAGCGATAAAAAACCGGGAGAAGATCGACGGGATGATCGATGCAAACTCCAAAAAGTGGCGGCGCGACCGGATATCCCGCGTCAATCTTGCGCTGCTGCGGCTTGCTCTCGGCGAGATTTTCTACTATGACGACACCCCGGACAAGGTCGCTATCAACGAGGCGGTCGAGCTTGCCAAAAAGTACGGCGCGGATGGAGATTACACCTTTCTCAACGGCGTTCTCGGCGGCATAATGCGCTCCGGCACGGATGCCGGGCAGCCCGCGGAAACTTTGGCGTAAAGGACGGGAGCTAATGGCAGGATTTGCCGTGCTGACGGTATCCCAGCTCAATCAGTATATAAAATCGCTGCTCGAATCGGACGAACGGCTCGACAGTGTATATCTTCGCGGAGAGATATCCAATTTTACAAGGCATTTCGCCTCCGGACACATGTATTTCACACTCAAGGATACCGGTGCGGCGGTCAGAGCCGTCATGTTCAAGAACGCGGCGGCGTGGCTGAAATTCACTCCGGAGAACGGCATGTCGGTGATAGTGCAGGGGAGGGTCTCGCTTTATCCGCGCGACGGAACGTATCAGATATATGTCAACGACATGCAGCCGGACGGTGTGGGCGCGCTGGCGATAGCCTTTGAGCAGTTGAAGCGCAGGCTTGAGAGCGAGGGGCTGTTCGATGCGGCGCACAAAAAGGCCGTTCCGGAATACCCGCGTAGGATAGGCGTAATCACGTCCAAGACCGGAGCCGTCATTCAGGATATCCGCAATGTGCTCGTCCGGCGCTTTCCGGCGGTTGAGGCGGTGCTATACCCGGTTCAGGTGCAGGGAGAGAGCGCGCCGGGGCAGATTATTCGCGCTCTGGAATGGTTTGCACGCACCGGAGGCTGCGACGTGATTATCATCGCACGCGGAGGCGGTTCACTCGAGGATTTGTGGTGCTTCAACGATGAACGACTTGCGCGCGCGATATTCGCCTGTCCGATACCGGTGATATCGGCCGTCGGTCACGAGACCGACTTCACGATAGCGGATTTCGTAGCCGACCTGCGCGCGCCCACACCGACTGCGGCTGCGGAGCTGGCTGTTCCCGACGCCGCCGAGCTGCGCTACCGCATAGCGATGCTGCAAGCGGCGTCCGCCTCGGCTGTGAAGGGGCGGGTGCAGAGCTTCCGCGACCGGCTGACCTCGTTTGAACGCGGGCGGCTGGAGGAATTTGCGGGTGGCTATTTTAAGAGAAGGCGCGAGAGGCTTGCGGGCTTCGGCAAAACGCTTGAAAGAGAGACCGCGCTGCGCTTCAAAAGAGAGCGCGGACGGCTGGAGGCGCTTGTACGGCTGATGGACGGCTGCTCGCCCACAAGGATACTCTCGCGCGGATTTGCCGCGGTGAGCCTTGGAGGCAAGGCCGTGACAAAGGCGGAGGCGCTCGCAAAGGGCGATGCCGTGACGCTGCGCTTTGCAGACGGTGAGCGCGGAGCCGTTATCGAGTGACATGGACGGAGGTTACAATGGCTGAGTTTGTATTTGAGACGGCTATGAACAGAATAGAGGAGATAGCGCGGCTTTTGCAGGACGAGCGCGTGCCCTTTGACGAGCTTATAAAGCTCTACGAGGAGGGGACGCTGCTTGCAAAGCGTTGCGACGAATATCTGACGGACGCCGAGTTCAGGCTGAATATAAAAGAGGATAATGAGGATGCTGTTTAAAGAAAAATACGAGCAATACAGAAAAGAGATCGAGCGCGCACTCGATGAGAGCATTGCCGCAGACGACCCCGACTACGCCGGGCTGATCGAAGCGATGCGCTATTCGCTGCTTTCCGGCGGCAAGCGCATACGCGCGGTGCTGGTGCTGGAATTTTGCCGCCTGTTTGCGGGTGAATATGCGCAGGCCATGCAGTTTGCCTGCGCAATCGAGATGGTTCACGCCTATTCGCTTATCCACGACGACCTGCCCTGCATGGACAACGACGACTACCGCCGCGGAAAGCCCTCCTGCCACAAGCGGTTCGGCGAGGCAAACGCGCTGCTTGCGGGCGATTCGCTGCTGACCTATGCGTTTGAATATCCGTTGACTGCCGCGTCGGAGCTGCCCGCGGAACGGCGGCTGGCGGCGCTGCGTGAGCTTGCGAGATTTGCCGGATGCACCGGAATGGCTGGCGGACAGTATATCGACCTTGACAGCGAGGAGAAGAGAATATCAGCGGCACTGCTGGACAAGCTACAGCTTCTCAAGACCTCCGCGCTGATGCAGGCGTCTGGCCGGATGGGCGCCATAGTTGGCGGCGCGGACGCCCGGCAGCTTGCCATTGTGGACAATTACTGCCGGACGATAGGGCTTGCGTTCCAGATAACCGACGATATCCTTGACGTTACGGGCGACGAAAAGCTGCTCGGAAAGCCGACGCACAGCGACGAATCCAACGAAAAAAGCACCTACGTCTCGATATATGGGCTTGACAACGCCGAGAAGATGGCGGACGAGCTGTTCTCTCAGGCGATGAGAGAGCTGGACAGGCTTCCCGGCGACACACAGTTCCTGCGCGACCTCACCAACATGCTCGCGCAGCGCAGGAGCTGAGCCGGAGGACGATATGAAAAAACGTCTTGACCTGCTGATGGTCGAGAGAGGCCTTGTTCCTGCACGCTCAAGGGCGGAGCGGCTGATAAAGGACGGACAGGTCGAGGTGGACGGGTTTCCGGTGACAAAGCCCGGAACGGCGGTTGAGGAAGCGGCGGATATCCGCGTGAAGGACGGGATGCTGCGCTATGTCAGCCGCGGCGGTCTGAAGCTGGAGCGCGCGATTGCAAGCTTTGGGATAACGCTCGGAGGCGCCGTTGCGATGGATATCGGCGCTTCCACAGGCGGCTTCACCGACTGTATGCTGCAAAACGGGGCAAAAACAGTCTATGCCGTGGATGTCGGCTGCGGCCAGCTTGCGGAGAAGCTGCGGGCCGATGAGCGCGTCGTAAACCTCGAAAATGTCAATGCGCGATACCTCTCGGACTCGCTTATTCCGGAGAAGCCTGATTTTGCGAGCGTGGATGTCTCGTTCATCTCGCTCAAGCTGGTGCTTCCGGCAATTACGGCGCTGATGAAGCCGGACGGCGCGGCGATCTGCCTGATAAAGCCGCAGTTCGAGGCCGGACGCGAAAATCTGAACAAGCACGGAGTCGTCAAAGACAAAAGAGTCCACGCGGATGTGATAAGCTCGGTGTGCGGAGCCGTGCTGGAGCTTGGATGGAGGCCGCTCGGACTGGATTATTCGCCGATAAAGGGTCCGGAGGGCAACATAGAATACCTTATATATATTGCGCCGCAGGGGACTGAAAGGACGGCGGCGGAGATATCTCCGGAAAAGACCGTGGAGCGCGCACACGCAGCGCTTGGATGAGGGCTGTATAAAATGTATAAATATATAAACATATATAAATATATTTGCCGGAATCGCTATAAAGGAGTGCAGGACGAATGAAGTCAAAACGTCAGGAGAGGATACTTCAGCTCATCACGGAGCAGCAGATAACCACGCAGGACGAGCTGCTGAACGGGCTGATGCAGAGCGGCTTCAAGGTGACGCAGGCAACCGTATCGCGTGATATCAAGGAGCTGCAGCTGCTCAAAACGCTTTCCGCAGACGGAAAGTACCGCTACACCGTTTCGGCGGGCACCGGGAACGCGGACATGACAGACAAGTACCGGCTCATAATGGGCCAGTCGATCAAGGGTGCGGACTATGCACAGAATATTGCGGTGATCAAGTGCTACACCGGCATGGCCAACGCGGCTTGTGCGGCAATCGACGAGATATACTCCTCGGAGGTTGTCGGTACCCTTGCGGGAGACGACACGATATTTATACTTCTGCGCAACGAGGAGCACGCGCAGAGTTTCACCGAGGATATAAAGCGGTTATATCTGTAAGCAACTTTGCGCGGAGGTGAGAATATGCTTGCGCAGCTCTATATTCAAAATGTCGCGGTAATCGAAAAGGTTACGGTCGAGCTCGGTAAGGGGCTCAATGCGTTCACCGGCGAGACCGGCGCGGGCAAATCGATACTCATCAACTCGATCAACGCAGTGACAGGCGGACGGATATCGCGCGACATAGTGCGCACCGGAGCGGACAAGGCGGTGATAAGCGCCATGTTCAACGATATCAGCGCGGAGCACCGTGACCGTCTTGCAGAGCTTGGCTACGAGACTGACGAGGGCGGAGAGCTGCTTATAATGCGCACGCTGACCGCCGAGGGCAAATCCACCTGCCGAATAAACGGGTTGCCGGCGACGGTGTCGGTGCTGCGCGAGGCGGCGAGGGGGCTTGCAGACATCTACGGTCAGCACGACACGGCGGAGCTTATGTCGCCGGAAAAGCACATCGCTTTTATCGACGGCTTTTCCGGAGCTGCGGACAAGCTGCGCGAATACCGCACGCTCTATGCCGAAAAGCGGCGTCTCGAACGTGAAATAGACCGCATCTCCGCCGACGAGCGCGACCGCGAGCAGCTCATTTCGGTGCTGCAATATCAGGCGAACGAGATCGACGCCGCAGGGCTGGAGGTCGGCGAGGAGGAGGAGCTGGACAAAAAACGCAAGCTCATCCGCAACGCCGAAAGGCTTGCCGAGCTGTTCGGTACGATAGAAGACGACATGAACGGGGCGGACGACGGAGGAGAGGACGGCGCGCTGGCGTTGTTGGACGATTTTCGCGGCGCTCTTTCTCAGCTTGCAGAATTTTATCCGGAGCTGAATGACGCTTCCCAGCGGGCGGACGACATATACTACGAGCTGGACGAGATGTTCAACGATATCCGCGCATATGGCGGCGATGTAGAATACGACCCGAAGCTGCTCGACCGCATCGAGAGCAGGCTTGACCTGCTTTACAGATTAAAGCGCAAATACGGCGGCAGCGTGGAGGAGATTCTCAAATTCGGAGAAAATGCGAAAAAGCGGCTGGAGGATATCGCCTGCTCCGACGAACGGCTGGAGGCGCTGCGGACAGAGCTTGCGGGCTGCGAACGGGCCGCGAAAAGGTGCGCCGCAGAGCTGACAAAGCTGCGTCTGGAGGGGGCGGGGCTGTTCTCCCAAAGGGTGATGGATGAGCTGCGCTTTCTCGATATGCCAAGCGTGACGTTCACCGTGGCGCATGAGACTGTGCCGCTCGCAGAAAACGGCGCGGACAGGATGGAGTTCATGATTTCAACCAACCCCGGCGAACCGGCAAAGCCGTTGGCAAGAATAGCCTCCGGCGGTGAGCTTTCGCGAATAATGCTGAGCATAAAGAACGTCACGGCAGACAGAGACTCGGTCGAGACGATGATATTTGACGAGATCGACACCGGAGTCAGCGGACGTGCAGCGTATAAGATAGGCAAAAAGCTGAAGGAGGCCTCGCGCGGACGGCAGATAATCTGCGTCACGCACCTGGCGCAGGTGGCGGCTTTTG
Organism: uncultured Oscillospiraceae bacterium; assembly: GCA_947522735.1. Lineage (GTDB taxonomy): Bacteria > Bacillota > Clostridia > Oscillospirales > Ruminococcaceae > SIG526. The sequence continues at coordinate 10,185 of CANNTZ010000056.1, read as the reverse complement.
CGGACAACCACCTGCTGATAAAAAAGGACGTCCAGGACGGGCGAACCTTCACCGGCATATACCCGCTCGACCGCGAGATGCGCGTGGCGGAGCTGGCGCGAATAAGCGGCGGCGAGAGGATTAGCGAGAACATGCTGAAAACCGCGAGCGAAATGCTGGATATGGCGCAATCCTCATAACGGCTCACAACGCCGCGAAGGGGAAAATATGTATTTTAGGAAAAAGGAGAGGTGTAAGGATGAAGGTCACGATAGGAGTCGGCGGCATGATGTGCAGTCATTGCGAAAAGCGCGCGTCTGCGGCGGTATTGGCGTTGAACGGAGTGAAGAGGTGCGCCGCCAGCGCAAAAAAGGGCGAGATCACCGTTGATTTTGACGACGCCAAGACGAATATCGAGCAGATAAAGGCTGCGATTCGCGAGACCGGCTACGAGGTAAAATAAAATGGCAAAAATCGAGTTTGGAATCGGCGGAATGAGCTGTGCGGCCTGCTCCGCTGCCTGTGAGCGCGCGCTCAAAAGGGTGAACGGCGTCGCCGAGGCGCAGGTGAACCTTGCGACCAAGAGCGCCGTGGTGGAATACGACGAGAGCGCGACCGGATTTGACGACTTCGCCAAGGCGATAAAGAACGCCGGATACACCGTGCGCAAAAGCAAGGGCTCCGGCGACGAGGATGCAGGGCTGATAGCCTCGATGAAGCTGCGGCTCATCCTTTCGATAATTTTTGCGGTTCCTCTGTTTTATATAGCGATGGGGCCGATGATCGGGCTTCCGGTTCCGGCCTTCATGTCGCCGGACAAGGCGCCGCTCGTCTATGCGCTCACGCAGATAATACTGGTGCTGCCGATAATCGCAGCGGGATACAGGTTCTATCAAAGCGGTTTTTCCAAGCTGCTTCGGCTGGAGCCGAATATGGACAGCCTTGTCGCCGTCGGAACGACGGCGTCGTTTGCGTTCAGCGTCTGGTCGTTCATCGGGATTGTCGGCGGCAAGCCGCACGCGGTGCACAGCCTCTATTTTGAGGGCGTCGGCATAATCCTGACGCTGGTGACGCTCGGCAAGTTTCTTGAGGCGCGCTCGCGCGGACGCACCGGTGACGCAATCAGGCGACTGATGCAGCTTTCGCCGGAAAAGGCGGAGATCGAGCGCGACGGCGAGAGCATCACCGTCACGCCGGACAAGGTTGAGGTCGGAGACACCGTGGTTGTGCGCCCGGGCGGACGCTTTCCTGTGGATGGCGTGATAATTTCGGGCGAGAGCACGGCGGACGAATCGATGCTGACGGGCGAGAGCATGCCGGTCGAAAAGCGTCCGGGAGACGAGGTCTACGGCGCGACGATAAACAAAAACGGACTTATCAGATACACTGCCTCGCGTGTCGGCGCAGATTCGGCGCTGGCAAGAATAATCCGGCTTGTCGAGCAGGCGCAGGGCAGCAAGGCTCCCATTGCGCGGCTCGCAGACAAGGTCGCAGGCATATTCGTGCCGGTAGTGATGAGCATTGCGCTCGTTGCGGGCGTGGCATGGCTGCTGGCGGGCGAGGGGATAGAGTTTGCGGTCAAGGTGTTCGTTTCGGTGCTGGTCATCGCCTGTCCCTGCGCACTTGGGCTCGCGACTCCGACGGCGATAATCACGGGCACCGGACGCGCCGCAGCCGAGGGCGTATTCTTCAAAAACGCCGAATCGCTTGAAACGCTGCGAAAGGCGAGGAGGATACTGTTTGACAAGACCGGCACCATCACTATGGGCGAGCCGTCGGTGACGGATATGTCGGCGTTCGATGGGGAAGCGGAAGCGCTGATAGCCATGGCTGCGTCGGCGGAATCCGGCTCCGAGCATCCGCTTGGAAGGGCGATAGTCAGGTACGCGCAGGAGCGCGGCATCGCGGCTGAACCGCCGGAAGCCTTCCTCTCAATGACCGGGATGGGCGTCAAGGCGATAGTCAGGGGCAATACGGTTCTCGTCGGAAGCGTCGCGGGAGTGTCCGGCGGCATTAAAAACGAGAAAAACCGGGAGATAATGGACGAGCTTGCGGGCAAATTTGCCGACGAGGGCAAAACTCCGGTCGTAATTTCGGTCAACGGTGAGCCCGCAGGGATGTTCGCGATAGCCGACACGATAAAGGACGGCTGCGCGGATAATATCGCGGAGCTGAAAAAGCTGGGGATAACGCCGGTTATGGTGACTGGCGACAACGAGCGCACCGCACGCGCGATAGCGCGGCAGGCGGGCATCGATGAGGTTTACGCCGGACAAAGGCCGGAGGGCAAGTCCGAGATAATTGAACGGCTCATCGAAAGCGGCGAAACGGTCGCAATGGTCGGCGACGGCATAAATGACGCGCCGGCGCTGACGAGAGCGAGCGTAGGCATCGCCATAGGCGCAGGCACCGACGTGGCGATAGAATCCGCCGACGTGGTGCTGATGCGCAGCGAGCTTGACGGCGTTGTGCACGCGGTCAGGCTAAGCCGCGCGACGATGCGCGTGATAAAGCAGAACCTGTTCTGGGCATATTGCTACAACACGCTCGGCATTCCGGTCGCGGCGGGCGTGCTTTATATCTTCGGTGGGCCACTGCTCAGCCCCATGATTGCGGCGGCGGCAATGTCGCTGTCGTCGGTATCGGTGGTGGGCAACGCGCTGCGGCTCGGAAAAATGAAGATATAAGCAAATGGAGGATTTGATGGACAGAAAACGTTTGGACGCCCAGATGAGGTTTCTTATCGAGGCGGACAAGATGAAGAATATACTGCGCATGACGCTGCTTGCCGACGGCTCGCGCCGCGAGAACGACGCCGAGCACTCGTGGCATCTCGCGCTGATGGCAATGACGCTGGCGGAATATGCGGCGGAGGATATCGATATTTCCCGGGTGATACGCATGGCGCTGCTGCATGATATCATCGAGATCTATGCGGGCGACACGTTCGCCTACGACGAGAAGGGGCAGGAGGACAAGGCGCAGCGCGAGGCAGCCGCGGCGGATCGTATCTTTGCTGTTCTCCCCGAGGATCAGGGGCGCGAGTACCGTGCGCTTTGGGAGGAGTTTGACGCGATGAACACTCCGGATTCACGCTATGCCGCCACAATCGACCGGCTCCAGCCGCTTGTCAATAACTATCTGACCGGAGGACACACGTGGAAGTGCGGCAACGTCACAAGCGACAAGGTATACGCCAGAAACGCTCCGGCAAAGGAGGCCATTCCCGAGGTGTGGCCGGTGATCTGCGAATATATAGAAAAGGCCGTGGACACCGGCATGCTTAAAAGATAGAAAAGGAGAGGAAAAAATGAGTTTTTTTTCCTATAAAGGTAAGGATTTCACAATGGACGGCAAGCCGTACCGCATTATCTCCGGCGCGATGCACTATTGGCGCATAGTCCCGGAATATTGGGAGGACAGGCTGAAAAAGCTCAAGGCATGCGGCTTCAACACGCTGGAGACCTACACCCCGTGGAACCTGCATGAGCGCCGTGAGGGTGAATTTGACTTTTCCGGCAATCTTGACATTGTTAAATACATTGAGCTCGCCGAAAAGCTTGGGCTGAACGTCATTGTGCGCCCGGGGCCGTATATCTGCTCCGAATTTGATTTCGGCGGGCTGCCGTCATGGCTGCTGCGCTATCCCGACATGCAGCTCCGCTGCAACGATCCGCAGTATCTCGCAAAGGTCAAGCCCTACTACCGTGAGCTGCTTAGCCGCATCCGTCCGCACCTGTGTACCAACGGCGGCGGCGTTATCATGGTGCAGATCGAGAACGAATACGGCTCCTATGGCGACGACAAGGAATACCTGCGCGCCGTTGCGGATATATACCGTGAATGCGGTATCGACTGCCTGCTGTTCACATCGGACGGTCCGAGCTACTGGATGCTCAGCGGTGGCACTCTGCCGGAGTATCTTTCGGTCGCAAACTTTGGCAGCAAGCCGGAGGAGGCGTTTGGACTGCTCAGTGATTTCCGTCCGGATCAGCCGTCGATGTGCGGCGAGTTCTGGTGCGGCTGGTTTGATCATTGGAGCGAGCCGCATCATGTCCGTGGTGCGGACGACACGGCCGCAACGATGAAAAGAATGCTGGATATGGGAGCGTCCTTCAACTTCTACATGTTCCATGGCGGCACCAACTTCGGCTTCACCAACGGCGCGAACCACGAGGGCGAATATCTGCCGACGGTGACAAGCTACGACTACTGCGCACCGCTCTCCGAGGCGGGCGACCTGACGCCGACCTACTACCGTGTGCGCAATATCATCACCGAGTTCACCGGTGAAAAGCCGTCGCTCGCGGGGATAGCCGACACGCCCAAGGCGGCTTACGGACGGGTTGTGCTGACTGAGAAAGCGCCGCTGCTCAAAAATCTTGATAATCTTGCAAAGCCGGTGCACACCCCGGCGCCGATGTGCATGGAGGAGCTGGGTCAGGATTTCGGCTATGTCCTCTATTCCTCAATCGCCGAAGGGCCATCCGAGGAGCTTCCGCTGGAGCTGGGCCACGTCCACGACCGCGCAAACATCTATATCAACGGCGAATTTGCCGGTATACGCGAGCGAACCGGGCGGCGCGACGACATCATGATAAAGCTTGGCAAGGGGGAGCAAGTGAAGCTTGAGCTGCTTGTCGAGAATTGCGGACGCATCAACTACGGCACACGACTGTTCGACCGCAAGGGAATACTCGGCGGTATTCGCTTCGGGCAGAAGTTCCACTTTGGGTGGGACGCCTACTGTCTGCGGATGGAGGATCTCTCCGGGCTGCGCTACGAGCGTGACACGGCCTGCGACGGCAGGGCGGCGTTCCTAAGAGGCTACCTTGACATCTCCGGCAGACCTGCCGACACCTTTATCCGGCTCGACGGCTTCCACAAGGGTTTTGTCAAAATCAACGGCTTCAATCTTGGCCGCTATTGGAACGACAAGGGCCCGCAGCGGACGCTGTATGTTCCGGCACCGGTGCTGCACGAGGGCAAAAACGAGCTTGTCGTCTTTGAATCGGACGGCTACGGCGATCCGATCGTCGAGTTCTTTGCGGAGCCGGATCTCGGCTGAATATAAAAATCTGCGGCGCAGGGAGGAGGATATCCCTGCGCCGCAGATTTGTTTATCACCGGATATTCTCCGGAAAACAGCAAGGAGAGCATTATTGTGGCATCAGGCCAAGCTTGCCCTTCCAGAGCAGAATCCGGCGGACAGAGCGATCTATCCGTTCAACGGTTATATCGCCGCTGTTGACGGCGGCGAGCAGTGCGGGATATTGCAGCTCGTAATCGGTGCAGCAGAGCATATCGTTGCCCGCAAGCACCGCCGCGACCGCCGCGTGAGAGATATCGCCGCCGGTGTATTCGGCGACGGCGTCCATTGAGAGGTCGTCGGTGATGATAACGCCGTCAAAGCCGAGCTTTTCGCGGAGAAGCTCGTGCATCGCCGAGGAGAGCGAGGCAGGAGAATCGGGATCGACGTCGCTAATGATGTTGTGGGAGACGAGAATGGCGCCCGCCCCGGCGGATACCCCGGCCTGAAAGGGAAGAAAATCGTTGGAGATAAGCTCGTCGAGCGAGCGGTTGTCAACGACGATACCGGTGTGGGTGTTCGCGTTGTCGCCGTAGCCGGGAAAATGCTTGAGCACCGCGCCGACGCCGTTCTGCTGTGAAACGGTCACGACGCGCGCGACAAATTCCGAGGTGAGCTGCGCGTCCGGGCTGAAGGAGCGGTCAAACATGTAGCTGCCCTTGTGCGAGAGGTCGCAGACGGGAGCCAGGTTGACATTGATGCCGAGCGACGAGAGCAGCTCCGCCTTTTCCTTCGCGTCGCTCTCGACAAGCTTAAAGCCGCCTTCATCGTAAAGTGCGGACGGCGACCAGAACGGCACCGCGCGGAAATTCTTGAAAAGGCTGACGCGATTGACGGTGCCGCCCTCCTCGTCCACGGCGATGAGCAACGGCAGCTTTGATTGCGCTTGATAGCCTGATATATTGTCAGCGGCGCTCTGTCTGGTTTGATTTTTGAAATCGCGTGCGAAAAGAACGTATCCGCCGGGATGATATTGGGCGACGGCCTCCACTGCGCCAATTTCGGGGCATCGTATCAGAAAAAGCTGTCCCACCTTTTCTTCAAGCGTCATCCCGGAGATAATGCTGTCGATATAGTCGTGTTTGTCGGGCTGCGCTCCGGGCTGTTCATCCGGAGCTTCGGAGGGCTGCACCGCAACCGAGGACTCCGGCACAGCCGGCTCCGATATAGATTCGTGCGTCGATTCTGCGGAAAGTCCCGAAAAGCTGGCATCTCCCTCGGAAAGAGAGGATTCGTCGGGAATGTCCGACTTACATGCGGGAAGCAGGGCAAGCGCCAGCGCCAGCAGCAGCGCGTAAAGCCTAAAGCATCTTCTCATAGCTTCAGCCAAAAATGCGGCGCTCAAGCTCGGCGCACAATGCGTGGTAGATTGGCAGGTGGTATTCCTGGATGCGGTAGGTCTCGTCCGAGGGCGCAATGATGGCGATGTCGGAGCTCTTTGCAAGCCTGCCGCCGGTTTTTCCGGTGAGTCCGATTACGGTCATGCCAAGAGCGCGGGCGGTCTGGGCGGCATAATTGACGTTGGCGGCATTGCCGGAGGTGGAAATGCCGATCAACACATCGCCGGGCTGACCGAGCGCGAGCACCTGTTGTGCATAGATGTAAGCGGCCTCGACGTCGTTAGCGAAAGCGGTGAGCAGCGCGGAGGCGTCGGAGAGCGCCAGCGCAGGCAGGCCGTTTTGCAGCCGCTCGAGCAGTCGCTCGTCGATATCGGGACACTTTTCGCGCATGGCGGCTTTCGTCTCATCGGAGAGCGGTCGTGTGGAGAGAAAGCCCTTCATCAACTCACCGACTATGTGCTGCGCGTCGGAGCAGCTTCCGCCGTTGCCGCAGAGCAGCAGCTTGCCGCCGGAGCGAAAACACCTCTCCAACGCGTCCGCCGCGGCGAAGATGGCGGCACGGCATGGTTCGAGCTCAGAAAAGCGGAGAAACAATTCGTTTATAACATCAATCATAGTGAAAGCTCCTTGAAAAATTCTGTTCATCATACCAAACGGCGCGACAAACATTTTCTCGCGCCGCTTGTGATATAATGATTATTTTATCCATCTGAAGGTAATCGGATAGACGCCGAGAACCATGACGCTCAGGGTGAAATAGCGCAGGAACGCGAAGACAAGCATATCCGGAAGCAGCAGCTTCATCGGGAGATAGACGATGCCGGCGGCGACAAGTCCGAGCGCGAGGCGCAGCAGGCGGATGGGGAAGCGCACCTTGATATCGTAGCGCAGGAATTTGTGGTCGATGAGCATCGCAACGGCAAAGCCGAGAAGCAGGCCGCAGGATTTGATGAAATCCTTGCTTGGTTCAAAGAGAAAAAAGACAAGCATCACGGCGGAGGTCACAAAATAGAGCGCGACGCGGTTCTTGATTTTTTTATAGAGCCACAGGCAAAGATAGGAGAAGCCGACGCCGAGGATGAGGCCGACGAGAACGTCCTTTGGATAGTGCACACCGAGATAAAGCCTTGAAAACGCGACGAGCAGCGTAAAGACTATGGCGGCGATGCGAATCCAGCGCTTTTTCAGCCACGCGGCAAACGACCACGCCAGCGACGAGGATATCTGCGAGTGGCCGCTCGGAAAGGAATAGCCGGTCGCAGTTTTGGCGTGCAGCGTGCGGATGCCCTCCTCGCCGATCGGGCGCGGAAGCTTGAAGATGTTTTTGACGCCGTTGGTGAAGGCCATCGCGGTCATGAGCGAATAGGCGACATATTCGCCAAGCTCCTTGTCATAGAGCCAGTAGACTGCAAGCAGCGCGAGAATCATGACATATTGCTCCGCCATGATGGTTATCGCCTGAAAAAACACATCGAGAAATCCGCAGTGGATGCTCTGTATGGCGCGCAGGATTTCCAATTCCATTGTACAGCCCCCAATTTGATTTGGTTATCGGATAAACAGATTATACAATTTTTTCGCCATGATGTCAACAGCGAGAATAAAACGCTCCGACGTAAAATCACGACGGAGCGTTGAGCGTTTATTTTGCGAGCGCTGCGGCGGCTTCCGCCTTGACAACCCCCTTGTTGATCCACTTTCCGCGGCGGTACCACAGATAGGTGATGACAGCGCCGAGAACCCAGACGCCCATCAAAGAAAAAAATATAGCGTCGGGGCTGCCGTTCGGCCATTCGGGCGAGCGGGTGAGATAGGCGAGCAGATATGCAAGGGGGATGCGGATGGCGACGGCGGTGAACAGAGAGATCCACATCGTAGGCATGGTGTCCCCGGCGCCGCGCATGATGCCGCCATAGACCTGCGAGAAGCACATCGCGATATAGCCCACGGCAAGGATGCGGAGCTGGCGCGTGCCAAGCTCGATGATCGACCTTGTCTCGGTGAACAGCGCGATGAGGTAACGTCCGAAGATTACGACGCAGGCGACGAGCACAACCGACGTTGCAAAGGCAAGCTTGACGATATCCTTCGAGCCCTGCTTGACGCGATCCATGCGATTCGCGCCAATATTCTGCCCGACAAAGGTGGTTATCGCCATGCCGAAGGTGAAGTTCGGCAGCATTGCAAAGCCATCGACACGCATGACGGCCGTGGTGCAGGTTACGACCTGATATCCCATGCTGTTTGCAAGCGATTGCACCGTTATCATCGCAAACGAGAAGATCATCTGGGTGACGCCTGCCGGAAGCCCGAGCTTGAGCAGCTCAAGGATAACCTTTTTCTTAGGAACGAAGCAGCGAATGCTGACCGACACGGTTTCCCGGAGCCTTGCAAGGCGCAGCACGCACAGAATGACGGAGAATGCCTGAGATATGACCGTCGCTATCGCGGCTCCGGCAACCTTCATCCCAAGCCCGGCCACAAACCAGATATCGAGACCGACGTTGAGCAGGCAGCAGGCGATGAGTATCAGCAGCGGCACAAAGGAGTCGCCAAGGCCGCGCAGAATTCCTGAGATGATGTTGTAGAGTCCGACGGTGATGATGCCATAGGTGTAGATCATGAGGTACTGGTTGGCCATGTCGATCGTTTCGGGGGGCGTCTTGATGAATTCGAGCAGCGGACGGGAGACGGGGAGGAAAATAGCCATGAGTATCGCCGAGGCGAGGAATACGAGGGTGATCGCGTTGCCGACGGTCTCGGCGAGCTGCTCGCGTTTGCGCGCGCCGAAATACTGCGAGACCATGACGCCGGCGCCGGTCGCAATCGCGATGAACAGCACGCAGATCATGTTGACGATGGGAATCGTTGCGCCGACGGCCGACAGCGCGGTGTCGCCGACATAGCGCCCGACGATAATGGAATCGGCGGTGCTGTAAAGCTGCTGCGCAAAGTTGCCGATCAGAAGCGGGATGGAAAAGATGAGAAGATTGTTCATGGGTTTCCCGACGGTCATATCCTGAGCGCCGAAGAAATCATTCAGCTTTTTCCAGAGTTTCATTGATTGGACAGGTCTCCTTTTAAGCCAGATCCGCAATCTGACCCATTATAATATTATCTTAATATATTATAATATGAAGCTTAGCATTGTTCAATTGTAGGAAATAAAAAAGCTGGCGAAAAAAATACAGACGCTTTCGTCAAAATAGAAAAGCGCCTGTAAAAATCAGGAATTGTTTGGTTTAAAGCTCGAATTGCATACCGAATATTTCGGGCAGCGTGGTCTCGCTGACCCCGCCGTCAAAGACGAGAAGTATGGCTATATTCGGCGCAAACTCGGCGAGCACCTGACGGCAGATGCCGCAGGGAGGCGTCGGTTTTCCGGAGGATGAGACTATGGCTATCGCGTCAAACCTGCGCTCGCCCTCCGATACCGCCTTGAACAGCGCGGTGCGTTCGGCGCAGTTTGTTGCGCCAAACGAGGCGTTTTCGATGTTACAGCCGGTATATATCGCGCCGGAGCGCCCAAGCAGCGCCGCGCCGACCTCAAAGCCGGAATAGGGGGCATAGGCGCGCTTCATTGCGTCGCGCGCAGCCGCCGCAAGAGCGGCCTTAGTTGCAGGCTCGATAGTCATAACATGCCTCCGCGAGTTATTCAAGGGTGATTTCAAGCAGAACCGGATTGTGATCGGAGCTTTCAAAGTCAAGGTCGATGGTTTTTACCTGTTCGAGCGTGACGTTGGGCGAGAGGATGAAGCCGTCGATAAGATATAACTG
>CANNTZ010000055.1 GCA_947522735.1 uncultured Oscillospiraceae bacterium | reverse complement strand
CCGTTGAGCCGCATTGCCGCCGTCTGGCCGCCCTTGTCCGAGGATATGCTCTCAACGGCGCACTCGACGGTGAGATAACCCTCGAAGCCGCCGGATTTTGCGCCGGTGAAGGTGCAGGCGGTGCAGAGCAGCATCACGAGCAGCAGCGCTATTGCCGCCCACGCGGCTGTCATGCCGGGCTTGACTGCGGCAAGTATGCGCTTTTTCAGCGAGTGCTTGCCGGTGTTCATCGGCGTCGAGGAGAGCAGCAGCGCGGGTGAATATTTGCCGCTGCGCGCCGCCATATCGACGAGCGTGCGGCTGTATTCAAGACGTTTTTCCTCGCCAAGAAGCCTTATGGCACTCTCGTCGCAGGCAAACTCGGCGTCGATGCGGGAGAAATACGCCGCCACCCAGACCAGCGGATGCCACCACCAGACCGCCAACAGTACGCAGCGCAGCGCGCACCAGACGTGATCGAGGTGGCGGCGGTGGCTTAGCTCATGCGCAAGTGTGCAGCGCAGCGCGGAGCTGTCGCGCACCGACTCCGGCGTGAGATAGATCGCAGGGCGGAGCAGCCCGAAAAGACATGGGGAGGAGAGTCCGGGCACGATGAATACCGGCGTTTTCATTCCGTGCATGGCGGCCTCCGGCACGTCGAACGGCCTGCGTGCGGCGCATATGCGGCTCCGAAAGCGGAGATTCGTCACGGTGAATGTCGCAGCAAGCGCGGCGCTGCCAAGAGCCCATACGCAGATGAGCAGAAGCCGGACGTCTAATTCGGCGGGTGCAGCGGCTTGAATGGACGGCTCCGGAAGGGAATCGGCGGAAGCTGCGTCGGTCGTGGGGACGTCGAGATAGCCTCCTGAGGGAGCGGGGGAGGGGGAGAAATATTGCGGCGCCGGTTCGTACTCTGATGTATATTCAGCGTTTTCGACAGCTAAGCTGCGGGCATCCGGAACGAGGTTCATCACGCTGACGGCGCTCCCGATAAGCGGCAAAGGCAGCAGCAGCTTTATCAGCACCGCCAGCCACAGCGCGTAGACGCCCCCGCGGCTGACGCGCGCTCGGCACGCCGCCCGGATCAGCAGCACGGCGAGGATGAGAGCCGAGGAGGTTATAAAAAATTCAAACACGGTTTTCACACCTTTCGATGATTGTTTTGAAATGGGGTTATTCGGCATTTTTCTCTGCCTGCCGCAGAATATCGTACAGCTCGTCGATATCCTTGCGGGTGAGCGCAGCGTTATCCGCCATTGAGGACACCATCAGACGCAGACTGCCGCCGTAGACGCGCGAGAGAAAGCTCGCCGTCTCCTGCTTTGCGGCGTTCGCGCGTTGGAGCACGGGAAAATACTGCTTGCAGCGCCCTTCCTCAAAACGCACCGCACCCTTTTCGCACAGCCGCGAGAGCATCATAAACACGGTGCCCTTGCTCCAGCCGGTCTCGTCGAGCAGCTCGCTGACAAGCTGCGAAACGGTCTTTGGCGCGCCGTTCCAGAGCGCCGTCATAAGCTTCCATTCTCCCTCGGAGAGAATACCGTTTTTTGCCATTGTTTTGTCCTTTCATCGATGTAGTGTATCCGTAAACAAAGGTTGACAATTGTTATCCCTGTTGTGATATCAGTATATCATGCAGGATAACAATTGTCAACCTTTGAGCTGTGTATTTAATATTTTCTTCACAATACATGTGGAGCGAGAGGGATACTCCTGCCGGAGCGGCGAGCGCCGTATCGAGGCCGGTATCGTCCGGATGCACATCCACAAAGCAGGCGGCGCCTTAGAATTTCAGGCTCTTGTCCACGTTCAGCACGAACGCTACCGAGCCGTTGGTATTCACCTTGACGGGCGCAGCCTTGGCGTCGCCGGGATTGATATATGTGACCTCGGCGCGTTTACCGGCGTGCTTGCGGATAATGGCGGTCACCTCGTCGAGGTCCGCGCTGTCAAGGCCAATCATCAGTGTGACGCTCTTCTTTTTTAGAAAACCGCCGGTGGACGAGAGCAGCGTCGCATAAAAGCCGTGCTCGTTGAGATCCATGACGGTGTCGGAGGCGTCGTCGCCGCCGAGGACTGCAAGTATAAGCTTGTCATAGGTTATATCCATTTTTATATCCTCCGAAAAAAATTTTGGGCGCGATTATAATCCTCTAATTGGAGTATACTCCCGATGCTTTTAGTTGTCAATGGTAAAAACGCAATATGCTGCAAATAACGTGAATTTCGCAAAAAATGCTCCGCAGCGTGAGCTGCGGAGCATTGAGGAGCTTTGCCGTGAGAGGTTACTCGGCATCGTAGGGCTTTGCAAGCTTGACGAGCTTCTCGTATTTCTCCTTGGCAATCTTCTGGGCTCTGTCGAAGAGGACGTCGGCTCTCTCGGGGAAGGTGCGGGTGAGCGAGCTGTAACGGACCTCGTTCTTGATAAAGTCCTCGTAGGAGGCGGTCGGAGCCTTGGAGTCGAGCTGGAACGGGTTCTTGCCCTCCAGAGCGATGCGCGGATCGTAACGGAAGGTGTGCCAGTATCCGGCTGCGACGGCGTTCTTGATCTCGGTCTGAGCGATGGTCATACCGCCTCTGATGCCGTGGTTGATGCAGGGCGCGTAGGCGATTATGATGGACGGGCCGTGATAGCTCTCGGCCTCGGCAATGGCCTTGACGCACTGGTTGTAATCGGCGCCCATAGCCACCTGAGCGACGTATACATAGCCGTAGCTCATCGCGATGGCTGCGAGATCCTTCTTCTTGATCTCCTTACCGGAGGCCGCAAACTGGGCGACAGCGCCGGTCGGAGTGGACTTGGAGGACTGGCCGCCGGTGTTGGAGTAGACCTCGGTGTCGAACACGAAGATGTTGACGTCCTCGCCGGAGGCGATGACATGATCGAGTCCGCCAAAGCCGATATCATATGCCCAACCGTCGCCGCCGAAGATCCAGACGGACTTCTTGGAGAGGTATTCCTTGTGCGCAAGAATCTCGCGGGCGGCGTCGCAGCAGTTGCAGGAGTTGTTTGCGACAGCGTCCTCGAACATTGCAATCACGGCGTCGGCAGCGGCCTGGTTCGCAGCGCCGTCGTCAACGGTGTCGAGATAAGCCTTGAGAGTGGCTTTTTTGGCCTCGTCGCAGGTGTTTTCGTAAATGGCCTGAACCTTTGCGATAAGGCTGTCGCGCATCGATTTCTGGCCCAGATACATTCCGTAGCCGTACTCGGCGTTGTCCTCAAAGAGGGAGTTTGCCCATGCGGGGCCGCGGCCCTTCTTGTTGACGGTGTACGGAGTGGAGGGAGCGCTGCCGCCCCAGATGGAGGAGCAGCCGGTGGCGTTCGCAATATACATTCTGTCGCCGAAAAGCTGGGTGACGAGCTTTGCATACGGGGTTTCGCCACAGCCTGCGCAGGCGCCGGAGAACTCAAGCAGCGGCTGCTTGAACTGGCTGCCCTTGACGGTGTTCTCCTTGAATTTTGCGAACACCTCCGGCTTCGGTTCGAGGGACTCGCCATAGGCGAATACGTCCTGCTGGGCGCGCTGGGAATCGAGCTTCTCCATGGTGAGCGCCTTGTTGCCCTTTTTGCCGGGGCAGACGTTCGCACAGGAGCCGCAGCCGGTGCAGTCGAGCACGGAGACGGTCATGGCGAACTTGTAGCCGGGCATACCGGTCATGGCGGCAAGCTTCGCAGAGGCCGGAGCCTTTGCGGCCTCCTCCTCGGTCATCGCAACCGGACGGATGACGGCGTGCGGGCAGACATAGGAGCAGAAGTTGCACTGGATGCAGTTTTCGGGGTTCCAGGAGGGAACATCAACCGCTACGCCGCGCTTCTCATAGGCGGCGGAGCCCTGCGGCATGGAGCCGTCCTCACGTCCGACAAAGGTGGAGACGGGCAGCGAATCGCCGCGCTGTGCGTTTGCGGGGATGAGGATGTCGTTGACGAAATCGACGAGATCCTTGCGGTCGCCGGTGGCCCTTACAACAGGCATCTCGCCCTCGGCGTCGGCCCAGCTTGCGGGATAATCGACCTTGACTACGCCCTCGATACCGCGGTCGATAGCGGCGTGGTTCATCGCGACGACCTTCTCGCCCTTCTTGCCATAGGAGGCGGTGGCGGCGTCCTTCATGTATTTGACAGCCTGATCGACCGGGATGATTTCGGCAAGCTTAAAGAAAGCGGCCTGGAGTATGGTGTTGACGCGTCCGCCAAGCCCGAGCTCTCTTGCGATGGCGACGCCGTCGATGGTGTAGAAGCGGATATTGTTCTTGGCGATATAGCGCTTTACCGGAGCGGGAACGCGCTTGTCAAGCTCGGCGAGATCCCAGCAGCAGTTGAGCAGGAAGATACCGTTAGGCTTAATATCCTGCACCATATCGTACTTGTCGATATAGGACGGGTTGTGGCAGGCAACGAAGTCGGCCTTGTTGATGAGGTAGGTGGACTTGATGGGCTGCTTGCCGAAGCGCAGATGGGAAACGGTCACGCCGCCGGACTTCTTGGAGTCGTAGGAGAAATACGCCTGAGCATACATGTCGGTGTGATCGCCGATGATCTTGATGGAGTTCTTGTTTGCACCGACGGTGCCGTCCGCGCCGAGGCCCCAGAACTTGCAGCTCGTGGTGCCGGCGGGGGTGGTGTCGATGTTTTCGCCGATGGGGAGGGAGAGGTTGGTAACATCGTCGTTGATGCCGATGGTGAATACCTTTTTCGTCTTGCAGTCGCAGCAGGTCATGTTGTCGTAGACAGCAATGATCTGAGCCGGAGTGGTGTCCTTGGAGCCGAGTCCGTAACGTCCGCCATAAACGGGGATGGAGTCGAACTTGCTGTTCTTCAGCGCGCCCACAACGTCAAGCCAGAGCGGCTCGCCCATGGCGCCCGGCTCCTTGGTGCGGTCGAGAACGGAGATTCTCTTGACGGTATCGGGGATGGCGTCGATGAGGTGACTGGCGCTGAACGGACGGTAGAGGCGAACCTTTATGAGTCCGACCTTGCGGCCAAGGGAGTTGAGGTAATCGACGGTCTCCTCGATGGTCTCGCAGGCGGAGCCCATGGCGACGATGACCTCCTCAGCGTCGGCTGCGCCGTAGTAGTTAAAGAGCTTGTAATCGGTGCCGAGCTTCTCGTTGACCTTGCCCATATATTCCTCGACGACTGCGGGAAGAGCGTTGTAGAAGCTGTTGCAGGACTCTCTCGCCTGGAAGAAGATGTCAGGGTTCTGGGCAGAACCGCGAAGCTTCGGGTGCTCGGGGTTGAGAGCGTCGTGACGGAATTTCTCAATGGCCTTAAAGTCAGTCATGTCGCGCAGATCCTCATAGTCCCAGACGTGGATCTTCTGGTACTCGTGGGAGGTACGGAAGCCGTCGAAGAAGTGGATGAACGGCACGCGGCCCTTGATGGCGGCAAGATGCGCCACGGGAGCGAGATCCATGACCTCCTGGACGCTCTGAGAGCAGAGCATCGCAAAGCCGGTCTGACGGCAGGCGTAGATATCGGAGTGGTCGCCGAAGATGGAAAGGGCGTGGGAGGCAAGCGCGCGCGCAGAGACGTCGATAACTCCGGGCAGCAGCTCGCCGGCAATCTTGTACA
Source organism: uncultured Oscillospiraceae bacterium (assembly GCA_947522735.1). Taxonomy (GTDB): domain Bacteria; phylum Bacillota; class Clostridia; order Oscillospirales; family Ruminococcaceae; genus SIG526. The sequence continues at coordinate 11,156 of CANNTZ010000055.1, read as the reverse complement.
TGTTCGGGATCATCAGCAGGAGGCCTTGGGAAGCGGTGAAGGTGGTGGTGAGAGCGCCAGCGGCAAGAGAGCCGTGAACGGTGCCGGAAGCGCCGCCCTCGGACTGGAGCTCAGCGACCTTGACTCTCTGACCAAACAGGTTCAGACGTCCTTCGGCGGACCATTTGTCAACGGACTCAGCCATCGGGGACGAAGGAGTGATCGGGTAGATGGCGGCGACGTCGGTGAACGCATAGGATACATGCGCGGCGGCGGTGTTACCATCCATGGTTTTCATTTTTCTGGTGATTTTCGCCATTTTTTTGTATTTCCTCCTCGTTTTGATTTCTCTCATGGGGTTGAGAGAAGCGAATTGTAAATAAATGTGAAAACGCATACAATCAGGTCGTAAAGCCCGGACTGAAAGCGATTTGAAGCAAACGTTGATCTTACAGATCACCGTCTACCTATCCATTCAAAATTTATTGTAACACACAAATTTTCAAATGTAAAGCGCTCAGGACAGTTATAAACAAATTATTTACACAAACCCCGCCAAGGGCGGGCAGCGCCGGGCAATGCCCGGTGACATATCCGCGGCGGGCAAGCGCCCGCAGGCATATCCGCGGATCGGTCGTCCTCACGCTTCGCGTTGCGGGGACCTTACGTTATCGGTTTCGTTAACTTATTCGCGCGGCGTTGGGTCATTCTATCTTTTCTTGATAGTTGACTTTTTCGTTCGCCTTTGGCGAGGATAAACTGCGTTTTGGCGCTGACTTGCGCTCATGCCGCGCGCCGGGCAATGCCCGGTGATAAGTCCGCGGATCGCGCTAAAGGCGCTTACGTTATCGGTTTCGTTAACTTATTCCCGCGGAGTTGGGCTGGTCTATTGCTGTATGTGTCACGCATAAATGCGTGTGAAAGTAGGCAAAAGCGCACCAAGGAAAGAGAAGAAAACCGTTCGGGCGGTTTTCTTCTCTCCCCTTGGATCTCCTCTCATCTTTCGACCGGACGCGGAGCGCCTCCGCGCTTTGCGCGGTGGCTTACGTTATCGGGTGCGCTGACTGGTTCGCGCGGAGAAAGGTAGAATTATGCTCGCGCCACGGGGATTAACGCTGTGCAACAGCAAACGTAAGAAACCGTCGCTTGCGCCGGTTTCGTCCGCGAATATATCTGCGGGCATTGCCCGCCGCGGTTCGCCTCTGGGCTTTGCCCAGTGGCTTACGTTATCGAGTGCGCCGACTGGCTCGCGCGGCGGCGGGCAACGCCCGCCGGCATATCCGCGAATCGCGCCAAAGGCGCTTACGTTATCGAGTGCGCCGACTGGCTCGCGCGGCGGCGGGCAACGCCCGCCGGCATATCCGCGGATCGCGCCAAAGGCGCTTACGTTATCGGGTGCGCTGACTGGCTCGCGCGGCGAAAGATAAAATTAACGCTCGCGCCGCGGGGGATGAACGCTGCGCAATCGATAACGTAAGCGCCTTTGGCGCGATCCGCGGCTATATCACCGGGCATTGCCCGGCGCGAATATATCTGCGGGCATTGCCCGCCGCTGCGCGAACAAGCTAACGAAAAAATAACGTAAGCAGCGCCTTTGGCGCGAACCGTGGCGGGCTATTTGGCGAAAACATGGTTGCCGATGACCGTTATGACTGGACGGGTGCGTATCCAGGCGTTGCTGGTCTTGGCAGGATTGTAGTAGTAGAGAGCGCCGCCGGAGGGATCCCAGCCGTTGAGCGCATCGCGCGCCGCCTGATAGGCGGAGCTGGCGACGGGCTGGTTAATCTGCCCGTCGGTCATTGCAGTGAACGCGCCGGATTGATAGACGACGCCGGAAACGGAGTTCGGGAAGGACGGGTGCTCTACACGGTTGAGAATGACCGCGCCGACGGCTACCTGACCGACGTAGCTTTCACCGCGCGCCTCCGCCGAGATCACGCGAGCGAGCAGATAATAGTCGCTGTCCGAGCCGGAGGATCCGGACGAGCTGATGCCCATCGCCGAAAGCGTCTGCGGGCCGGCAATGCCATCCACCATAAGCCCGTTTTTACGTTGGAACGACTTGACCGCGCTCACGGTTTTAGAGCCGTAGATGCCGTCGATCTCGCCGGAGTAGTAGCCCCAGCTCTTGAGCTTGGTCTGGATCTTCGTGACCTCCGAGCCGGTAGAGCCGCGCTTTGAGAGCGTTTCGAGTGGCTCGCCGGGAGAAGCTCGTCCGGCAAGAGCCGGTATGGTGAACGCTGCTACGATTATCAGTACGAGCACAACCACGCGCAGCCACGGACGTATATATGACGGATAGCTCTTCATAACAGACCTCCAAAATGGGATTTGTCTGTATTTTTCCGCTTATAATGCGGAATATCCGGAAAACGCGCGCGATATTATCTGGAATTTTTTAAAATCGTTTGAACCGGCAGCGCACCTGTGGTATAATCGGAGCATATAGCAAATAAAAAAGGACGAATATAATGGTAAAGGAAATAATTCGCGACGTGATATTTCTCAGCCGTCCGGGGAAAACGGCGACGGCGCAGGATGCCGCGGCCGCGGACGATCTGCTGGATACGATTAGGGCGAACGAAACGCGGTGCGTCGGCATGGCGGCAAATATGATCGGCGTAGACAGACGTATCATCGTCTTTGCAGACGGCAAGGGTGGCTATGCTGTCATGTTCAACCCGCGGATAATCAGGCGTTCCGGGCCGTACACCGCCGAGGAAGGCTGCCTTTCGCTCGAGGGCACGCGCGCGGCGAAGCGCTGGCGCTCGATAAAGGTAGAATGGCAGGACAGGGAGCTGCGGACGCGTGTAAAGACGTTTGAGGGCTTTACGGCGCAGATAATCCAGCACGAGATTGACCATTGCGACGGCGTGCTGATCTGACGGGAGGGATTGGGATGCGGCTTGAAAACGGAAGAATAACGCTGCGCAGTGCGAGCGCCGGGGACGCGGAGCGGCTTGCGGAGTGGTGGAACGACGGCCGGGTGATGGCGCACGCCGGGTTTCCGAACGGGCTTGGAACGACGGCGGAAAAGATAGCGGCGTCGCTTGCGGCGGACAGCGACGGCACACGGCGCAGGCTCATTCTTGAATTTGACGGTGCGGCGATTGGCGAGATGAACTATGGGATAACCGACGGTGCAGCCGAAATCGGGATAAAAATATGCGACCCATCGATGAGGGAAAGGGGCGTTGGCAAGGCCGCGCTGAGCATGCTGATAGCGGAGCTGTTCCGGATGGGCTGCGGTAAAATCACGCTGGACACGAGCCTATCCAACCGGCGGGCGCAGCACGTCTACGAGCGTCTGGGTTTCCGGAGGCTGAGGGTAAACGTTGACAGTTGGGAGGATCAGCTCGGACGGATGCAGTCGTCGGTGGATTACGAGCTGACGCCGGAGAATTTCGTGAATTTCGCGGAGCAAGCGATATAAAACGCCGGAGATCAGGCGTCTCACAATAAAAAGCAAAAATTCACGCCGGAAGGTTTTAACCCTTCCGGCGTGTTGTTATCGTCCGGAACTCATCTCTGGCGATAGACGAGCGCGATGGGGCTGTGCTTTTCGCCGGATATCCAGTCTACGTCGTCGGTTATCCAGTCCATAATCTCGAAGCCGCGGGTCTCCCACGCGACGGTGGAGGCGCGTTCGTCCTCGGTCATCTCGTGGTCGAAGGAGCGCGCTAACTCGCAGTAGCCAAAGATGTAGCGCCCGGCGTTCCAGATTGTGAAGTTGCTCTCGGGGCCTTCGCTGACGGCTCCGGCCTTGGAGGAGGCAAGAGCGTCGTGACGGCGCTTGTATTCCTCGGTGCAGCCGGGCTTGAGCCGGGTGGCGAACACGCGGTGGCGGATGAGCGCTTTGTCGGCGCGCACAACGCCGATGTCGCTGTACATAAGGCGCATCGGGCAGGTGAAGGGATCGGCGATTATCTCGCAGAGCGGCGAGAGCTTTTCGGCAAGGGCGCGCAGCGCGGCGTTGTCGGCGGCGGTCATGACGTGCTCGCGGGTTACCTCGTAGTAGCCAAATACGAGCCCATCGACGTGCCAGACGGAGAAGTTATCGACCCCGCGAGCGTCGCGCAGAGCGGCGACATCCTCCGGAAGCGTGGCAAAAATCGCGCCGAGCTGGTCGGCATCGCCGCCGGTCAGACGAAGCAGAAAGGTCTCTCTTTTGAGTATGGACATGGAAACGCACCTCTCAATCGTAAGTATGCAATTATATGTAATATAATTGTAGCCGACGGGCGCGGGATTGTCAATCGTTTTGGAGCGGGGCGGGAGGATTTCGGCGGAAAATGTCAAAAGGCCCTCAGGGGCGTGAAGTCCCTGAGGGCGGAGCGGAGGATTATTTCATTTCTTTAATTATTTCGAGGTAGGCTTCGTAGCGCGGCTGTTGGATGTCCTTTATGACGCTTTGGAGGCCCATCGCATCGCACTGATCGACGTAGGCCTGCCATTCGTCAAGCGAGGAGTTGCCGAGCAGGAAGTTGATGAACTGCTCCTCCATGTAGACCCAGAGGTCGTCGTATTTGTTCAGCTCATCGATCTGTGCCGAGGTCGGGGTCGCGAAGGAGATATCGCGGCGTCCGAGAGTGTCGATGAACTTGTTGAGGGTGGTCTTGTTGAAATTGACCTCCGCCGCGCGTCCGCAGGAGGCGGTGCCGAAGGCGGTGTAAAATTCGAGGGCTATGCAGTCAACGCTGCTCTCAAAGTATTGCGGTAGGAAAGGACAGATGTTCCAGCCCATCTTTGCCCAAAGCTCCGGCTCCTCGGCCATTGCCTTTTCGCCTTTTTCAGTGTAGACAAGCTGATAGTCGATATCGGTGATACCCTCGGGGACGTCGGTCGGCGTCATGTAGTAGTCTCCGCCGGGAGCGGCCTCGCCGAAGTAGAGGATCTGGGTGCCCTCCTTGGTGTAGCACCAGTTGAGCAGCTTGATGCAGCCTACGGGATCGGCGCAGGTGGAGCTGAGATAGTGCGGATCCCAGCCGTTGTTGTTGCGGCGGAGGATGAACTGGTCGCCGCTTGCGCTTTTCAGCGGCTCCATCGGAATGTATTCGGCGCCGGGCACTTTCTCAGCTATCTGGGTGTCAATGACGACGGAGTCCCACCATGCGCCGGTGAGACCGGAGACGAGGTTGTTATAGCGCTTCTGGTTTATGGAATCTGCGGTAGTGTTGGTATAGGTGGTATCGAGAACGCCGGCCTTCACCATTTTCTGGACAAACTCGACAAAGTTTTTGGCGTTATCGGATACCATTGTATTATATATTTTTCCGTCCTTGTCCACCCACCAGGATTCCGCTGCGGAGGTGAGCTTGGGGACGTCGAAGGCGGTGCTGAGGGCGGCGTTGAAGGTGACGTAGCTGCCGGGCGCAAATATTTCGTTCGCGCGGCCGTCGCCGTTCATGTCGTTGTCGCGGAAAGCGATGAGCGTATCAAGAAATTCGTCGGGGGTGGTGGGGACGTCGAGGCCGAGCTCGCGGAGCCAGTCATAGCGGATGTGCATGACGTAGATCTCGTGCTGAATGGATTCCTCGACGGTGGGGACGCGGAGTATCTCGCCGTCGCTGGTGGAGTGTGCTATGGCAAGAGAGGGAGTGTCGATTATCATGCGGCGCTTTATCTCGGGAGCATGGTCCTCGATGAGCTGGGAAAGCCCCAGGATGCGGCCCTGCTCATAAAGCTCGGCGGAGCGCTGCGGGGAGAGATAGGAGTCAAAGATGTCCGGCATGTTCTCGCCGGAGGCAAGACGGGCGTTGAGCGTCGTCGTAAATTCACTGGAGATAGCGGTCTCGGTCTGAAGCTCAATGTTGAACAGCTCCAGAGCTATCTTGCCGACAGTCTGATAGTTGGGGCGATCCATGCTCTGCGGGAAACGAACATTGTCGTCGGGGAAGAATATCGTTATCTTTTTGGGTGCGCCGGTGTTTTCGGTAAAAGAGCTTTCGTTCCCGGATGTGCTCTGATCCTTGCCGGGCTTTGTGTCGCCGGAGCAGCCGGCGAACAGCGCCGCTGTAATGAGCAGCGCGAGAATGAACGCAAACAGCTTTTTAAGTTTCATTGTCTTATACTCCTCTCAGAATCGAATTTATAAATACATTATACTATAGCTCGGATACACATGCTGAAGCGGGCCTGTTTAGTTGAAAAATTCGATCAATTCGGCAAATCGTATAAAACTGATTTACCCCCCCCCCCCCCCCGTTTGTACGGGAGGAGGGGGAAGGGGCAATATAGGCTGTTAAATTCTGTGTGTGCGGAAAAATGGAGACTTACTTATCGAACACGACTGCGCCCATCTCATCCATGATGCTGACGTAGGCGTCGAAGCGCTCCTGATAGATAGCAGTAACTTCGTCGATGCCCATGCCCTTGCACTCTTCAATAAAGGCATCCCATTCGCCGAGGTCACGCGCGCCCATCATGAAGTTCTGGATGTTTTCTTCCATGTAAGCGAAGAGATCGTCGTACTCCTGAATCTTCGCGGACTGCTCGTCGGTCGGGGTGGCGAAGCCGATCTGGGTCACGCCCTCCTTGATGAAGAAGTTGAGGTTATCAAGGTTGTAGTCGATGTCGGCTGCAAGGCCGCAATCCTGGAAGGTGCCGCTGAACTCAAAGGCGATATCGCCCGCGGTGCCTATCAGCCACTGGCCGAGGCAGCTGGTGTTCCAGCCCATCATGTTCCAAGCCTGCGGGTTCTCGGCCATAAGCTCGTTGCCCTTGTCGGTGTAGCCCATGGTGTGCGGAGCGAGAGTGCCTCTGAGGCGCTCGTCCAACGAGGACTCATCGGGAGCAACATAGTAATCGCCGCCCGGATAGAACTCGCCGTAGTAGTCAAGGCAGGTGCCCTCGAGGGTATAGCCATAGTTTATGACCTCCATCGCCTTATCGGGGCGTGCGCAGTCCTTGGTGATCATGAAGCCGTTGTAGCCGCCGAGATTCTTGAGGATGTTGACGGACTTGCCATCCTTGTTCTGAAGGTTGCGGATGGGTATAGGCTCGCCCTCGATGGCCTTGGACTTGAGGGTACCGTGCTGAATAACGCCATCCCACCATGCGCCGACGGAGGCTCCTGCCTTATTGGCGTAGATGACTTCGTTCCACTGGTCGGCGGTGTAGTTGGTGAACGCCGGGAAGATGAGGCCGGCCTCAAAGAGGTCGTTTACCCAAGCGACATACTCCTTCATGTTGTCGGTCAGCATGGAGTTGTAGAGCTTCATATCATCATCGTACCACCAAGAGGAGGAGGCGCCGGTGGCGTTCATAACTCCGAAAGCGGGGCCGACGGAGAAATTCATGTTGCCGTAGTTGGCAAGGAACACGATGTTTCCGGAGCCGTTTACGTTCTGCTCGTTAAAGGCGACGAGCATCTGCTTGAATTCGTCCGGAGTGGTCGGAATGTCGAGGTCGCATGCGTCAAGCCAGTCCTTGCGGACGTTGAGGGTGGTCACCTGATGCTGGATGTTCGCGACGACCTGCGGGACACGCAGAATGGTGCCGTCGGCGGTTCCGTTCGCGATGGTCAGGTAAGGCATGTCGGATTCCATGTGCTGCTTAACGTCCGGGCCGTACTGATCGATGAGGTCGTTGAGGCCGATGATAAGGCCGTTGTTGTAGACCTCAAGGAGGCGGGAGTCGGAGAGACGGCGGAAGATCATGTCGGGAAGATTATCACCGGCGGCAAAACGAGTGTTGAGCGTCTCGTCAAACTTATCGCCGATGATGGTCTCGATGGACCAGTCAACGTTGAACTTCTCGAGCAGGACGTCGTGGATCTTCTGCAGGTTGGGACGATCCATGTTCAGCGGATACTCAGGAACGTTATCGTCAGACCTGAGCAGCACGATGGGTACGGGAGCGTCGGAGTCGCCGCTATCGCTGGATTCCGTCTTGGAGGAATCAGGCTTGGATGCATCGGGCTTGGAGGAATCGTTTCCGCCCTTGGAGCATCCGGCGAACACGGCGACTGTCATGATGACAGCCAGGAGCAGTGCCAGTACCTTTTTGAGTTGCATGTGTAAGTCTCCATTCTTTAATGTATTTATGATCCAAGCGACCGGAGCGAACCGTCCGACGGACGTCGCCAGAACTTCTCGCCGGACAGAACGCCGTCCTGCCGCTTAAAGCATACAAACATTAACTGACTTTTTGCGTTTGCGGGCTGAATCAGGGAACCCGTGTGGGATTGGAGGGATTAGCGCTCGAACACGACTGCGCCCATCTTATCCATGACGTTGACATAGGAGTCAAAGCGCTCCTGGCAGATGGCGGTGGCCTCGTCAATACCCATGCTCTTGCACTCTTCAACGAAAGCATCCCACTCGCTGAGATTGCGCGCGCCCATCATGAAGTTCTGGATGTTCTCCTGCATATAGGTGAAGAGATCGTTGAACTCCTGAAGCTTCGCGGACTGCTCGTCGGTCGGGGTGGAGAAGCCAATCTGGGGTACGCCATTCTGGATGAAGAAGTTGAGGTTATCAAGGTTGTAGTCAATGTCGGCTGCAAGGCCGCAATCCGAGAAAGAGGTGGAGAACTCAAAGGCGATATCGCCCGCGGTGCCTATCAGCCACTGGCCGAGGCAGCCGGTGTTCCAGCCCATCATGTTCCATGCCTGCGGATTTTCGGCCATAAGCTCGTTGCCCTTGTCGGTGTAGCTCATGGAAGTCGGGGCAAGGGTGCCCTTGATCTTGTCGGGGAGGGTGGATTCATCGGGAGCAGCATAGTACTCGCCGCCCGGATAGACTTCGCCGAAGTAGTCAAGGGTGGTGCCCTCGAGGGTGTAGCCGTAGTTTATGACCTCCATCGCCTTATCGGGGCGTGCGCAGTCCTTGGTTATCATAAAGGATTTATAGCCGCCGAGATTCTTGAGGAGGTTGACGGACTTGCCGTCCTTGTTCTGAAGGTTGCGGATGGGTATAGGCTCGCCCTCGATGGCCTTGGACTTGAGGGTACCGTGCTGAATAACGCCGTCCCACCATGCGCCGACGGAGGCTCCGGCCTTGTTGGCGTAGAGAATCTCGTTCCACTGGTCGGCGGTGTAGTTGGTGAACGACGGGAAGATGAGGCCGGCCTCAAAGAGGTCGTTTACCCAGGTGACATACTCCTTCATGTTGTCGGTGAGCATGGAGTTGTAGAGCTTCATATCATCATCGTACCACCAGGAGTTGGAGGCGCCGGTGGCGTTCATAACTCCGAAAGCGGGGCCGACGGAGAAATTCATGTTGTTATAGTTTGCGAGGAATACAATGTTTCCGGAGCCGTTGACCTTCTGCTCGTTAAAGGCGACGAGCATCTGCTTGAACTCGTCCGGCGTGGTCGGAACACCAAGGCCGCAGGCGTCGAGCCAGTCCTTGCGGACGTTGAGAGTGGTCACCTGATGCTGGATGTTCGCGACAACCTGCGGGACGCGCAGGATGGTGCCGTCGGCGGTGCCGTTCGCGATGGTCAGATAGGGCATGTCGGACTGCATATGCTGCTTGACTTCCGGGCCATACTGATCAATGAGGTCGTTGAGGCCGATGATAAGGCCGCTGTTGTATATTTCGAGGAGACGTGAGCTGCCGAAGCGATAGCATATCATGTCGGGGAGATTATCGCCGGCGGCAAGACGGGTGTTGACTGTTTCCTCAAACTTATCGCCGATGATGGTCTCGATGGACCAGTCTACGTTGAACTTCTCAAGCAGGACGTCGTGGATCTTCTGCATGTTAGGACGATCCATGTTCAGCGGATATTCGGGAACATTCGAATCGGCGAGAAGAACAACAATCGGGACTGGCGGTTCATCCTTTTCCATGTCATCTGTCTTGGAGGACGATACATCGTCTTTTTTGGACGACATACTGTCCGCGGACGACATGTTGCCGCCCTCTGAGCAACCTGCAAACAGGGCGAGCGTCATGAGGATGACGAGGAACACACTTACGAATTTTTTCAATGAAAACACCTCCGTTTTCTGCGGGGCCGCCATAGTATAATAACTATGACGGCCTACTGGTTGATAGAGCGGGCGCAGCGTTATTCGCAGCGTTATTCGCAGCGTTATTCGCAGCGTTATTCGCAGCACACGCAGCGGACTCTATAACAATCTCTTCCGCCCGGAAATCAGAAGTGTCCGGTTCAAAAGAAACGTCACAGCAAGCGAGGGGTGTGTTTGGGGCAAAAATGCGGGGGGGGGGGATTTGGTTAGAGAGGGATCACTCCTTGAGGGAGCCGAGCAGGGCGCCCTGGATAAAGTACTTCTGCACGAACGGGTAGATCATGATGACCGGGATGGAGGCGACCATGATTACCGCGTACTTGAGCTGAGAGCCGACGGCCGCCATGAGCAGCTTGTTCTTGATAAGCTCCGGGTCGATGTTGCCCTCAAGCTTGAGGACGTTGCTCATGTTGCCCCAGATAAGCGTCTTTGTCAGGTACATCTGGAGCGGATGCCAGCTTTCGAGTGAGGGGCAGTATACAAGGAAGTTGAACCACATGTTCCACACGGCAAGCGCGGTGTAGAGGCTGAGAACTGCCATTATCGGCTTGGAGAGCGGCATAACGATCCGGAAAACGACGTCCATCTCGTTTGCGCCGTCGATTATCGCCGCCTCTTTAAGTCCCGCGGGCAGCCCGGCGATATAGGTGCGGGCAAGGATGATGTTCCAAACCGAGATGATGTTCGGCAGGATGATGGCCCAAAGGGTGTTGAACATGCCGTAGCGGGAGATGATGATAAATGTCGGGATAAGGCCGGCGCTGAAGAACATCGGTATCATGATGATGAGGACGATGACCTTTCTTGCGAACAGGCCCTTCACCGAGAGCGCATAGCCCGCCGCCATGGCGTTGAGCACGGAGCAGAACGTGATGATGACAACGTAGAAGACGGAGTTTAGGAAAGCGCGCAGGATGGAGTCGCTCTGGAGTATCTGGCCGTAAGCCTTGAGGGAGAAGCCCTTAGGATAGAGCCAGACGGTGTTCGCGGCGCACTCGATGGGGTTGGAGATCGAGTTGCTGGCAATGAGAATAAACGGATACAGCGTGAGCAGAGCGACGACGCCGACAAAGAAGTATATTATTGCCGTAACCACCGGCGAGCCCTTTTTGATCCTGTTTTGTTTAGGAGTAAAATCCACAGCTTTTGCCATTATATGTATCCTCCTTTATTACCACAGGCTGTAGTCGGTGAGCTT
>CANNTZ010000054.1 GCA_947522735.1 uncultured Oscillospiraceae bacterium | reverse complement strand
CTGTTGAAGCCGCCGCGCTCCATGCAGAAGCTGCGCTCGTTCTCGTGCAGCTTGCGGAAGGTGAGTCTGTCGTCCTCACAGGTGAGGCGGCCCATGTCGCCGAATATTTCGAGGCGGTTTACGCCCGGCGCCTCGGCTGTGGAGGTCATGAACACGCCGCTCGCGCCGTTTTCGTATTCGACATATGCGGTCACGTCGTCCTCGACCTCGATATTGTGATAATGGCCAAACTTGCAGAAGGCGCGCACACGCACCGGCATACCGCATATCCATTGCCAAAGGTCAAGATTGTGCGGGCACTGGTTGAGCAGCACGCCGCCGCCCTCGCCTGCCCATGTCGCCCGCCATTCTCCGGAGTCGTAGTAGCCCTGGGTGCGGTACCAGTTGTTGATAAGCCAGACGGTGCGCTTTATCTCGCCGAGCTCGCCGCTTTTGACAATCTCGCGCATCTTGCGGAAAGCGGGGTTGGTGCGCTGGTTGAACATCATGCTGAACACCTTGCCGGAGCGTCTCGCCGCGTCCATAAAGGCGGGGATAGCCTCGGTGTAGACGCCGATGGGCTTCTCCGTGACGACGTTCATGCCGTGGTCGAAGGCATAGATGCCGATTTCGGGATGATAATAGTGCGGCACGGCGATGATGACGGTGTCGATAAGCCCGCTTGCTATCATCTCCTTATAATCGGCAAAGACCGGCAGCCCGGGCTGCTTTGAGCGCGCCCATTCCCGTCGGGATTCCTTAATATCGCAGACGGCAGCAAGCACTCCGTCCGGCACCTTGCCTGTCGTCAGGTTCTCAAAATGGAGCGAACCGATGTTGCCGACGCCTATTATACCAAACCGTACCTTTTTGTCAGACATTGCTGTACCTCCATTATTATGTTTTTCCGTTTGATTTTTATGCGGATTATTCACAGCCGTGGATCAGATAACCTGCCGCGGACGCCGCCTTTTCAAAGGCGCTGAGCGCGACCTTGAACGTCTGCGCACCGCCCTTGGGGAGCGACGAGAGATCGAGCACCGATTCAAACTGCGCAAGCCCTGTAAAGCTGCCGAGATGCGGCTCCAGCGTTGCAAAGCCGGAGAAATTGCGCCGGTAAAGCTCCGCCATCATCTCGCCGATGCGCCCGTCGCCCATCCCCGTCGGAACGACGGAGAACGGATCGGCTTTTCCGTCCTTGATGTGAAGCGCGTATATGTAATCGCAGAGCAGCTCAAACGCGTATGGGAACGGCTCGACGTCGGCAAAAATGAAATTGCAGGGGTCAAAAATCTGGCGCAGGCGCGGAGATTCGAGGGTTCTCATGATATCGAGGCTGTGAGCGGCGTCCTCGCCGTAGATTGCGTGCTCGTTCTCGTGCAGCAGCATCACGCCGCTGCCCTCCGAGACCTCGAGGTAGCGGCTTATCCGCAGCATCACCTCGTCGCGGTATTCGTCAGGCGCATGCCCCTTGGGGATGAAAAAGGAGAAGATGCGTATGCAGTCCGCGCCGAGGATGAGGGAAATTTCGAGTGTGCGCTTGAATTTTTCAAGCTCCGGCGCAAAGTCCGCCTCGATATCGTATTTTCCTGTCGGCGAGCCGATACAGGAGACGCTGAAGCCTTTCTCGTCGAGCAGCCTTTTGGCCGCCCTTGCCTCGGCCTCCGTCAGGTCGGAGATGTTTTTGCCGTTGACGCCGCGCGGGTCGATGTGATCCAGTCCAAACGACGCCATCGTGTCGAGCTGGACGGCAAAATCCTCGCAGATTTCGTCGCCGAAGCCGGAAATTATAAGCTCTGGCATTTTTTCGTCCTTTCAGGCGGTCATCGCGCGTCGGCGATGCCCTCGGCAAATTTTATCGTATTCTCGCGGCTTGTTTTAAGACAGTCGAACGGGCACTCGCCATAGCAGTCGTCCTGCTCTATGGCGGCGTATTCCACTCCGGCGTCAACGCAGGCGGCAATGACATCGCGAAAGTTGATATTGCCAAGCCCCACCGGCGCATAACGCGTTTCAAGGCCGTTTTCGCCGTTGACGAGCGCCATATCCTTGAAGTGGCAGACGTTCATGCGGCCCTTGACCTTGCGGATGTATTCCGTCGGGCTTGCGCCGCCCGCCTGCACCCAATAGGTATCGATGATGAAGTTGACCGCAGGGTCGGTCTCCTCGATGAGGCGATCCATGGCGGTCACGCCGCCGTATTTTACGAACTCAAAGCTGTGGTTGTGATAGGTAAGGCGCATACCCGCGTCCGCAAGACGGCGCGCTATGGGATTTATCGCCGCAATGAACGCGTTCAGGCCCTCAAGACTGCCGCGATACCCGTTCGGCATTGAGCCGATGCCCATATTTTTGCAGCCCCACAGCCTGTGCTCCGCAATCATGGCGTCAAGATCGCTCTGCATACGCTCGAAGCTGGAATGGGTGGAGCAGATGGACACGCCGTATTTCCCGGCGATATCGCGCAGCCGCTCCGGCTTGATCGGGCCGAAGCCCGAGACCTGTGCGGAGACGTAACCGTCCTCGCTGATGCGCTTGAAGGTTTTTTCGATCCCCTCGATTGTCTGGGTGAAGCCGCACGCAGTGTAGAGCTGTGCCGCTACCGTTAGCCTTGGAAGCATGAGATGTTCCTCCTTTTATTGCAGTCCGTCCGGGTCACACGCCGGAATATGCAGAAAAGCCGCCGTCTATCGGGATGACGACGCCGGTAATGAAGCTCGCCGCCTCGTTGCAGATCAGGAACAGCAGCGTGCCGACCAGCTCCTCCGGCTTGCCGAAGCGCTCCATCGGGGTGCCCGCGATGATCTTCTCGGAGCGCGCGGTGTAGCTGCCGTCGGGATTGATGAGCATGTCGTGGTTCTGTTTGGTGACAAAGAAGCCGGGCGCGAGCGCATTTACGCGGATGCCCTCTTTTGCAAAATGGACGGCGAGCCACTGGGTGAAGTTGCTGATTGCCGCCTTTGCGCCGGAATAGGCCGGGATTTTGGTGAGCGGAGTAAAGGCGTTCATCGAGGATATGTTGATAATGTTGCAGCCGGTGCGCCCAAGCATGTCCTGTGCGAACACCTGCGTGGGCAGCAGAGTGCCGAGAAAGTTGAGATTGAATACGAACTCGACGCCCTTTTGATCGAGGTCGAAAAAGGATACGACGTCGCTGTCGATGTCGCCGGGAAAGTAGTATTCCCTGGTGGTGGTGGCCCTGGGGTTGTTGCCGCCCGCGCCGTTGAGAAGAATGTCGCATTTGCCGAATTTGTCAAGGATAGCGGCGTGCGCCTCCTCAAGACTTGCGCGGTCGAGCACATTTGCTTTGCAGGCGACGGCTCTGCCGCCAGCCGCATTTATCTCGTCCGCGACCCTTTGCGCCGCATCAAGGTTGATATCGAGCAGCGCAATATTTGCGCCGGTCTCGGCGAGCGCGTGGGCGAAAACGCCGCACAACACGCCGCCGGCGCCCGTGATAACTATGTTTTTACCGGTGAGATCAATCCTGAACGGGTTTGCCAATTATATCAGCTCCTTATGGATTATTGTTGCGTATTATGTGTTTTCAAAGCGCCTCCCAGATGCCTGCGAGGTACATCGCGCCGAGAGCGCGGTCATAGAGGCCGTAGCCGGGCTTGCCGGTCTCGCCCCATATCATGCGCCCGTGGTCGGGACGTATGTAGCCGTCAAAGCCGGTCTCCTTCAGCGCGCGCATGATTTCCTTCATGTCGATGCTGCCGTTTGGCGTGTAGTGTCCGGATTCCTCGAAGCTGAGGCTTGGGAGCAGCTTCACGTTGCGCACATGTGCAAAATGTACGCGGTGCATCGCGGAATATTTGCGTATCATGCTGACGGTGTCGTTCTTCGGGTCGCAGCCGAGCGAGCCGACGCAGAAGGTCAGCCCGTTTGCCTCGCTGTCAACCAGCTTCAGGAGGCGGTCGAGGTTTTGCTCGCAGGTGATTATGCGCGGCAGACCGAAGATGGGGCGGGGAGGGTCGTCGGGATGGATAGCCATCCTTATGTCGCTCTCCTCGGCGACGGGAATAATCTCACGGAGAAAATATTCGAGATTTTCCCACAGCTTTTCCTCGTCGATGCGGGAATACGCCTCAAACAGCGCGGCAAGCTCATCCTTTTTATAGGAGGCGTCCCAGCCGGGAAGCGATATCTCTCCATGCAGCGGATCCATCGACGCGAGCTGCTCCGTATAACAGACCAGCGCGGTGGAGCCGTCGGCAAGCTTGTGGTCAAGCTGGGTGCGCGTCCAGTCGAACACCGGCATGAAGTTGTAACAGATGCACCTGATTCCGGCCCGTCCAAGTCGGCGGATGGTGGTCTTGTAGTTGTCGATGAACTCGTCGCGGCGGCCGCTGCCGAGCTTGATGTCCTCGTGCACAGGCACGCTCTCGATAACCTCAAAGCTCAGCCCTGCCGCCTCGATCTCACGCTTCATCGCGTCGATCTTATCCTGCGGCCACGCCTGGCCGACCGGCACGTCGTATATTGCGCTGACAATGCCGTCCATACAGGGAATCTGCCGGATGTACTTCAGCGGTATCGGGTCGGTATCTCCGTACCAACGGAATATCATTTTCATTGGTGTACCTCCATATTTTTCATATTATATTCTAAAAATATCTACAATATTGTTGTAAGATATTTACAGGCAAGCGGCTCAGCAAAAGATGTTATTTACAGATATTTACATGTAACCGCATACAAATCGCGGCAATTGAAATTGCGCACAACTGCGCACAGGGGGACAAGGATGAACTGGTTGAGAAGGTTTATGTACGGGCGATATGGACAGGACGAATTTTCCGTCGCATTGCTGGCGCTAACGCTTATTCTCGCGGTAGCGCTTATGTTTGTGCCGGTCTATTGGGTGCGGCTGCTTGCGCTGCTGCCGTTCGGATATCAATTGTTCCGGACGTTTTCACGAAGCCTTGAGGCGCGAAGGCGCGAAAACCGGTGGTTCCTCGGATGGTTCAGCCCCATTGCAAAATGGTGCTCCGCGCGCGTTAAGATGCTTGGGCAGTGCCGAAAATACAGATTTTTCCGCTGCAAGGGCTGCGGACAGACGCTGCGAGTGCCGAGAAAGCGCGGAAAACTCCGGATAACCTGTCCGAAATGCGGCACATCGATGGTCAAAAAAACCTGACGCGGTTACTCTCCGCGCCCGCGCAGCTCCGGCCGGATTGGCCGCATGGGCGCGTGAGGTAAGTCCTACTGAGCGTCGGAGCCGTCCTCGGTTCCGGCGGCTTCCTTTTTGAGCAGATCGCGTATCTCGGTTAGCAAAACGACCTCGTCGCTCGGCTTGGGAGGCTCTGCGGGCGCGGCAGCCTCCTTCTTCGCCAGCTTGTCCTTCACCTTGCCGATGATGCGTATGAAGACGTAGGTGCAAAGCGCGATTATCAGAAAATCGACCAGCGTCTGGATAAAGCTGCCGTATTTGAAGAGTATCGCGTCGGTCGTATCCGTCGCGGGCTTGAGGGTGACGGCAAGATCGGAGAAGTTGATCTCGGAAATCACGGTGCTGAACAACGGCATAATTATGTCGTTGACAAGGGAGGTCACAATCTTGCCGAACGCGGTACCGATGATGACGCCGACGGTCATATCCAGCACGTTGCCCTTGATCGCAAACTCGCGGAAGCCCTTCACAAAGGAGCCCATTTGCTTTTCTATCCGCTTGGTGGTCATGCTTATTTCAGATCCTTTCATATGGATTTTTGTCTCACCCTCCAAACTTTTTGATAAACAGCTCACGGGCCTCCTCCATGGAGAAGCCTCCCGGAGAGATGCGCAGATGACGCGCGTTTTCATAGCGCGGGAGCAGCGCGTCTATCTCGGCCGGAGCAAGCCGCGGAAGCTGGGCCAAATTCCAGCGCGCGATGTCCTCGCAAACAGTCTCGGTCGAGGCCCCGGCTGCCAGCTCGAGAGCTCTCGCCTTTTCCGGCATAAAGCGCTTGCCGCGCAAGATGAAATCCGGCAGGGTGGCGGCGCAGGCAAAGCCGTGCGGGATGTGGTAGTCCTCGCTGAGGAAATAGCCGAACTGGTGGCAGAAGCATGCTCCGCAGTGGTTGAGCGTCATTCCGGCGTACAGCGAGCCGTAGTAGAGCCGCTCGCGCAGCTCATAGGATATATCCCCGTCGGGCTTTATGCCGCGCAGCGCGTTATAGACCTCTCTGACCGCAAGCAGCGCGAATGCGTCTGCGGCATCGTTGGTCAGGGCGCTGTAATAGCCCTCCATCGCGTGGCTGAGCGCGTCGAGCGCTGTGCTCAGCGTGAACTCAAGCGGCAGGGAGAGGGTGTAGCCCGGATCGCCGAAGGAGACCCGCGCGTAGGTCTGCCCCTTGTGAGAGAAGGATTTTTTGCGTCCGGTGCGCTCGTCGGTCAGCACCGAAACGGCGGTAACCTCGCTGCCGGTGCCGGCCGTCGTGCCGATCAGCGCGAAGGGCAGAGCCGGATGCTCCCAGCCTCCCTTGTAAAGCTCGCGCGGATCCATATCGTTGACCGCAAGCACCGCAGCCGCCTTGGTCGCGTCAAGCGGAGAGCCGCCGCCGATGCCGACGAGAAAATCCGCACCGAAGCTTGCCGCCTCCCGCCCCGCCTCGGCGCAGGAGAGGAGATAGGGGTTCTGCGTTATGCCGTCGTAGACGCGATAGGCGATATCGTTAACCGTCAGCGCGGCGATACAGTCGTCCAGCGCGCCGCTTTTGCGCGCGGAGGAGCTGCCCGTCACGATGAGACAGCGCCGTCCAAGCTTTGCCAGCTCGCCCGCACCGTTGCGAACGCAGCCCCGCCCGGTCAGCAGCTTGACGGGCATATAAAAATTGCAATCGGTCATTTAAATCATCTCCGGCTAAGAGGATGCGCCCGGTCGTATCAGTATATCGCAATATCGGCACAAATCCGGCCTCATTGCCGAAAACGCGCCCGGACACTAATATAGTAGCACAATTTCATCCCGTTTGCAACCCGCTTTATATCAAAAAGCCCTTTTTTTCGTCCCCTTGCGGGTTTGCTCGCAATGCGGCGCTTTTGAACGACGGGGTGCAAGCTTCGACGGCGCAAAATCGGTCGATTATGGATTGCAAAAAGCGCGACAACGTGATAAAATATAAAAGTAGAAATATAAATGTAAGGAGTACACGCATGGTAAAGCTCTATAATGAAGGCGTTTTCGTCGCAAACGGGCGGGATATCCTCCCCGGCGGCGATATCTCCGCCGCCCGTCGCGGGACGATGGCCTATTCCATCCTGACCGCGCACAACACCTCCGGAAACGATGAAAAGCTCAGGATAAAATTTGACGCGCTTGCCTCCCACGATATAACCTATGTCGGCATAATACAGACCGCGCGCGCCAGCGGGCTGACCGAATTTCCCATTCCATATGTGCTGACCAACTGCCACAACAGCCTCTGCGCCGTCGGCGGCACCATCAACGAGGACGACCACCTCTTTGGCCTGTCCGCCGCGAAAAAGTACGGCGGCAACTATGTGCCGGCGCATCAGGCGGTCATACATCAATATATGCGCGAGATGATGGCCGGCTGCGGCAAAATGATACTCGGCTCGGACAGCCACACGCGTTACGGCGCGCTCGGCACTATGGCCATCGGCGAGGGCGGCCCGGAGCTTGTCAAGCAGCTTCTCGGGCGCACCTACGACGTAGATATGCCAAGGGTTGCGGGAATCTATCTCGAGGGCGAGCCGGCTCCCGGCGTCGGCCCTCAGGACGTTGCGCTTGCGATAATCGGCGCGGTGTTCGAGGGCGGCTTTGTCAAGAACAAGGTCATGGAGTTCATCGGTCCCGGAATCGCAGGATTGAGCATGGATTTTCGCAACGGGATCGACGTCATGACCACCGAGACGACCTGCCTGTCCTCAATCTGGATGACCGACGAAAGGACTGAGGAGTATCTTGCGCTGCACGGACGCGCCGGGGATTACAAAAAGCTCTCTCCCGCGCCCGTCGCCTATTACGACTGTCTTGTTCGAGTCGATCTTTCCGCCGTTCGCCCGATGATTGCGCTGCCGTTCCATCCCAGCAACGCCTACACCATCGAGGAGTTCAACAAAAACGCCGGCGATATTCTGCGCGGCGTTGAAAAATACGCGGCTCAGGCGCTTGGACGCAGCATAGACCTCACCTGCAAGCTACACAACGGACGGCTGCTGATAGATCAGGGCGTTATTGCGGGCTGCGCGGGCGGCTCCTTTGAAAACCTGCTCGCCGCATCGGCGATACTGGACGGGCGTTCTATCGGCAACGGCGATTTCGCGCTCAGCGTCTATCCCGCCAGCCAGCCGGTATTTCTCGGACTCATGCGCAGCGGCGCCGTATCCGGGCTTTTCGAGGCGGGCGTTACAGTCCGTACCGCGTTCTGCGGCCCCTGCTTTGGCGCGGGCGACGTTCCCGCCAACAACTCGCTCTCCATCCGCCACTCCACACGCAACTTCCCGAACCGCGAGGGCTCCAAGCCCGGCGACGGTCAGATAGCGGCGGTCGCGCTGATGGACGCACGCTCCATTGCGGCGACGGCGGCAAACGGCGGCTTACTCACTCCGGCGACCGATATCGACTACGATGCTCCGCGCACAAACTATCAGTTCGACGACACAGTCTACAAAAACCGCTGCTACTTCGGCTTTGGCAAGGCGCAGAAGGAGCTTCCGCTGCGTTTTGGCCCCAATATAGCCGATTGGCCCGAGATGTCCCCGCTGACCGACGATCTCATCCTCAAGGTCGTCTGCAAGATCGACGATCCCGTCACCACCACCGACGAGCTGATTCCCTCCGGCGAGACCTCGTCCTACCGTTCCAACCCGCTCAGGCTCGCGGAGTTCACCCTCTCTCGCAAGGCGCCCGGATATGTGGCGAAGGCGAAGGAGCTGCACCGTGCGGAGAAAGCGCGGCTTGCCGGAGAGGAGCCGTTCGCATTTGCGCCGGGGCTTCGCGAGGCGTTCGAGACGGCAAGGACCGTCAAGCCCGGACTTGACGCGATGACGACAGGCATCGGCAGCACCATCTTTGCCGTCAAGCCCGGCGACGGCTCGGCGCGCGAGCAGGCCGCATCCTGCCAGAAGGTGCTCGGCGGCTGGGCGAACTTCGCCAACGAATACGCCACCAAGCGCTATCGCAGCAACCTCATCAACTGGGGAATGCTCCCCTTTGTCATAGACGGCGAGCCCGCCTTTGAGGACGGCGACTTTCTGTTCATTCCGGGTATCCGCAGCGCTGTGGAGGGCTGCCGCGACGTCGTCAATGCGTATATACTGCGCGACGGCAGGGCAGAGAGCTTTACAATGAAGCTCTCGGGACTGACCGGCGATGAGAGGAAAATCATCCTCGACGGCTGTCTCATCAATTTCTACAGGAACGGTAAAAACGGAATATGAAGCACGCTGTTATGTTCGACATGGACGGTGTCCTTGTCAACTCTGAATATTGTATGCGTCACTCCGCCATTCTTGCGCTGCGCGAGTGGGGCGTGGACGCCTGCCACGAGGACTTCATCGAATTTACCGGCATGGGCGAGGACAGCTTTGTCGGCGGAGTTGCAAGAAAGCACGGGCTGGAGTATATCCCGGCGATGAAGGAGCGCTCTTATGAGCTTTACGACAGGCTTGCGCCGGAGGAGGTCGAGGTTGCGCCGGGAACAAAGGAGATGCTCCGCGAGCTGCGCCGCCGGGGCTACCGGCTGTCCGTCGCATCGGCGGCGGATCACGTCAAGGTGATGATAAATCTACGCTGTCTCGGCGTCTCGCCGGAGATTTTCGACGCGGTCACGACGGGCAGCGAGATCGTAAACAAAAAGCCGGATCCGGAGATATATCTATCCACCGCCGCAAGGCTCTGCGAGGACCCGGCCGACTGCGTCGTTGTTGAGGACGCTCTCGCAGGCATTGCCGCCGGGCGCGCGGCAGGCTCCGACTGTATCGGCGTGACGAGCACCTTCACCGAGCAGGAGCTGCTCGCCGCCGGGGCAAAGCGCGTCGTTGCGCGCACCCCGCTGCTGCTGGATATCATAGACACACTTTAAAAATAAAAGGAGGCGCCGGTTATGGGCAGAAAAAATCAGACCGAGTACATCTGGAAGGACAAAAAAAGAGGAATCTTCGGGCTCCCTCTGAGCTTTACGACCTATATGCTGGAGGACGACAAGCTGCTCATTTCCACCGGCTTCCTCAGCAAGCGCGAGGAGGAGATCCGGCTCTACCGCATAATGGATCTCACCCTCAAGCGCAGCTTCGGCGAGCGACTGTGCGGCGTCGGCACCATCCACTGCTGCTCCGCCGACAAATCCACGCCGGAATTTGACATAAAGCACATCAAAAACCCGCGCGAGGTCAAGAACCTCCTCTCCGACATGGTTGAGGAGGAGCGCGAGCGTAAGCGCATCGCCGGGCGCGAGTTCCTCGCCGACAGCCTCGGCGACTCCTTCGACGGCGGCGCGCACTGATCGGTATGACGAAAAACAGCCCGGACATTGGGTTTCTCTCAATGTCCGGGCTTATTTTTGCGCCGCGGGGAAATGCCCATATTATTGGTGAGTCCATGCTCTGAGGAGGGCTTCGATTGTTGAGGGCGCTTTCCGAAAAGGCCAAAGCTTTCGCAGAACAAAGAACGCCCTGCCGATGACGGAAAGGCGGCAAACGGCCGATATCCGCGCCGTGCAAGCACAGGCAGAAAACAAAATTTGCGCATAATATCAAGCGCTTCCGTATTGACAGAAATGC
The DNA here is from genome assembly GCA_947522735.1 of uncultured Oscillospiraceae bacterium. Classification (GTDB taxonomy): domain Bacteria; phylum Bacillota; class Clostridia; order Oscillospirales; family Ruminococcaceae; genus SIG526. The sequence goes on along the minus strand of CANNTZ010000054.1, from coordinate 6,044 downwards.
CTCTCTTGTAGTATAATATACAATATACATCGGATAATATGTATAGAACGATCTACTTCCGGGAGAAAGGATGCAGACCATGGCTCCAAAGAACAAGTTCACGAAAGAGGAAATGGTGGAAGCGGCGCTGCGCGTTGTGCGGGCAAAGGGGATCGACGGGCTGACCGCAAAGACGATGGCGGATGAGCTTGGCACCTCCACACAACCGGTTTTTACCGCCTTCGGCTCTATGGATACCGTCAGGCAGGAGGTTTATGCCGCTGCGGTGCGCGTGTATGACGGCTATACAAATGCGGGCCTGCAAGAGAAGCTCCCCTTTTTCGGCGTCGGGATGCAGTATATTCGTTTTGCACGGGAGGAGCCGGAGCTTTATCGGTTTTTGTTTTTGGCCCGGACGCAGGAGCAGGAATGCAGCGCCATGAAGTCAATGCGACATTTGCAGGAGATGGTTCGCCCGACGCTGATGAGTATTTATCATATCTCGGCCGAGGAAGCAGACCTCTATTTCCGTGATTTATGGCTCGTGGTGCACAGCCTGTCCACGCTGATTGTGACCGGCGACTGCCCCTATTCCGAGAGGGAGCTCGGTCACATTCTGACGGGGTTCAGCATCGGCATTTGCAAGTCCATCAAGGAGATCCCCGGCTTTGCGGCAGGCTCCTTTGACCGTGACGCCGTTTTTCGTGAATTGATCGGCAGGTAAGCATGGGGATTTCATATAATTATAAAAACGTCAGGCTTGTGAAATATGCGGAGGAGAAAACCGATGAAAAAATGGTATGCGGAAGAATATAGTTTTGAAATTGAAGTCACAGGATTTTTAAGAGGAGATCACACGGAAAACTACTGTAGAAACGGGAAAGAAATCGGGGACAGGTATCGATGCACCTACGGGTGTCCGGTGAATGAGCAGGGATATGGGATCTGTTCAAAGCTGATGCAGATTCTTTATGGGGATATGCAGGCGGTAAGAAGCGGGGGCGATCTGACTCTTGTTGGCGGTAAGGAGCCGCTGGTTAAGGACTATGTGTGTCCGGATGGATGCGTTTGCTTTCAAATGAGAGCGATAAAGAGGGAAGTATAAAATGAACGGTATAATTGTATATGTCCACGGCAAGGGAGGCTCGGCGGAGGAAGCTGCGCATTACAAGCCCCTGTTCCCGGAAGCGGAAGTCATTGGCTTCGATTACCGTGCGCAGACCCCGTGGGAGACCAAGGAGGAGTTCCCGAGTTTTTTTGCCGGGCAGCGCAAGCGCTGTGATAATCTCACGCTGGTGGCAAACAGCATCGGCGCATTTTTCTCCATATCCTCGCTGGATGAAACGCTCATCGACAAGGCTTATTTGATCTCGCCAGTGGTAGACATGGAGAGGCTAATCGGCAACATGATGCAGTGGGCAGGTGTGACCGAGCAGGAGCTTGCAGAAAAATTGGAAATTCCTACGGAGTTCGGTGAAACGCTGTCATGGGATTATCTTACCTATGTGCGGGAGCATCCGCTTTTCTGGCGAATCCCCACCCGCATTTTGTACGGAGAACATGACAATCTGACCTCTCCGGAAACAATATCCGCTTTTGCGGAGAAAACCGGCGCGGAGCTGACCGTCTTGCCAAACGGCGAGCATTGGTTCCACACGGAAGAACAACTGCGGTTTTTGGACAGGTGGATTACGGAACCGTGGAAAATCGATCATCATTTATTACAAGTCAAAAGGAAAACATAAAATGAAAACGCTGAAAACCATTCAGACACTCTCGAAAATCGGAAAAATTCTCAGCAAGCTTGTGTTCATCTTCTGTATTGTCGGCTTCTGCGGCTGCATCGTCGGCATCCTCAGCATGGCGCTTGGTGCGCCCGCGCTGAAAATCGGCGGCGTGACGCTGAAAAGCATTTTGAATGCGGGAGCGGAGGTTACCGCCGGCACTGCTTATGCGGCGATGGCGGCAGGCATGATCCTCTGCGCCGGAGAAGCCGTGCTTGCCAAATTCGCGGAGCATTATTTTGGGCGCGAGCTTGCCGACGGAACGCCGTTCAGCCTTGGCGGGGCAAAGGAAATGATGCGCCTCGGCATAATGACAATCTGCATTCCCGTCGGCGCACAGCTCGTTGCAGAAATCGTCCACGCCGTGATTAAACAGACCATGCAGGGCGTCGCACCGCTTCGTTTGGACAACGCCGGTTCAGTCGCTCTCGGGGTGATGCTTCTTGTCATGTCGTTGGTTTGCCGGTATGGTGCGGAGCGACAGGAGGAGCGCAGCATCGCCGAATAAGGATGCGCTGCTTGCGCCGAGAAAAACGACGACAAAACAGGAGAAAACCGAAAATGTACGAGCTGATACAGGTATCTGAGCGTTGCTATTACATACAAAGCCCCGCAAAAATTGGACTTGTCCGGCTGAACGATACGGAGGTCTGCCTGATTGACAGCGGCAACGATAAGGACGCGGGGCGCAGGGTGAGCCGGCTTCTCAATGAAAACGGCTGGCACCTCACCGCCATTTACAACACGCACTCCAACGCCGACCACATCGGCGGCAATCAATATCTGCAAAAGCAGACCGGCTGCAAGATCTACGCGTCGGGGATTGAGTGTGACTTCACGCGTCATACGGTTCTGGAGCCGTCGTTTCTGTACGGCGGGTATCCGCCGCGTGAGCTGCGCCACAAGTTTCTGCTGGCACAGGACAGCGCCGCCGAGGAGCTGACGGCGGACACGCTGCCGAGCGGCTTTTCCATTCTTCCGCTTCCCGGACACTTCTTTGACATGGTGGGCTTCCGCACGCCGGATGATGTGGTGTTTCTTGCCGACTGCCTTTCCAGCCGGGAAACGCTGGACAAATATCAGATCGGCTTCATCTATGACGTGGGAGCCTGCCTTAGCACACTGGAAGCCGTCAAAGCCATGCGGGCCAAGCTGTTCGTTCCGGCTCACGCAGATGCGGCCGAGAGCGTTTCCGAGCTGGCGCAGTACAACATCGACAAGATAAACGGGGTGGCTGACCACATTGTGGAGCTTTGCGGCAGCCCGATGTGCTTTGAGCAGCTTTTGAAAAGGATATTTGACGATTACGGCCTGAGCATGACCTTTGAGCAGTATGCCCTTGTCGGAAGCACCGTGCGCTCATATCTTGCGTGGCTGAAGGACATGGGACGGGTAGCGGTTGACTTCAGCGGAAATATGCTGGCCTGGCAGAGGCTTGACAGGGGGAATAATCTGTGAAAAGGAAGTATGCCCTTTCGGAGCGGGCGCATTTCATGTGTCCCAACAGGCACCTCGGCCTCGCGTTTCAGCTTGCGGCGGAATATGATGTGCAAAGGGTTCAGCTTGCTTTGTAGGCGCTGGCGGAGGCTCATCCGCTCCTGAACTGCCTGATTGCGCAGGAGGGGGACGGAGCGCTTTATTACAAGGATACGGGTCGCTCCGCCGTTAACTTCGCGGTGCGCGGCAGCGAGGCGAAATTATGGGAGGACTACCGCCGGATTGGAGAGCGGGAATGGGATGTCTTTCACAACGGTCTGCTGAAGGCGTTCTGCTATCCCGAAAGCGGGGGCGGGCTTCAAATGCTGTTTGTGGCGCACCATCTTCTTTGCGACGGCAGAGCGCTGCTGCAATTGGTGACGGAATTTGCGGATTGCTATGTTGAGGGAGGGCGCCCGGCATATGTGGAGGAACGGTTGCTTGCGTCTGCGTCGGAGCTTCCGGAAAAAGCGGCTTGTCGGGCATCAGCAGGGCACTTGTGAGGAGAATGAACCTTTGTGGCGCAGGGAAAAGCAGACAGTCTCTTATACGGAGTACGCGGCGTTTGCGGAGCAGTTTGTAAAAAATAATCCCTGTGGATACATAAGAAGCGGCATATTCGAAAAAAGCTGCTGGAAATCAGTGAGCTATGTCACAAGGCCCGGGTATCGGTTAATGATTATCTGTTGGCGCTCCTTTTTTCCGCAACAGGCACGGCAAAAATCGTAATCGGCGCAGATGTGCGCAAGGATATAGCCTGTTACCGTCCGGGGGCTTTGGGCAATTATTCTTCTGCCGTCGGGATTGTGTATAAAAGCAGGGGGAAAGAAATTGCCGGGGATGCACAGAGAATTCATCGCATTGTTGAAAAATGCAGGAGAGACAAAGGAAAATGGCTGCTGGTTCTGGCGTGCTATCTGGAGATGGACGCAGGCCTGCCGGATGCGGCGGCGATTGCTTCATTGGGGAATTTCAAGAGCAGGGCGGCAAAATTTGTGGGGAACGCAATGCTTGGCTTTAATCCCGGAGCCGGCGTCAGTATGACGAATCTTGGAAGCATCGAAAACAAAAGCCTGCTGTCCGCAATATTTATCCCGCCGCTGCCGCCCTCCGCAAAAGAAGTGCTTGGGGTGCTGACGACTGACGGGAAAATGGAGGTGGTGGGCAGCTTTTACAGAAAAAAGCTATCCGAGGGAGAGCTGCGGCGGCAATTGCGCTTGCTGAAAAAGTGAAGGCACGCCTCGCTATTGCGCGAAATCAAGGCAAGGTGTTAGTGGTTGACGAGAAAAGCAGAATATTTCCCGCGCTCGCAGTCGTTGTTAGCTTGTTCGCATTGACAGCCTGCGGCAATGCGGACGCAGGATGATAGTCGCCACACAAAGCGGAGCCGCCGCGAGCCTGACCCGATTTGGTACAGACGGCGGCCTTCTCTATAACGAAAAAATCCCGTACAAAGGGATAAGGGAGCGGTTGTCATGAATGAAAATGAATTGATTAGCATTTGGAAACGTGAAGAAGACGTCGCGCATATCCACGGATGGGACTTTTCGCATATTGCGGGAAGATACACGGAGGAAACGGATCTGCCGTGGGATTACCGGCGCGTCATACTGGACTGCCTAAAGCCGGAGATGAAGCTGCTGGATATAGACACCGGCGGCGGCGAGTTTCTGCTGTCCCTCCGTCATCCTTACGAAAACACCGGCGCGACGGAGGCATATCCTCCGAACGTTGAGCTGTGCAGAGAAGCCCTGCTCCCACTCGGAATCGATTTTCGCGCTGGAGACGGAAAGGACGCCCTTCCGTTTGATGATGCTGCATTTGACATGATCATCAACCGCCACGGCGATTTTAACGCGGAGGAAATACATCGTGCTTTGAAGGACGGCGGCATTTTCATCACGGAACAGGTGGGCGCCGAGAATGACCGCGAATTGGTGGAGCTTCTCCTTGGAAAGACGGAGCTTCCGTTCCCGGAGCAATATCTTGCAACCGTCCGCAAGCGGTTTAGCGATACAGGCTTTGATATTCTGGATGCGCGGGAGTGCTTCAGGCCGATCAAATTCTTCGATATTGGCGCGCTCGTCTGGTTTGCGCGCATCATCGAGTGGGAATTTCCGGATTTCTCCGTGGATCGCTGCAAAAACAGGCTGCTGCGCGCTCAGCGGATGTTGGAGCGAAACGGCTGTGTCGAGGGACGGATCCACCGTTTTTTACTGGTGTGTTCAAAACAAAATAAAAGGTGAAAAAATAAAAGCGCGGCCAAGATGCCGAGGGACGCGCTGCCGCTTTGTTATATGAATAATGACTGAGCTGCTTCGCTATTCGATATTGCCTATAGCTTCGCCAAGGCTGACAGAGGTTAAGTGCGGGGGGAGATAGATAAAGCCCCCGCGCGTCAGCACGGGGGCATGGCTGGGCTGGCGCGATTTGAACGCGCGAATGCAGGAGTCAAAGTCCTGTGCCTTACCGCTTGGCGACAGCCCAATATTGAAAATAAGGGTCTGCCATCTCTGACAGACCCTGGTGGGGTGGGTAGTCGGATTCGAACCGACGGCCTCCAGGGCCACAACCTGGCGCTCTAACCAACTGAGCTATATCCACCATATTATATCGCGCCCGCGCAGGGAAAAGAGTGGCGCGCCAGAAGGGACTCGAACCCCTGGCCTACTGCTTAGAAGGCAGTTGCTCTATCCGGCTGAGCTACTGGCGCATCTACTGCCGTGGAAATGGAGCGGGTGATGGGAATCGAACCCACACGACCAGCTTGGAAGGCTGGGATTCTGCCATTGAACTACACCCGCA
>CANNTZ010000053.1 GCA_947522735.1 uncultured Oscillospiraceae bacterium | reverse complement strand
GAGATAAGCGGGATCGAACCGCTGACCTCTTGAATGCCATTCAAGCGCTCTCCCAGCTGAGCTATACCCCCATATTCGACAGCCTCTTGCGACTGCTTAATTATTATAAGCCATGGGCTCAAAATTGTCAAGCCCTTTTTTGAAAAATTTTCTGATGTACGGGCCCGAGAGCATAGTAAAGGGGCATAAAAGATGCGCGGCATGAGCGAATTGGCTTAAAAAAACGGCCTAACCCCGTTTGAACTCCGGGGCAAGGCCGCGTGATTCGCCGCTATTTGCGACACAGTGCTTTTTATTTGTTCTCTCAACAGAGGGCGCGTCGGCTGACGGCGAGCGCGACTGTCGTTCAGTCTCCCACGATGGCGAGCCGGAACATGTACGCTGCGAACAGCAGCATGAAAGCGCCGATGAATATCTCAACGACACGCACAAAGCGTGAAAACCTCTTTGATTCTGAAAGCCTGCGAAAGAACCCGACGAACGTTCCGGTCAGTATCAACAATATGCTGTGCCCGACGGCGTAGAGCAGGAGCAGCAGCGGCCCCATGACGATGTTGTTAGATTCGGCGGCAATCGCCAGCAGCATGACCTGAGAGGGCGCGGCACAGTGGGAGCTGAAAAGCCCTCCCATAAGCCCGGAGAAAAACGCGCCGAGCGCCCCGGTGTAGCGGCTGTGCGCACGCTTTTCGTGGTGCGGCAGGATGTTGATTATACCAAGCGTTTGCAGCGCCATGACAACCATCAGCGCACCGATAAAAACGTACCAGACAGCTTCAAGCTCGTGCAGCAGATGCCCGAGCGCCGACGCCGCAAGTCCAAGCGCCGTGAAGGTTATCGACATGCCAAGACAGAACACCAGCGAATAGCCGAACGCGGTCCGAACCTGCGTGTGCGGCAGCTCGCCCGATTCGCCGCAGCAGCTGCACACGATGACGCCGTCCTCCTTCGGCTCGGAGCTGTGATCGTGCCCGCAGCAGCACATTTCGGCGGAATGTCTGCGCTCATGTCCGTGACCCTCATGCTCGCTTTCGGCGTGACCGTGGCCGTGCTCATCGTGCTTTTCGGGAACGCCCGCGCTGACGCAGCCTATCATCAGAGGTACCGCAGACAACGAGCAGGGCATTATCGAGGTGAGCACTCCCGCGGCGACCGCTATCAGCGGCGCGAGCCACCGGCTGTGCTCGATGAGAGCGCCTATATTCTGGATCCATGCTTCTATCATAATAAAATCGTACTTCCCTTGCAGATCAAATCCGATGATTTATTTGTATATTATACCACCTTTATCCGCTTTCTTCAATTCAAATCAAAAAAGTTTACACATGAAATTAATTTCATATGAATAGAGCTTCATGCATCATTGCCGTGCGCGCCGCATTGTGCTATACTTGAAGCGTAAACAAGCCTGAGGGGAGGAAATGCGCGTGATAAGCGAACCGTATCTTTACGGCTTCGGGCGTTGTCTTGCTCCGTCGAACTGGAGCTTTCAAAAGATGTCCGGCTGCAACCGAGTATACGTCATATACGGTGGCAGCGGCTGGTACTGGGACGGCGGAGCGGAGCGGAAATTTTTGCCCGGCAGGATATATCTTCTGCCGATGCGGGCGGATTTTCGCGTGCGGCAGCTTGGCTCCGACCCGCTTGACCACATGTTTTTTGATTTCTCGCTCACGCCTCCGTTCAGCTCGGGACGCGTCTCGTCGCTTGATCTTTCAAGTAAAGGCGGGCTTATGGAGCCGATACGGCGCGTAGTAGAGGTTCTGGAGCTTCTGACTGCCCAGCCGGAGCGCGCCGCCCACGAGGCGATCCCGGCGGTGTTTGCGGGGCTTTTGCGGCTGCTCTGCGCCGAGACAAGGCAGAGTCTTTCAAGCGATCCGCGCGTCGAGGCGGCGCTCGAACGCATACACCGGATAGCGCCGGACGGCTCGCTCGAGCTGCCCGGCAACGACGAGCTCGCACGGCTGCTGCATATAGACGTCAACCATTTCATACGCATCTTTCGGCGCGAGGTAGGCGTGACGCCGCACAGATACATGCTCAGCCACCGGTTAAACATGGCGGCGGCGTATATCGAGGCGGGTATGCAGGTGAGCGATGCGGCGCGTCTGGTCGGCTATGAGAGCGTTTCTGCGCTGAGTCACGCGATGAGGCGCCGGAAAGAGGCGCTTGAAAAATGAGAGACGGCTTTTGCGGAAAGCGCTGCTCCGCGAAAGCCGCTTCTATTCCCGCGAAAGATTTATCAGCACTGCCGGGCAATGCCCGGTGACATATCCGCGGCGGGCAAGCGCCCGCAGGCATATCCGCGGCCGGGCAATGCCCGCAGATAAGTCCGCGGCTCGGTCGTCCTCACGCTTCGCGTTGCGGGGACCTTACGTTATCGAGTGCGCCGACTTGTTCCCGCGGCGCGGGCACGATTCTGATTTTTCTTGTGGTTAACTTTTTCGTTCGCCTATCGGCGAGGATTGACTGCCCTTTGGCGCTGGCTTGCGCTCATGCCGCGCGGGCACTTACTTTCGTTTTGCGACGAAAGTAAGCAAAGGCGCACCAAAGAGAGAGGGGACACCCTTTCAGGCTGTTTCCCCTCTCTCTTTGGAAACACTCACCTCTTCCGCTGAACGCGGAGCGCCTCCGGGCTTTGCCCGGTGGCTTACGTTATCAAGTGCGCTGACTGGCTCGCGCGGCGTTGGGTTGATCTATCTTTTCTTATAGTTGGCTTTGTTTTTCGCCTATCGGCGAGGATTGACTGCGCTTTGGCGTTGGCTTGCGCTCATGCCGCGCGGGCACCTACTTTCGCTACGCGGCGAAAGTAGGCAAAGGCGCGCCAAGGAAAGAGAAGAAAACCGTTCGGGCGGTTTTCTTCTCTCCCCTTGGATCTCCTCTCATCTTTCGACCGGACGCGGAACGCCTCCGCGCTTTGCGCGTGGGCTTACGTTATCAAGTGCGCTGACTGGCTCGCGCGGAGAAAGGTTGAATTATGCCCGCGCCGCGGGGATTAACGCTGTGCAACAGCAAACGTAAGAAACCGTCGCTTGCGCCGGTTTCGCCCGCGAACATATCTGCGGGCATTGCCTGCCGCCGCGCGAATAAGTTAACGAAACCGATAACGTAAGGTCCCCGCAACGCGAAGCGTGAGGACGACCGAACCGCGGCTACATCTGCGGGCATTGCCCGCCGGGCAATGTCCCGCCGCTCAATATAACAATTCTCCAATCACTTCGTTGGAGACGAGAACGCCTTTCGTCGTCAGTCGAACGCGCCCGCCGCCGGTTTCGATAAAACCGCCGCTCCGCAGCAGCGCGAGCCGATCCTCAGGCAGACCGTTCTCCGGATACAGTCGCGACGCTTCGACCGGATCGAGCCCCTCGCGCAGCCGCAGCCGCAGCATGACGTATTCCTCGAAGCTGCCGCCACAGCAGTCGAAAAGCGGCTCGCCGCCGTTTTCTCCCGCAATAAAGCCGTCGAGCGAGCGCGGATAATACATTCTTTTTCCGTTAATAAAGGAGTGTGCGGCAGGACCGACGCCGAGATATTCCTCGCACCGCCAGTATTTGAGGTTGTGACGGCTCTCGAAGCCGTGGCGCGCGAAGTTGGATATCTCGTACCGGCAGAGCTCCGCGCACTCAAGCCGTTCGCACAGCCGCTCGTAAAGCTCAGCCGTCTCGTCGCCGTCCGGGCACAGCGCTGCCGCGCCGTTGCGGTAAAACGGCGTCCCCTCCTCGATCTTGAGCATGTACGCAGAAACATGCGGCGCTCCGAGCGAAACGCAGAAATCAACCGAGCGCATGAGCGAGTCCGCCGTCTGCCCGGGCGTACCGATCATGAGGTCGAGCGAGAGATTGCCTATACCGGCAGCCCGCGCTGCCTCAACGGTTACAAGAGCGTCGGCGGCGCTGTGACGCCGCCCAAGCGCCCTCAGCTCATCCGCGTTCGCCGACTGCATCCCGATGGAGACGCGATTGACACCGGCCTCCGCCAGCAGCCCGAACAGTCTGTCGTTAGACGAACGCGGGTTGCACTCAACGGTTATCTCGCCGTCGTCCAGTCCGAACAGCTCCCGGCAGCGCCGGACAATGGCCGCCAGCCTCTCGCCGCCGAGGAGCGACGGGGTGCCGCCGCCGATATAGAGTGTATCGGCGCGGCGAGGATATTTTGCCGCTAACAGCTCCAGCCGTGCCAGCAGCGCGCGCAGGTATTCGTCGTACCGTGCGCCGTCTGCACTCAGCGAATAAAAGTCGCAGTATGGGCATTTTCCGTCGCAGAACGGAATGTGTATATATATTCCGACCGGCCTGTCCGTGCCACCGCCCCCTTTTGATTTTTCACTGTTATTTTACAATCATTTGCGGCAAATGTAAACCGTGATATTGAAAAAAATATTTCAGTGTGATAAAATCATAATGTGTAAATGTATGTGTATGCTTGTGTGCCGCGTGATTTCAGTCGAGAGGGGGATGCGCGAATGAGACGTTTTTACAGGCTCACGGCGCTGTTGCTGGCGTTTTTGCTTGCGGGCGCACTTTGCGGCTGTGCGCAGCTCGGACTGTATGGCGGCGAGAGCGAACGCGACCCCGAGACCCGAATGCTGACCGGCGAAAAAAACGGGCTGTGGGTGGCGTATTTTGGGCAAGGCATGTCCGGGGAGGATCTGACCGCGCGGCGCTACGTCGTTTCAACGGCGCAGCAGCTCGAAAAGAACGGAGGCATCGAGCGCTACATGCTGTTTTGCTGCAACGGTGACGAGGCCACGCAGCTCAGACAGATGGAGCGTGCCGCCAAGGCGGGCTACGACGCGTTTCTGATAGACCCCTGCGGGCGCGACGCTCTGAAATACGCGAAAGAGCTTGCGGACGGTGGCAATATCGTATTTGCCGCCGAAATATCCGACGAATATTCGATCAGCGGCGTGCTGAGCATAAGCTGCTCCACGGAAAGCTCCGACCGCGCGGCGACGGATTACGTCTGCTCTGCCGCCGAAGCGAAGAAGCGGGTGTACGTCATCACCGTCACGTCGGACGGACTGTTCGGCGCAAAAAAGCACGGCGCGTTTGCAGGGACGCTGGAGGATTATCCGGATTTTATCGCCGTTGCGGATCTGCAATACCGGGCGGGCGGCAACCCGGCTCCGGCATTTGAAAAGGCGTTTGTGGAGCTTGCGCGGCTCGAGCCGGAAATGTCCGCCGGCGAGTGCGAGCTTATTATCCTCTGCGACCGCATCGACGGAGAGCTGTTGGATTTCATCCTTGAACGCTCGCCCATAACGCCTCTGCTCGCGGTGTCCGACCGCATAGACTTTCTCGACCGCATGAGCGCTGCGGCGCAGAACGGCGTCCGTCCGCGCTTTGCAATAGTCAACAGTCCCGCCGATCTGCCGGCGATAGCGATGAATATCCTGGCGCGCGCGGCGTCCGGCGACGAGTTCCGTCCCAACGCCGTGCAAAACGGCCAGATAACGATAGATATCACCTTTACAATGACCGACGCCGCGTTCCAGTCGGACGTGATAACGCTCGGCATTGCGGACAACGAGTACGTCGCGACAGGCATAATGCAGGACGTCGTCTCGGGACTTTTTTACTGAATTGGAGGACTGCCCCATGATTACCGGCGCGGAGGCAATGGTAAAATGTCTTGAAAAGGAGGGCGTTTCGGTGGTGTTCGGATATCCCGGAGCCGCCATCTGCCCGTTTTATGACAAGCTTTCGGCTTCGTCGGTGCGTCACGTGCTGGTGCGTCAGGAGCAGAACGCCGGACATGCCGCCAGCGGCTACGCACGTATTTCCGGCAAGCCGGGTGTCTGCGTCGCAACCTCCGGCCCGGGCGCGACCAACCTCATAACCGCCGTCGCGACCTCCTATATGGACTCGGTGCCCATCGTCGCGATAACCGGTCAGGTATCGCTGGAGCTGCTTGGGCGCGACGTATTTCAGGAGGCGGATATCACCGGCGCCTGCGCACCCTTTGTCAAGCACAGCTATCTCGTCACCGATGCGCGCGATATTCCACGCGTCTTTCGCGAGGCGTTCCACATCGCCTCCACCGGACGTCCGGGGCCGGTGCTAATCGACGTGCCCGTCAATATCCAAACCGCGCCGCTCAGCTTCAAATATCCCGAAAACGTCACGATACGCGGCTACAACCCCAATCTACGGGGACACGCATTCCAGATCAAAAAGGCGACGAGCGCCATTTCCGCCGCGCAAAGGCCGCTGATCTGCGCGGGGGGAGGCGTGTTCGATTCCGACGCGCGCGAGGCGCTGCGCTGCTTTGCCGAGACGACGGGCATCCCTGTCGTCAGCACGATGATGGGGCTTTCCACGCTCCCATATGCCCATCCTCTCAATCTCGGCATGGTCGGGATGTACGGCAGCGCGCTTGCGAACCGCGCCGTCTTTGAATGCGACACCCTTATCGTCATCGGCGCGCGCCTCGGCGACAGAGCGATGAGCGCGGGCGGCTCCCGCATGACCGACAACACCTTTATCATCCACATAGATATCGACCCCGCAGAGATCGGCAAGAACATCGGCACCGATATCCCGATTGTCGGCGACGTCAGGACGGTCGTCTCCCAGCTCATGGAGAGCCCTCCGCGGCCGGATACCGGCGCATGGCTCGCCCGGCTGGAGGCGCTGCGCGCGCTGACTCCGTCCGGCATATCCGGCGGCTCCGGCGCGCCTGATATGCGTGAATTTATGCGTCTGCTCTCCGAAAAGGCCGATAGCGACGCCATTGTCGCCGCCGACGTCGGGCTCAACCAGATCTACGCCGCCTCAGGCTACCGGGTGAGGGACGGAAGATTCATTACCTCCTGCGGAATGGGGACGATGGGCTACGCGCTGCCCGCAGCGTGCGGCGCAAAGCTTGCCGCGCCGGAAAGGCAGGTTATCGTCGTGATGGGCGACGGCGGCTTCCAGATGAGCATGAACGAGCTTGCAACGGCTGTGCAGAACGGAGTGGCGCTGAAGCTTGTCGTCTATACAAACCGCACCCTCGGCATGGTTCACGAGCTTCAGCGCGAGCACTATAGCGGCAACTTCACCGCAGTTTCGCTCGGCTACGAGCCCGATATCCAGCTCATCGCCGAGGCCTATGGCATAAAGCACCTGCGCCTTGAGAGCATGAGCGAGGCGGACGCCGCCATCGGCGCGCTGCTTGCCCGCCCGGATGAGAGCTTTCTTCTCGAGCTCGTCCGGGACGAAAACTGAGGGGGAACAGGGATGAAAAAGACGATATCCGTACTTGTCGAGAACCGCGCGGGCGTGCTCTCGCGCATTGCCGGGCTGTTTTCGCGCCGCGGCTTCAATATCGACAGCCTCGCCGTCGGCGTGACCGACGACAGAACCGTTTCCCGCATGACCATTGTCGCCGAGTGCGACGACTACCTCTCCGAGCAGATGGAAAAGCAGCTCAACAAGCTCATCGACGTCATAAAGGTGCGCAGCGCCAACAGCGACGAGCTTATCAGCCGCGAGACAATGCTGCTGAAGGTTGCGGCGACGAACACGCTGCGCGGGGAGATCACCGACATCGTAAAGATCATGGGCGCGAAGATAGTGGATATCTCCAAGAGCACCCTCACCATTGAGATGTGCGATTCGCCCGACCGTGTCGATCTGCTTGAGGAGCTGATGCGCCCGTATAAGATAAAGGAGCTTGTCCGCACCGGCACGATTGCGCTGCAAAAGGGCGGGGACAGCGCGTTTTAGCGCTGCACTCCGTAAAAATCGTTAAACGCAATACAATACGTATGGAAAAGAGTGGTTCGCTTTGCTCTGGCTCCTCTCGCTGATGCACCTGCTGGTTGACGGCGTCTGCGCCGTCGTGATGCGCGGGCAGATATATCCGCTTTTTCCGGAGCAGTCTGCGCTGCTCATCCTCGTCTACAACCTGCTTGCCTTCTCTACGCAGGGGTTGACCGGGCTGCTTGCGGACAGGCTGCGCCGTCGTGAGTTGACTGTTTTATCCGTGGCGCTGATACTTGCCGGACTGACGCTTCCGGCGCAGACGCTCGGGCTGGCGCTCGTAAAAACGGCTCTTGCCGGGCTTGGCAACAGCCTGTTCCACGTCTCCGGCGGCGCGCAGGTGATAATAAGCTCGCCGCAAAAGGCGTGGCCGCTCGGAATATTCGTCGCGCCCGGCGCGCTCGGGCTTGCGCTGGGCATCGTTTTCCCGCAGCTTGGCTTCGCGTTCGCGTTGCTGCTCTGCGCCGCCTGTATCGCGCTGCTCCTCGTCCGATTTGATTGGGAACCGGAGCCCGTGCCGCGACCCGACTGCGGCGATGCCGTTAAGCGCGGACTGCTTTGTGCGGCGTTGCTTTTCTGCGTCTTTTCACGCGCGTTCGGCGGCAGCGTGGTCAGCCTTCCGTGGAAGCAGGGGATACCGGCCGCAATCATAACGGCGCTGTGCGTCGTCGCGGGCAAGCTGCTTGGCGGCGCGCTGTGCGATAAATTCGGCGCGATAGCGCTCGGCGCCGTGTCGATACCGCTTGCAGCGCTGGCGCTGCTGTTCTTCTCGCAATGGATGATTCCGTCGCTTGCGGGGCAGCTTCTGCTGAATCTCTCGATGCCGGTCACGCTCTGGCTGCTGTGCAGGCTGCTGCCTAATGCCCCCGGCTTCGCGTTCGGGCTTGCCGCAAGCTGCCTTTTCCCCGGCACGCTGTTCGCGGACATGGCGCCCGCCTCCGGTGCCGTTAGGGTTGCGATAATAACCGCCATATTCGCGCTGAACACGCTGCTTGTCATGCTTCCGGCGGCGTATCTGCGCCGAAGCCCGCCGCAGCACGGCGAGCAAGAGATAATTCAAACCAAACAGGAGGTTCTATCATGAAACGCATCAAAACCGCCCTCGCGTCGCTGCTTGCCGCCGTGCTTACAGTCGCCGCAGCCGTCATCGCCCTTGCCGACGTTGTGTACGAGCCGGACGATATCGACCCGGAGTTTCTCGTCGGTCCCGCATGGTTCATCATCATCCCGGCGGTGCTGCTAATCGCCGCCGCTGTCGGGATATTCCTCATCCTGCGCGCAGTCCGCCGCAGCAAGCGCCGCGAGGCCCCGTCGAACGACGCGCCGGAGGATAAACGCTGATGCTCCGCGCCGCCGCGCTGACGGTCGCCGTTGAAACCGCCTTTTTCCTCATCATCGGCTACCGCGACCGGCTGCTCCTGCTCTATTGGGCGATAGTCAACCTGTTCACCAACCTGCTGCTCAACCTTTCGCTGCGCCTGCTGACGATGTACGGGGTGAGGCCTGACGCCGTGAGGCTGCTCGTCTATCCGGCCGAGATCGCCGTGGTGCTCATCGAGTGGGCGCTGCTCGCGATGTTTCTTGGGCGCAGCAAAAGGCTGCCGGCGCTTGTGTTTATCTCAAACCTGCTGTCCTATCTGACCGGACTTTTGCTTCACCGGTAGCCGTAGCTGAATATTTTTGAAAAATCCTTCCAACTTCGACATATTTTTTACAGCAGTACCCTTATCATATTGATAAGGGTATTTTTTATTCCACAAAAATTACCGCAATCGTTGAAAGGAGAGCGCGGACAGGCCGCGCGGGACAGGATAATGCCGCTGAATCTCAACATTTCCGGAAGGGTGATCTGTGCGCGGCTCGCGGGGGAGCTTGACCATCACGGCGCAAGGGCGCTGCGGGAGGAGATAGACGCCGCGATAACGCGAGTGCAGCCGGAGCTGCTGGAGCTGGATTTTTCCTCGGTCACCTTCATGGACAGCTCCGGGATAGGTCTGATAATGGGGCGCTGCCGCGCAATGGAGGAATACGGCGGCGTTGTGAGGATATCCGGCGTGTCCGCTCAGCTCAGAAAGGTGCTGCGGCTGTCGGGGATAGACCGCATTGCGGAGATAGACGGCGCACACCGTGCACAGCCGCCAAGGGAGGCTTCAAAAAAGGGGGAGACTTGCGATGAAACCGATGAATGAGATGCAGCTCTGCTTTGATTCGCGCTCGGCAAACGAGGCGTTTGCGCGCACTGCGGTGGCGGCGTTCGCAGCGCCGCTCGACCCGCTGATGGACGAGCTGTGCGATATCCGCACGGCGGTAAGCGAGGCGGTGACCAACTGCATCGTCCACGCCTACGCCGAGAGCGGCGTAGGAAAGATATACATATCCGCCCGGATATATCCCGACCGCAGGCTGTGGCTGCGTATACGCGACCGTGGCTGCGGAATCGCCGACGTGAAGCAGGCAATGCAGCCGGCCTTCACCGGCGACCCCGGCGGCGAACGCGCGGGGCTCGGCTTTTCGATAATGCAGTCGTTTATGGACAGGGTGCGGGTCAGCTCCCGGCCGGGGCGCGGAACCAGCGTTATTCTTGAAAAGCGCATACCGGAGCGGTGACAGATTAGGATGAGGAAGCGTATCGATGCAGGCGACACTTGATCCGGCAAAAGCCAAAACGCCGGCGCGCGAAGAATTGATAAGCGGCAATCTGGGGCTTGTCCACGCCTGTGCGCACAAGCTAAAGGGGCGCGGAATAGAATATGACGACCTGTTTCAGGCAGGGTGCATCGGAATAATCAAGGCGGCGGATGCGTTCGACCCGGAGCGCGGCGTGCGCTTCTCAACCTACGCGGTGCCGGTGATACTCGGCGAGATAAAACGGCTGTTCCGGGATGGCGGGAGCGTTAAGGTATCGCGCGGACTAAAGGAGCTTTCGCAGAGGCTGACGCGCGCGAGGGAGCGCTTCACGGTGCAAAACGGGCGCGAGCCGTCGATCAGCGAGCTGGCGGAGCTAATGGGAATCACGGAGGAGGCAGTGGTGGAGGCGAGCTGCGTTTCCGCGCCTGTGCTGTCGCTCTCGGCGGATGATGACGGCGAATACGGCGGGCAAATCGACCTGCCGGTGGAATCACCGGAGGAAGGGTTGTCGGAAAAGCTCTCGCTCGCGCAGGCGATGAAGCGGCTGCCAAGGGAGGATCGGACACTGATCTACCTGCGCTATTTCAAGCTTATGACGCAGACGCAGACAGCCGAGCGGCTGGGCATGACGCAGGTGCAGGTGTCGCGCCGTGAGAAGAAGATCATCGGCGCGCTGCGCTGCGAGCTTGCCGGAAGCGCATGAGAACGCGCCGCAGAGGTTCAGTCTGCGGCGCGTCGGCAATTTCAGGGGAGTATGATGAAGCTTTCGGCAACGAAGCCGTATCCATCGCCCTCATCGGGCCGGTCGGCATTTTGGACAAGCAGCTCGCCGCGCCGATTCACATAAAACGAGATGAAGCCGCGTTGCTCAAACGTAAGCTCCGCCTGACTGAGCGCGCCTGACGACGCGTCGAACAGCCAGAGCGTTTTTTCCGCGTTGGCACCCTCACCGTAGAGCGCTCCCGCAAACCAGAGCACACCGGAATCGTCGGAATAACAGTACGGCACGAGAGGCCGCGGCGAAAAATCTCCGTGAGGCAGCGCGCCGAAGGGCTCGTAGCTGCGCCGTGCCCGCTTGAATATCAGCGAACGGCCGCCAAGCCACAGCGAGATATAATCTCCGTCACCGGCAACGGCAAGGTCGGACGCTTCCAGTATGCCGCCGGAATAACCCTCGCGCAGTGCCCTTGCAATTTCATCGTACCGCCCGACGGAATAGCGCCCACGGGCGCGTCCGGAGAGGGAAAACGTCCGGATATACGGCGCCTTTTCGGCGTCCTTAGGCTGGCACAGCAGGTATATCCGCTTGCCGCAGACGGCGAGACCGGAGAAGCGCTCGCCATCGCCCGCACTTGTGGCAAGGGTGTAGCCGCCTGTTGCGGGGTCGTATATGCGCAGCTCCTGTCGGCCGCAGTTAACGACGGCGGCAAAATTGTCGCCCGTCGAGCGAGTGATGATGCCCTCACCGTGCTTAATATCGGTCTCATAGAACCGCGTTTCACCCTTGTCCATGTCGCATACGCAGAGCCGAACCGGCGTGACGGGCTTGTCATCCTCCCGAAAACTCGCGATTGCGCAGACGTATCTCTCAGCGCAGATAACGTGGTGGGGATTGAGCACCGTGGCCGGATGAGACGCTTTGAGCACGGAGCCTCCCGAAAATTCGGCGCGGACGATGTTGTAGGGATGGGTCGTCGTATAGTCGAATTTGGAGCAGGCGAAAACGCCGGAGGCATGGTCGAAGCTGAGCGCGGCGCCGTCCGGAGCGCCTTCGAGCATGACGATCCTGTGTGCGGCGGGCTCGGATGGCAGCGCCGCGAGCGGGTCGCCGCCGGGAACGGCGCAGGCGACAAGTCCGCAGGCTATGATTACGCAGATCAGCGTCGGGAGCAGTATTGCAGCGCCTTTTTTGCGCTTGCCAGGGTCAAGGATATTGGAAAAGCGGTCGAGCAGCGTGCGCTTGCCGCCGTAGAAGCTGGTTGAGAGCGCGGGCGCGACGCTTTGTCCGCGACGTATCGCCGAGAGCAGCGCCTCGCTGTAGGCGCGCCGCCGCGACATATCGGAGCCGCCGGCAACCTCGGAGTCACAGCATAGCTCAGCGTCCCGCCCGGCGCAGCGGAACATTATCCAAACCGCCGGGTTGAACCAGTGGATGCAGAGCACCGCCAGCATCAGCGCCTTGTACCATAGGTCGCGCCGCCGGATGTGGGTTAGCTCGTGGCGCAGGATAAACTCCAGCTCGTCTCCGGGCTCCTCGCAGTTCAGCACGACCGCCGGGTCAAGCAGTCCGAGCGCCATCGGGCTTGGCGCGGCGGCGCAGAACGTCAGCTTGGGGATCCGGCGCAGTCCCAGCTCATTAGATATGCGTGCGGCGAGTGCGACGGTCTGAGTCGAGCAGGGTCTGCCGCCGCGCACAAACTTTTTCCTGAACAGCGCGAGGACAACGGCCTGCCATATCAGCATTGCTGCCGCACCGGAGAGCCAGACGAGGGTCAGCAGCTCTACAGGCTCAGGCTCCTGAAGCCTGACGTGCGTGGAGCGCTTCGGCGCGACGGGTTCGACTGGCACGGGATTGTCGACAGGGAGGCTTGCATGCACGGCTGGCACGGAGTTTTCCGTGGGCGACGAGTCGTCGGCAGATGTGGAGGCGTCCGTTAAGTACGCGCTCTTTGCGACATCCGGCAGCGACACCTCAAGCCGCCGGTCGAAGGTGAGGTCGAACGGTATCAGCAGCCGCGCCGCGATGACGAGCCACAGCAGATATTTCATCCGCGCCGCGTAGCGCCGGTTGAGCAGCGGCGAAAGCAGCCACAGCGGGATTATTATTGCGGCGCAGACCGCCGACACCGGCAGCAAGGTCAAAAATATGCGCTCCATCAGGCTTTTCCCTCCCTCTTTTCGGCTTCTTCAATGAAGCGGCGCAGATCCTCGAGGTCATTTTCGTCGATGGCTCCGCCGTCGTAGAGGCTCGCAATAAGCCCGGACAGCGAATTGCGGTGCAGCTTTTGCAGGAAGCTGAGGCTCGCCTGCTCCTTGTAGCTCTTCTCGTCGACTGCGGCAAGGTAGAGGTTTGCGCGCGACGAGCGGTCGCAACGGACGTAGCCCTTTTCCTCCAGCCGCGAGAGCACCGTTTGCAGCGTCGCGAGCCGCCAGCTCCGCTTGCCGTCAAGCAGCTCCAGCAGCCGCGTCGAGGTTGCGGGCGCATCAAGCTCCCACAGCTCCAGCATGACCTCCAGCTCGGCGTCGCTCAATTTTTTTCTTCCGTTGTTCATGCGGGCCTCCTTTTGGCAATTCGGCTCGACCGAAAGCGTCCGGCCTCCACTGACTGCGCGACCGCAGCGCCTCAATCGACAAATAACACATTAGTGTTACGACAGACAATTGTCTTACAAGTTAATTATACAAGCGTAAGCCGTTCTTGTCAAGCAAAATATTTTGCTGTGACGGGAAGGTTTTCAACCTTTTCCCCAAGTTTTCAACTTTATTGCGGCGGGTTATCGACCGCCGCTCGAAAACCTGTATACTTATGGTAATATTTTCGTGTGTGGCAATTGGATTTTCCCCAAGAGAAGCTGTTGAAAACATTGTTGAAAGTGTGGAAAACCATAATATGCCGACGAAAATTTACAGAGCGTAAAACGCAGCTTGCATACCGAAACGCCGCAAAAAACACAATGTGACGCAGCAAAGCGGAAAACCGGGACGAGGAAATGTATATTATAAAATTATATGCGGAAAAAAGGGTGTAGATAACGTTGTTGAAAGTGTGGAAAACTCATTTTACACAAGCGGTGGAAAATCCCCCGCAAGGTTGAAAACACAACAGTCTCTATACATTTTGTAAAACGCCGGGTGACACAGAAATATCAGCGGGCATTGCCCGCGCCGCCGCGGGATTTTCTGCGGACGGAGAAGCCGAAGGTGCCAAGACGCTCGCCGAGGGCAAAATATTCGCCGTGCGCAAAGGCGGCGAGCCCGGCGCGGTCAAGCCGCAGCTTGCCGTTCTTGTCGATCAGAGATTCCTCAACCTGCACGGCGGTTATCCGCGCGAAAAACATGTCGTGCGAGCCGAGACGCTTCGTCTCGGTCACATGGCACTCAAAGCTGAGCGGAGCCTCGGCAATCAGCGGCGCAGAGACAGTAGAGCCGGGGAGCGGCGTGAGCGAGAGTGCCTCAAATTTGTTCATGTCGCGTCCGCTGCGGACGCCGCAGATATCGGCAGCGCGGACAAGCTTCCGAGTGGTCAGATTGATGACGAACTCGCCGGATTCGCTGATGATGCGGTGAGAGTAGCGCTCGGGGCGCACCGATATATAGGTCATCGGCGGATCGGAGTTGATTATTCCGGTCCATGCGACCGTGATGATGTTTGGTGAGGCGAGAGTGCCGCAGCTCACCATTGCGGGCGGTACGGGGGCAATTAGTGTGTTTGGTTTCCAGATTTGTTTTGACATAAAAGGCTCCTCTTTGAGGTATTTGTAGATAAAAAAACGGCGTATTCCAATAAAAAAGCGCCGCAGTAGAGCGTTTTTCGCCGGCTCTACTGAGCGGTTTCACCCGGGAGAGCGCGTTTTTTACAGCGTAGACCGCCGAGCCGCGGCAGTAGGTTGCTTTTGGCGGGCAGCGGGTGTAACATGGTTTTACGGATGGAGGAGATAACGATGATAAAAATTTATACAGACACGTCGGCAAACCTGCCGCCGGAGCTTATAGAAAGGCACGGGCTGGAGGTAATACCGTTCAGCTATTCAGTGAACGGTATCGAGAAAACGGAGCGAATCTTCGACGGAAGGCACTTTTATGACGCAATGCGCGCAGGCGCCAGAGTAAAAACCTCGATGATAAACATCGCGTGCTTCACGGATGAATTTCGCGCTCAGCTGGACGCGGGCAACGACGTGATTTATGTAGGTATGTCCGGAGGCATCAGCGGCACGGCCAACGCGGCTGCGGTTGCAGTTGAGGAGCTGCGCACGGAGTTTCCGGAGCGCCGTATAGCCGCGATAGATACCCTTGCCGCCTCGCTTGGCGAGGGGTTACAGGCGATTAGAGCCGCCCAGCTACGCGAAAGCGGCGAGAGCTTCGAGCGGATAGTGGCCTGCATCTGCGCTGAACGGCACGCTATGCGCCAATTTTTTACGGTGGACGATCTCGAATACCTCAAGCGCGGCGGCAGATTGAGCCGCGCCGCAACAGTGATCGGAACGGTGCTGAAGATAAAGCCGGTGCTGATGGGAGACGAGGCGGGCAGAATAGTCGTTTGCGGAAAGGTGCGCGGGCGCAGGCAATCGTTGCTTGCGCTGGCGGACAGATATGACGAGCTTGTGGGAGACAGGGGCGCGCGCATCGGCATTGCCCATGCGGATGATGAGGAGGGCGCGGAGTTCCTGCTCGGCGAGCTGCGCCGACGCGGCTGCTCCGGCAACTGTCTGACGGTGTGTTACGAGCCTGTCACTGGCTCGCATGTCGGCCCCGGCACAGTGGCTCTCTTTTTCTCCTCCGGACAATGACCGGTTGGCGCCAAAAGTGAAAGCAAAAGCCAACCATAAGAAAAAACAGAACACCCCAACTCCGCGCGAGCCAGTCGGTGCACCCGATAGCGTAAGCGCCTTTGGCGCGATCCGCGGCGGGCAATGCCCGCAGATATATTCGCGGACGAAACCGGCGCAAGCGGCGGTTTCTTACGTTTGCTGTTGCACAGCGTTAATCCCCGCGGCGCGGGCACGGATTTATACCTTTCGCCGCGGGAACCAGTCAGCGCATTGGATAGCGTAAGCGCCTTTGGCGCGATCCGCGGATATGCCTGCGGGCGCTTGCCCGCCCTCGCCGACAGGCGAAAGAAAAAGTCAACCATAAGAAAAGATAGATAACCCCAACTCCGCGCGAGCCAGCCAGCGCACTCAATAACGTAAGCCACCGCGCGAAGCGCGGAGGCGAATCGCGTCCGGTCGAAAGATGAGAGGAGATCCAAGGGGAGAGAAGAAAACCGCCCGAACGGTTTTCTTCTCTTTCCTTGGCACGCCTTTGCCTACTTTCGTCGTGAAACGAAAGTAGGTGCCCGCCCGGCACGAGGGCAAGTTAGCGCCAAAGCACAGTCAATCCTCGCCAAAGGCGAAAGACAAAACCAACCATAAGAAAAGATAGAACACCCCAACTCCGCGCGAGCCAGTCGGCGCACCCGATAACGTAAGCGCCTTTGGCGCGATCCGCGGCTATGCCTGCGGGCGCTGCTCGCCCTCGCCGACAGGCGAAAGAAAAAGTCAACCATAAGAAAAGATAGAACACCCCAACTCCGCGCGAGCCAGTCGGCGCACTAGATAACGTAAGCGCCTTTGGCGCGATCCGCGGCTATGCCTGCGGGCGCTGCCCGCCCTCGCCGATAGGCGAAAGACAAAGCCAACCGTAAGAAAAGATAGAACACCCCAACTCCGCGCGAGCCAGTCGGCGCACCCGATAACGTAAGCGCCTTTGGCGCGCTCCGCGGCGGGCAATGCCCGCAGATATATTCGCGGACGAAACCGGCGCAAGCGGCGGTTTCTTACGTTTGCTGTTGCACAGCGTTAATCCCCGCGGCGCGGGCACGGATTTATACCTTTCGCCGCGGGAACCAGCTAACGATATCGAATCCGTAAGCCACCGCGCGAAGCGCGGAGGCGAATCGCGTCCGGTCGAAAGATGAGAGGAGATCCAAGGGGAGAGAAGAAAACCGCCCGAACGGTTTTCTTCTCTTTCCTTGGTGCGCCTTTGCTTACTTTCGTCATGCATACCCACGCATAAATGCGTGTAAAAGTAAGTGCCCGCGCGGCATGAGCGCAAGCCTGCGCCAAAGCGCAGTTTATCCTCGCCGATAGGCGAAAGACAAAACCAACCATAAGAAAAGATATATCAACCCAACTCCGCGCGAACCAGTCGGC
>CANNTZ010000052.1 GCA_947522735.1 uncultured Oscillospiraceae bacterium | reverse complement strand
ATTATCGGCGGCGTAATCGGTTATTATTCCGGTTATGGTGCGGCAAAGGGCGGGACGGATAAATTGGTCGGCATTATGAAAGAAGCGGGAGCGTTCTTTGGAACGCACATTGCCCCGTGGCTGATGGTTGCGATAGCGGCCATCGTGCCTGTGGTCTGCATTCCGATTTATAGAGGTGCAAAGAAACTGCTCGGTGCGTGGGATGGCGAGGAAGAGGATACCTCGAACGCAATTGACAGAAAGCTGTCTGCTGTGATTTGGATTACAGGCGCAGCTCTTATCGTCGCCTATTTTTTGATTGCGGCATCTTATTCCGGTGGGCTTGCAATATTCGACGACCAAAAAAGAACCGTTGTGTTTTTCATCGGTGTTGCCGCTTTTTTGATTATAATGATTGAAGCAATCGTCTTTCAGCAAAAATGCGTGGATACCGTTAAAAAAATGAATCCCGAAAAGAAAGCGTCCGTCTATGATATGAGATTCCAAAAAAAGTGGATGGACGAATGCGATGAAGCCGAGAAAATTTTGATTGGCAAGTGTGCGTTCAAAGCATATTCCGCAACAAATATCGTCTGTACGGTTTTATCCATCATACTTGCCATTTGCGCGCCCATATTCGGCATAGGTTTTTTGCCCTCGCTTACGGTGTGCCTTGTCTGGATTGTCAATATGTCGGTGTACTTTAAGGAAGCAAGGCGCTATTCCAAAGCCGGAAATAAAATCTCCTGAGCATAAACCGGCTTACGGCGGAACGGAGCTTGGGGAAAGGGAGAACCGTTATGAAAAAAGCTTATGAAGAAGAGCTTCCCGAGGAATACCGGGAAGCTTATGCGCTCGATGCGAAAAAAGGCAGTACAATGCTCGTTATGAATCTTGTCTGTCTCGCCGTTATGGCAGCAGTTATTGCCGTTGCATGGGTTATCATCAAGCCGAAGAATTTCTTTGAAAATCACGACTTTTTGCGCAGCCTGATTTTTCTTGCTGCTATGCTTTTGTATGTCGTGCTGCACGAGCTTATCCACGGCGCCGCATACAAGCTGACTACAGGAAGAAGGCTCACCTTCGGCTTTACGCTTTCCGTAGCGTACTGCGGCGTGCCCGATATCTATGTCTACAGAAAAACGGCGCTGATTGCGCTTCTTGCTCCTTTTGTGATATTTACTCCCGTCTTTCTCATTCCTGCGTTTCTCTGTGCAAACGCAGGGGATAAGCTTTTCTGCGCAGTGCTTCTTGCCGTACACATCGGCGGATGTGTGGGCGACCTCTATGATGCGTTGTTGTATCTTTTCCGATTCCGTTCGCCCGATACTCTCATGCGTGATACGGGACCGAAGCAGATTTTTTATACGAGATAAAATAGAAGTCGGCGGCATCTCTTTGCGGAGATGGACTTGCGAAATAAGCGTATGAAAACAAATGAGGGCATTTCATTTAGGCTTTGTGCGCTTGCGCTCGATATGGGATGCTTGCCCTCGCTTACGGTGTGCCTTGTCTGGGTTGTCGGACTGCCGGCGCTACTGTAAGGAGGCAATACGATATTCCGGAGCCGGGGACAAAAGCTCCTGAGCATAAACCGGCTTACGGCAAAGCGGGAGGGATGAGAACATGGACAGTCTTTACCTCATTTTGCTTGCCCTGCTCCTTCTTGTGGTTATCCCACGGATAACACGGCGAAGGAGACTGGCGGCAATCAGACATATTTTGAATCGGAAAAAACAGAACAAGGAGAATAATGTTATGAAAGAGTTGGCAAAACGGTTTATCGGAAAAGAGTGCATCATCTATACAATCACCTCCAATGACGTCAGCGTGCAGGGCGTGATAACAGAGGTCGATGACGGCGGTATGGTCATTGAGAAGAAGACGGGCGAATCGGAAATCGTCAACTTTGATTATGTCACCCGTATCAGGGAATATCCAAGAACGAAAGCCGGCAGGAAAAAGGGCATTATATTGGACTGAGAATCGACGGATATACTGATGTAATGCTGTATGGCGACACGAAAAACGTATTTCACCGCTTGTGGGTAACACATTCGCTGTTTGTGGGGAAGAATTTTTACAAAAAGAGTGCTATACTTTTCCTCGGAGGTATACAAAAATGGATCAAATGAAAACAGGAAAATTTATAGCCGCCCTGCGAAAAGAGAAAGGTTTGACGCAGGAGCGGCTCGGAGAGGCGCTCGGTGTTACGAACAAAACCGTTTCCCGTTGGGAGAACGGCAACTATATGCCCGATGTTGAAATGCTGTCGCTGCTTTCAAAGGAATTCGGCGTAAGCATCAACGAGCTTATAAGCGGGGAACGGCTTGCCACGGAGGAATTCAGGGAGGCCGCCGACAGCAATCTTGCTACGGCACTGAATAACAGCACCTTTACGCTGAAAGAAAAGATAGCGTTCTTTAAGAAAAAATGGCTGCGTGGACATATTGCGACTATCGCGCTGTGCGTCGCGGCGTGGATAGGTCTTATGATATTGATAGCGTTAAAAACACGCGGTAGCGACATATTTCCGCTTTTGGGCGCGATTGGCGGTATGCTTGCTGTGCTTTTCTATGTGGTAGTGTATAACCGCATGATGATGTATGTGGAGAGGCGCGCATATCGGCCGGAGCCCGGCAATGAAGCAGGAAAACGCAAATAATATCAATTATGAGCGTTGAATCACTTGATTCCGAGGCGACAGCACAATGGAAACCGGTTGCAGCAAATGCGGAGGGAAAAAGGGCGACAGGTCGCCTGAGGGCGGGGACACGGGTTGCCGGATTTGCTCCGCTGTGCGATGAAAGGAGGCTCAAGCGCGGGCGCCTAAAGGCGCTTTGCGATGCCTGCGTTGATTGCGGAAATATCGAAGGTATTCGGTCAGATTAGGCTCCGCAAGGCATGCGGCTTTTCCGGACGGCGGAGCGGCTTAGGGAGATTTGCCGGCAACTGAATAGGGTTCCGGAAGCGCGAGGTAGAAAAACAGATATGGAGCAACAGAGTAATGATTGATAAAATGCTGATTCGCGGAGCAAAGGTCCACAACCTGAAGAACATCGATGTGGATATTCCGCTTGGAAAAATCGTGGGCATTGCGGGCGTGTCAGGCTCCGGCAAGTCATCGCTTGCATTGGGCGTGCTGTACGCCGAGGGCTCCCGACGCTATCTCGAGGCGCTCTCCACTTATACCCGCCGCCGCATGACGCAGGCGTCCAAGGCCGGTGTGGATGAGGTTTTATATGTCCCGGCGGCGCTGGCGTTGCATCAGCGGCCCGGTGTGCCGGGCATCCGCAGCACCTTCGGCACCGGAACGGAGCTGCTCAACAGTCTGCGCCTGACGTATTCCCGCCTTGCCAGCCACCGCTGCCCCAACGGACATTATCTGCAACCGTCGCTGCTGGTGGCCGCAGGGAAAGAGCTTGTCTGCCCGGAGTGCGGCGTGCATTTCTATGCGCCGTCGGCGGAGGAGCTGGCCTTCAACTCTCAGGGAGCCTGTCAGAAGTGCGGCGGCACCGGCATTGTCCGCACCGTTAATCCGGATACGCTGGTGCCGGACGACTCACTGACCATCGATGAAGGGGCCGTTGCCCCATGGAACAGCCTGATGTGGTCGCTGATGACGGACATTTGCCGGGAGATGGGCGTGCGCACGGATGTGCCGTTCCGGGAGCTGACCGAGCGGGAAAAAGAGATAGTGTTCCATGGCCCTGCTGAGAAAAAGCACATTTTCTACCACAACAAGAACTCCAATCAGGCGGGAGAGCTGGACTTCACCTATTTCAATGCCGTATATACCGTGGAAAATGCCCTTGCCAAGGTCAAGGATGAAAAGGGCATGAAGCGGGTGGAGAAGTTCCTGAAGGAGGAGGCTTGCCCGGACTGTCACGGCACGCGCCTGTCCGCCGCTGCCCGCGCGCCGAAGCTGCGGGGCATTTCGCTGGACGAAGCCTGTGCCATGACGCTTTCCGACTTGGTCGGTTGGGTGCGAGGTGTGCCGGAAAGCCTGCCGGAGGAGATGCGCCCGATGGCGGAGAGCATCTGCGAGGCCTTTCAAAGCACCGCGAAGCGGCTGGTGGACTTGGGCCTCGGCTATCTGACGCTTGACCGCTCGGCTTCCACGCTCTCCACCGGCGAGCGCCAGAGGATGCAGCTTGCCCGCGCTGTGCGCAACCGCACCACCGGCGTTCTCTATGTGCTGGACGAGCCCTCCATCGGCCTGCATCCCTCCAACATTGTGGGGCTCACCGGTGTGATGCACGATTTGGTCGCCGACGGAAACTCCGTCATTCTGGTCGATCACGATACGCAGATTTTGAAGGAGACCGACTGGATCATAGAAATGGGGCCGGAGGCCGGCGCAAAGGGCGGTTATGTCATTGCGCAGGGCGATATTCCCGCCATCGAAGCAGACCCCGCTTCCCGGATCGGGCCGTTTCTCTCCGGCACGGCCGAAACCAAGCTGCGCACCTGTGCTGAAAAGGAAAACCTGTTTGAAAACGGCACAATCCATCTGTCTACGGATCAAATCCATACGGTAAAGCCCTTGGAGGCGGATATCCCCAAGGGACGGCTCACGGTCGTCACCGGGGTGTCCGGCTCCGGCAAGACCACCATGGTGCTGGAAAGCCTGATTCCCGCGCTGGAGGCGAAGATCAGCGGAGGCGCACTGCCCGCGCACATCCGCGCAGTCGATGCCGAGGGCATTGCACACGTCAAGCTCATCGACGCCACGCCCATCGGCATAAATGTCCGCTCCACCGTGGCGACCTATGCGGGCGTCCATGACGAGCTGCGCAAGCTCTATGCGAAATCGCCCGATGCCAAAGCCCGTGGCTACAAGGCCGGGGATTTTTCCTACAACACCGGCTCGCTTCGCTGCCCCGGCTGCGACGGAACCGGCGTTGTCAGCTTGGATGTCCAATTTCTGCCGGATGTAGACATTCCCTGCCCGGATTGCAGAGGCTCCCGCTACGGCAAGGCGGCCTATGCTGTGAAGCTCACCAATAAAAGCGGCACAAGCATCTCCTTGCCGGAGCTGATGGCCATGGATGTGAACACCGCCATCGACTTCGGCAGGGATATGAAAAGTGTCAGCCAGAAGCTGGACGTTCTCAAGCAACTGGGACTGGGCTACCTGACGCTGGGCGAGGAAACGCCCGGACTGTCTGGCGGTGAGGCGCAGCGGCTGAAGCTGGCCAGCGAGATCGGCAAAACACAGGAGGATTCTGTGTTCGTCTTTGATGAGCCATCCATCGGTCTGCATCCGCTGGACGTGCGGGTTCTGCTGGGTGTCTTTCAGGCACTTCTGGATCACGGCGCAACCGTTGTCGTCATTGAGCATGATCTGGATGTCATCTGCAACGCAGATTACATCATCGACATGGGGCCGGGCGGCGGGGATGCGGGCGGACGGATCATCGCCAGCGGAACGCCGCAGGAGATAAAGGAAAACAAAAACAGCATCACCGGCAGGTATTTATGACGACACAAAGCGGCGGAGAGGGTAGCGTAGGCAAAGCTGCTTTTCGCATAGATACCATGACTGCTCCGAGGATATGTCTCACTCTGCTCCATGTGGGGTTGATCAATGCGTTCAAACCGTGCCGGTAAAGTACCCGATAGGGATTTCTTCCGCTGTCAATGGCCACCCGTGGCTTCCGCAGCGTTCGGATGGGAGCCATAAAATCATACAGCCATATTTTTTGCGGCGTTATATCAAAGCATTAAAGGCGGCACTCATACTGTGAGTGTCGCCTTTTGTGATTCGTCTGCTTGCGGAATTTGAAACAGACTACGGCTTTCCCGGCATCATAACGCCTGTCCTTTTGTGGCTGGAGCGCAGCAGCTATTAGGATTTCCGTTGGCTTGTGCTTGCTCTAATAAGAGCCGGGCGCGGTGCAGCTTCGCTTTTTGGCGGCTGTTGCCTTGCTGCACTTTTATAATGGCGAGCGGGGAAATCGCAGCCTGAAGCCGTATATAGTGTGCTGTCGGCCTCAGCCAAGCAGCTCCCGCGCGAGGCGGCCAAGCGTTTCGAGGGTGTATCGCTCGTCGAGATTGGGGATTTTTTCAAACGGAACAAGGCTCCACACCTCGGTGTGGGAGCGGCTCTCGCCGGGCGCGAGCGGCGCAAGCTCGCCGAGCGTCTCCATCTCGGTCAGGTGCGGGTTGGTGTAGGTCTCGTAGTTGCAGCCGCGGTCGGAATAGGTCGCGGCGGGATCGAACGGGACGCGGAGGAGCAGCAGCGTGCCCTTGGTGAAGCAGCCCGCCCAGCCGTCCTCGACGCAGGCGCCGAGCTTGAAGCTGTCCGCGCAGCCGCGATCCTGGGTCAGCACGACGCAGTCGCGCTTCCATTGCAGCCTTGGGTCGTTCATCGCCGAGCCGTGCCACAGCGCGACAAGCTGACGCGGCCATATCTCCGGAGTGTCGTTGACCGGCAGCGGGATAAGCTCCACGCCGCCCGCGTCGAGCGCCGTCACGCCCCAAAGAGCGACGTTCCTCGTCTCATCCGAATCGTTCGTGAGTATGTGCTCGACGGTAACTCGGGCGCTGTCCTGCGCAAGCGTCACCCTGAGCGTTTTGCGAAAGCCGGTCGCGCGGCGTGTGGGCGTTTTAAGCACGGCGCACCCGGCGCTCTCGTCCAGCTCCGCGTCGTAGGGGCGGTTGTCCGGGTCATAGGTCAGGTACATGTCCTCCGGGGAGGTCCAGAAGCGGTGCCCGCCGTACATCACCCAGCGCCCAAGCTCGCCCGCCTCGGCGCGCAGCTCGGCGCTCTCGTGGGTCATCACGCGGTCCACGTCGCTAAAAAGGATGTTCTCTCCGCCGGTCAGCCTGTACGAAACGATACGCGGGCCGACGTCCAGCGTCACGATGAGCTGGGCAAATTCGTTCTCCATTATCAGGCACTCGCCAAAGTTGAGATGCTCTCTGCGCAAAAATCTAACCATATTATCCTCCGCTCTAAAATTTACTTTCTGTTTTCCGTTATATTATTATACTATAGATTTGCTGAAGATTAAAGCCCAAATCCTGAAAAACCGACACTTTACAATCAATTGACATCACGGTATAATAAAAGTGCACAACCAAACAAAACGGAGGAATCTGCAAATGCTTAAAATCATACCGGTAAGCCCGCTTGAGAAGATATTTGCCGCCGACGGCGGATACGCTCCGCGCGAGTATAAGGCTTTTTCCATGCTCAAGGGAGAGCGCTCGTCGTTTCAGGTCGCCGTCTGGAACGAGCCGGATACCCCGCGCGGCGGATATTTTTACGATGCCACCGTCGGGATAACGTCGGAGCTCGCCGATTACTGCTCCATATCGGTTGTGGAGGAGCTTCCGTCGGATCATCCCGCCTTTCTCGATCACGACGACGATATCATCACCGATAAGCCGGGACTTTTCCCGGAGCTGCTCCGTCCCGTTAAGCCCGGCAAAAGCTATGTGCCGATACCGCCGATGCGCTGGCGGGTGTTCTGGGTGGAGCTGGACGTTCCCGCGGACGCTAAGGCGGGCGAATTTAAACTGACCTTTGCCATCAGCGAGCATGGCGCGGCGCTTGGCGAGACCGCCGTCAGCGTTAAGGTCGTCAACGCCGTTCTGCCGGAGCAGACGCTGCGCAGCATCAACTGGTTCCACTGCGACTGCATCGCGTCCTACTACAGGGTACCCGTTTTCAGCGAGGAGCACTGGACTCTGACGGGCCGCTTCATGAAGGCCGCCTCTCGTCACGGCGTCAACGCCATCCTCACCCCGATCTTCACCCCGCCGCTCGATACCGACGTCGGAGGTGAGCGTCCGACCGTGCAGCTCATCGACGTCGTCCGCAGCAACGGAGCGTACAGCTTCGGCTTTGAGAAATTTGACCGCTACGTAGAGCTTGCCCACGCGAGCGGCATGAAATATTTCGAGATATCACATCTTTTCACTCAATGGGGCGCCGCCCACGCGCCCAAGATCATGGCGACGGTAGACGGCGAGTACAAGCGCATCTTCGGCTGGGAGACCGACGCTGCGGGTGAGGAATACACCGGATTCCTGCGCGCCCTCGCGCCAAGGCTCATTTCCGAAATCGACCGCCTTGGCATCCGCGAGGAGTGCTACTTCCACGTCTCCGACGAGCCGTCCGACGAGGTGATTGAGCAGTATCGCCGCGCGGCGATGCTCACGCACGAGCTGTTTGCGGGCTTCAAGGTCATCGACGCGCTCTCCAGCGTCAAATTCTACGACGAGGGGCTTGTCCGGATACCCGTCCCGGCGACCAGCCATATCCAGCCGTTCATGGACAGAGATATTTCCGAGCGCTGGTGCTACTACTGCTGCGGACAGTATATCGGCGTATCCAACCGCTTCTTCGCCATGCCCTCACGCCGCAACCGCATCCTCGGGCTTCAGCTCTACAAATACGATATCTCCGGCTTCCTACAGTGGGGCTATAATTTCTGGTATGCGCGCCAGTCGCGCGGGCTGATCGACCCGTTCCGCACGACCGACGGCGGAAGTGCATGGCCCTCCGGCGACCCGTTCGTCGTCTATCCCGGCCCAGACGGCCAGCCGCTCATCTCGCTGCGCTTCAAGGTGTTCTACGACGCGCTCGAGGACATGCGCGCCTGCCAACTGCTTGAAACGCTGATAGGCCGCGAAAAGGTCGTCGCGCTCATCGACGAGGGGCTTGACGAGCCGCTGCGCTTCGACAACGGCCCGCGCTGCGATTGCTGGCTGCTCTCCAAGCGCGAGCGGATAAACGAGCTTATCGAACAGAATATATGAACCGAAAAGGAGGCTTCAGGGATGACAGGCTTCTTTGATACGCACGGAATAGCCATCGGCGAGCGCTGCGCCACACCCTTCTGCGCCGCAAACAACAACTATCAGGACGGTACCACGCCGATGTATCGCGACGCGGCGGGCAGGCTGTGGGCGATGAGCGGACACTCGCATGTGGGGGCGGTCGGCGTTTTCGCCGGAACCTGCCTTGACGATATGAAGAAGCTATACGACGTCGAGCTGAACTTCTGTGTCGGCAGTGCCGAATACGCCTTCGACGGCGTCCGTTATCCCGAGGGCGTGCGCGCACGGGGCAGCATCTGGCCGTTCGGGCTGTATATCTGCCCGAGCACCCACCGCTTCTTCTGCCTTTTTCACAACGAAACCGGCTGGAGCGGCAGGGGCACCGCCTACGACGCGTTCGGTCCCTGTGAGACGCCGCGCGGCGATTCGGATTTCCGCCACGTCGGGCTGATGCACTCCGACGACGAGGGGCGCACGTGGAGCTTTGACCACTGGGTGTTGACCGCCGAACAGCCCTGCTTCACCGAGCGCTACGTCCCCGGAGCAGGGGCCGCGCCCGGCCAGCGCTTCGGCGATATCACGCTTGGCAGTGGCGATTTCTCCCTGTATGTCGAGCCGAACGGCGAATACATGTATATCTTCTATAACATCATCCACTTTGATATGGCGCGCGTCGCATGGAACGGCTGTCATGTCTACGCCGCGCGTGCACGCAAGCGCTCCGACGGCATGTTCGGCGGCTTTGTCAAATATTACGACGGCAGCTTCTGCGAATCGGGCACGATGGGCCGGGAGACGCCGATTGTGCTCAACGCATGGCACCCGCGCGTGGTCCATGCCGAAAAATACGGGATATATGTAATGACCTCGTCGAGCGTGACGCCGGGCGGTGAAAAGCTGGTGGACGATATAATGGCGGTGCGCACAAGCGGCAATCTGCTCGATTGGTCGGAGCCGCGCGGCGTGGAGTATGGGGGAGCGCCCTTTGGCAACCACTATCTCGCGATGGTTCGGGACGGCGCGCAGGGGCAGCCGAACGTCATTCCCGGAGACGAATTTTCGATACTCTCCAACCATAACGGAACGGATGTCATCCGCTACAAGGCCCGCTTTACAGAAAAATAGCCATACAAAAGCAGCCCGGACGGTTCAATTTGATGCGCCGTCCGGGCTGTTTTTTGCGGTATTTTATTTTTCGCCGTCAAGCCTTGGCGAGACGTATATCCGCGAGGCTTCGCCCCACGGGTGATGGCCGACGCCGATGCAGCGCCAGCCGTAGCGCTCGTAGAAGCTCATGTGGTCGGTGCAGAGATACAGCCGCTCGAAGCCAAGCTCAGCGGCGTCTCTTTCAAGATGCTCAATCAGCAGCCCGGCAAGCCCGCGGCAGCGCCATTCCGGCTCGATGAAGAGGGCGCAGAGATAGGGGCCGAGATCCATACGGCTGACAAAGTCGTTGGTGATTATGCCCGCGCCGCCGATTATGTTGTCCTCGTCGTCGGTCATAAGGTACCACTGCGGCAGCGGAGAGGGCGAGGCGAGGCTGTTGGCGATGCAGTCGTCGTATATTTCGCGCGCAACGCCGAACTTGTCCGGAAAGTAATCTACGGCGCGCGCGGCGTATCCCGGCTCGTGCCGAACCGAGACGATGCGCGGCAGCTTGCGGGCAAGGAGGATGCTGGTGTTTCCCTCGCGCCGCACCTCGCGCACCTCGCCGAAGCCCGCCTTGCGCAGCATATGTATCTGGTTGTGAACGGTGCAGGGCGTGTCGAAGTGGTAGAGCTCGCCGGGCGCTATATTTTGCAGATGGCGCAGTCGCGCGCTCTCGGCAAACAGCTCGTCCTCCTCGGATTGAGTCAGCACCATGTAGTCGCCCTCGATATAGATGCCGCCGGGGCGCAGCGCGGCATAGACACTGCGGTAGACGTCGGTCTTTTGCGCATGGCCAAGGTGATGCAGCGACTGGAAGGAGACCGCCGCGTCAAAGCGGCTATGGCCAAAATCCATCCCGACGTAGCTTTGGCAGACGAGCTTCATGCGCTTGTCCGGGTGCTTTTCACGCAGTCGTTCGAGCATTGCCTCCGAGAGATCTACGCCGGTGACGGAGACGTCCGGCAGGCGCTCGAAGATGCGATCCAGCTCCAGCCCCGTGCCGCAGCCAAGGTCGAGTAGCGTCTTGACGCCGCTTGGGAGCAGCGCTGCCATGACGCCGTAGCCGTCGCGGCAGCCCTCGACGTCATTGAGCATGTGCTCGTCGTAGCCCTTGAGGCGCGCAGCGAAAAATTCGTCCATTCTTTCAAGCGGTTCGGTCATAGGGGCAGACCTCCTTAATATATGTGCCGTGTCAACGCAGGTTATCTCGCGAGCTTCTCAAACAGGTCGCGGAAAACGCCGCAGCGGTTAATCCAGCGCACCGTCTTGATAAGGTGGCGGTTGTGGTCGAAGCTCCACGTGACGTTGTCGGTCAGCAACGGGCTGGGAATGATATCGGCAGGGAGCCAATCGGGGTTTATTATGTACGCGATGGCGGAGATATCCCAGATGACGCGCGCGGCTCCGGGGAAATCTCCGGGATCGTCTGCAAGGGCGCGGCGCACGTTTTCGGTCAGATAGGTGCCGAGCGCGTTCTTGCCGTCCAGCCAACGCTCCAGCTCCGGGACGCTCAGCGTCAGGCGGTCGGCGACGCCGCAGCAGGGGATGAGCACAAGCGGCACGCCGCTGTCCAGCACGACGCGCGCTGCGTGGATATCCTGCTTGAGATTGAACTCCTTCGTGCTTGACCAGCCGGGTGCGTGCCCGCCAAGCCAGATCAGAACGAGCTTATCGACGATCTTAGGCTCCATGAGTATCGCCGAGGCAACGTTGGTTATCGCGCCGATGGCGGCGACATACAGCACGTCCTTGGCCGCGAGGGCGCGCCTTACAAGGTCGCGCGCGGCGTCGCTCTCAACCGGGGTGTCGCCGTCCGGCAGATAGCCTTCCGAGCCGCGAAGGACAAAGCTCTCGTCGCTCGCGCGCGGGTCGTGCATCCGTTCGAGCACGCGGCGTATCTCGTGATAGCTCTTCTCCATGCCGTCGGCCGGGGAGCTCGAGAGGCTGTTGAAGAAGGGGGCGGCGTAGAGCGCGCAGAGGTTTATCCGCTCCGGAGAGCGCAGCGCGTAGGCTATCGCAAACTGGTCGTCAATCTCGTTGAAGGCGTCGGTGTCCACCACGAGGTCGAGCTTTCCCGGCTTTATGTTGAGCTTTTCGAGTATCGCGGCGGAATTTGAGGCAGTTGGTGCGTTGAAGTTCATATTATACACTCCTCTATCTGGTGATATTTATGACATTTGTGTCCGAGGCGAAGTTCATGAAGTTATAGAGTATCAGCACCTCGTCGAAATCGACCTCCTCCATGAACGATGACACAGGAACGTTCGGATAGCGGGGATCGACTATATACACCTCGTCAAATGAGCAGGCGAGCAGCGGCGCAAGCTCGTTGCCGAAGGAATCCTTTATCAGCAGGATGCGCGACGGGCTTTCGCTCTCGTGATTAGAGCGGATGACGGTCAGGCTGTGGTTGCCGTGCAGGAAAGCGGCGTATTTGTCCCGCTCGCCAAACCTTTCAAGGTCGTAAAGGCCGTTTACAGGCTCGCCGTCAATGGTCACGCTTCTGTCCGGGAGCTCGTACCAGGTTATCGTGTCCGGAACGGCGTTGTAGAGCTTCGTCTTGGAATAGTGGGTGCCGTAAAAGCCCTCAACCTCGTGAGCGGTCAGCGTGTCGAGCGCCACCGGCTCCCGCCCGATGCTGCGCATATATTCGCAGTAGACGAGATACGCGCCGTAGGTGGTGTAGTGATGATCGGTGCGGTAGTAGATATATTCGTCGGAATGTGCGGCGAGCGCGTCGTTCAGCCAAAGTCCGTCCGCGCTCTCAAGCGCCGAGTATGCCTTTTCGATATACGGCGTCTGGTCAAGATTCTCAAGCCCGACAGGCAGCTTGTCCGAAAGTATCATATAGGAATTTGGCACGATGGCAAGCGTGGTGTGCACGCCGTAGCGTTCGCAGAAGCGGTTGACAAAATTCAGGTTGTTCATCATGCGGCGCTCGTCGGCGGAGCGATATTTTTCAAACATATAGCCGTCTTTTCCGTAGACTATACCGTTGTTCTCCGTCTTTCCGAGCAGCGTTTCGGCGCGGGACTTCATGTCTATCCAGAAATTGCGGAGGATGAACTGGTCGCCGATATAGTTTTCATAATCGGACGAAAAGCGCCCGCTTATAAGGCGGCTGAACGAGAACTCCGGAAACTGTGCGAGGTCGCGGTTTTCAAGGTCGGAGCTTTTGCGGTCGGGCAAAATGACGTCCAGCAGCGAGAACACGGCAATAAACGCCGCGAACAGCACAACTATCATAAGGTCGTGATTTTTTTTAAAAAATTCACGCAATGCTTTGCACCTCCCGAATCAGAAGCGAAAATAGAGGAACGGATTGTAGGTGGAATCGACGAGATAGGCTACGCTGAAAAAGACGATGACGCCAAGAATGAGCGCGTCGGCTATCCAGAAGCGCCTGAGCCTGTCGTAGAGCCTCTGCACAAGGGGCAGACAGAACAGCACCGCTATGGCGATGGAGACGGCGTAGTTGCGCAGATAGTATATCCAGTCCGCGCCGCCCGTGAAGCTGAACAGCCGTCCCATAAAGACGCCGAGACTCGGCATGTCGGTGATATCGAACAGCGCCCAGCTCAGTATGAGGATGAATATGACGTAGATGTGCGGCCAGATCCTTGCCTTTTCGATATATTTCATCAGCCATTTTTTCTCAATCGAGATGAGCAGCGCGAACAGCAGCCCCCAAAGGATGAAATTCCAGTTAGCGCCGTGCCAGAAGCCGGTCGCGGCCCAGACTATTAGGGTGTTGAGCAGCATCCTCGCGTAGCCCTTGCGGTTGCCGCCGAGCGGGATGTAGACATATTCGCGGAACCATGAGCCTAAGGTCATGTGCCAGCGCCGCCAGAACTCTGTGAAGCTTTTGGAGATATAAGGGAAGTTGAAGTTTGCCGGGAAGTCGAAGCCAAGCAGATTGCCAAGCCCTATCGCCATGAGCGAATAGCCGCTGAAATCGAAGTATATCTGAAGCGAGAACGCGATTATTCCCAGCCACGCAAGCGGCGTCGAGACGTTGGCGAAGCCGAGGCTGCGGACCTCCGTCCAGAGCGCGCCGACGTTGTTGGCGATCAGCACCTTTTTGCCGAGACCGAATACGAACAGCCTTATCCCCCCGAGAAGCCTGTCCCGCGTGACGGTGCGCTCGCGCAGCGCCGCCGCCACATCCTCGTAGAGCACGATTGGACCGGCTATCAACTGCGGGAACAGCACGACAAAGGTCGCGAGATTGATGATGTTGCGCTCCGCCTTCACCTTGCCGCGGTAGACGTCTATGGTGTAGGCCATAGTCTGGAAGGTGTAAAAGCTGATGCCGAGCGGAAGCGTCAGCTTGAGCAGCGGTATCGCCGTGCCGAAAACGGCGTTGACGTTGGAGATGAAGAAGTCGGAATATTTGAAGAATATAAGCATCCCAAGGTCGAACACGACCGCGAGCCAGAGCAGCAGCCGCTCGAGGGCACGCCTGCCGCGGAACCGTTCGATGAGGCGCGCGGTGAGGTAGTTGACGAGGATGCACGCTATCATCAGCGGAAAGTATTTCGGCTCGCCCCAGGAATAGAATATCAGGCTGGCCGCGAGCAGCACGAGGTTTTTGAGCTTTTTGGGCGCGATATAATAGACGGCGAGCGTCACCGGGAGAAATTTGAACAGAAACAGCAGGCTGCTGAATACCATTGGCACACCACATTTCCGGAATTGATATCATTCCTGATTATAACACGAATTCCGCGGAAAAACAATGCGAAAAATGACGTTGCGTGCAATTATTATATCACGCCAGCGCCAGTCCCAGCGTCAGGATGCCGAGGTTGTCGCGATATATTCGGTCAAACAGGCTGAGCGGCAGCGGGCTTTTCCCCAATCCCGCCTCTATGGTGTAGCCGGGGCGGTTGTACCTCTGTATAAACCAGTCCTTGTAGCCCGCGAAGCCGGAGGCATAGGGCGTTTCCTCAAGCAGATAGCCGCTCGCCTCGCTCATCCTGCGGCCGATCTCGAATGAGCGCGGCGGCAGATAGTCGAGAAATTTCCAGTATATAAGCTCGCCCTGCGTGTGATAGGAGAGCGTCAGCGCAAAATCGTGCGCGCGGGTGAGCTCGCAGACGGCAAGGCTCTCTCGAGCCGAGAGCGCCGATGTGCCGACAAAATCGCGCGGCGCGGGGCCTGTGAAGCCTTGGGCGTACTTGATCTCGCGCGCCAGCTCCCACCTTGCGGGGTAGTTGAGGTTGAGATCGGTTCCGGCGATATTCGCTTTCCAGCCGGACGGGAACGCGATATCCGGAAAGGATTCCGCAATCTTTCTTGCGCCGTCAAAGCCTGCGTCGCCCGCCGCTATAGCGCCGGTCACGAGATCGACGCCGTCGGGATTGACCATCGGCGCAAGATACAGCGTTGTCCTTGCGAACAGCTCCCTCGCGCCGCAGCCGGATATTTTGCCGTTCTCCGCGCACGCCGACGCGTACTGCTCCGCAAATTTCAGCAGCACGGGCGTCGTTATCCATTCGTTTGCGTGGTGAGCGGCATTGTAGAACACCTCCGTGCCTCCCTCGCCCATAACCAGCAGCCGCAGCCGCCGTCCAAGCGTGCTAACGCCGAAGGAGACCGACGCGACGAACGGATATCGTGCGCGCAGTCCCTCGCAGATAAGCCCGGTCAGCTCGGATGTTAGGCTGACGTTCTCCGGCACGAGCGGGAAAGCGAACGGTATGACAAGAGTCATCCCCACCGGGATATTCTCCGGCTCCGTTTGCGGATTGGCGGTCGATATTGCGCTAATCGAGGTATCGTACCGCCTTGCGAGCAGATAGAACGTGTCGCCCCGCTGCGCCATATGCGTCGTGTAGCCTCGCAGATATGGCGTCAGTCTCCGCCAGCCTGCCGGGCCGATGATGCCGTCCGGCTCGAGCGCGTTCGCGTGCTGAAAGCTTACTGCCGCCGCCATGGTCTTCTCGCCGAAGCGGCCGTCGATGCCGACAGGATATCCGGACCTTGTCAGAGCAAGCTGTGCCGCCTCCACGTCAGGTCCGCGGGAGCCAAGCCGTAGGGTCTTCATAAAAAACACCTCCACGGCAGTATATGCCGGGAGGTGCAAATGCGTTCGGTGCCGACGGATATTTCAGTACGTCACTCGGCCAGCAGCACACGTCTCATCCTCATCAGCGTCAGCCGGTTGCGGATGTAGCAGGCGTAATCGATGCAGTAAGCCATGGTTTCCTCGTCGCAGCCAAGCGTTGCGGCGTCCACGGTGCAGCCTATGCCCGCCATCAGCTCGCGCAGCTCGGCGCTGTCGGGCAGGGAGGCGTATATCCTTTTCACCTCATCGAGATTCTTTTCGATCAGCTCCGGCTTGAGCGCGCGGGTGCAGTCCGGCGAGTTGTCCTTTAT
This sequence comes from uncultured Oscillospiraceae bacterium, assembly GCA_947522735.1. GTDB lineage: Bacteria > Bacillota > Clostridia > Oscillospirales > Ruminococcaceae > SIG526. The sequence goes on along the minus strand of CANNTZ010000052.1, from coordinate 1,340 downwards.
GATGCTTTCGGCGACGTTTTTATAGGCGAAGCGTATGTCCTCCTCGATATCGCGAAAGCGCAGCGGCTGCCGCAGCAGGCGGTCAAGGTCGGTATTCCTGTAGAGCTCGAGCAGGCGCAGCTCGTTCATGCCCACCTTTTCGCCGTGCAGCGCGTTCGGATCAACGCCGTCCACCATGCCCATCTCCCAGAAGTGAGAGATGTGGTGCTCGCTGGCGGAGGCGGGGCGGGAGTTGCCGAACAGCTGCATTGCAAGCCCGGACAGGATTAATCCGTCAAGCAGCTTGCGGTAGGCGTCGGTCTCGCCCGCGGCGATGCCGGGGATGGAGGATCTCACAATATCCACCGCCTCGTAGAGCATGTCGGAGATGCGGGAGCAGTAGCGCTCGCCGGTGAGCAGTGCGGACATGTGCCAGTCGGCAAGGCTGGTATATTTGCCGAGCAGGTCGCCGACGCCCGCACAGGTGAGCGCTGCGGGCGCATTTTTGAGTATCTCCGGCTCTGCAAACAGCATAGACGGCGCTTTCGCGGTGGTTGTCGCCTTGACGCCGCCGAACTCCATCGCCGCAACACCGGAGACGAAGCCGTCCACGCTTGCCGCAGTCGGGAAGCTGACGAAGGGCAGCTTGCGTTGGAACGCAACGTAGCGGGTGATATCGTGAATCGTGCCGGAGCCGACGGCAAGCATCGCGTCGCATTCGCCAAGGGAGTCTAAGGTCAGCTCCACCGAGCGCTCGTCCGCCATGACGTGCTCTTGGGTTAGCAGCGTTTTGCCGGTGAAAATGCCGTCCTCGCGCAGCAGCTCCTCAATATGCTCGCCCGCCGCGGCGTAGGTGTTGGTGTCGCACACCATCCAGATACGGGTGAGGCCCTGCTCGCGCAGCTTCTGCGGCATACGCTCGGAGGAGCCGGCGGCGGTGTCTATGTGCCGCGTGACGACCTCGTGAGTCTCGCCGCAGACACACTTGCCTGCAAGATTGTTCAGATCCATCTTTTTGTCCTTTCTATCTTTAAGCGTTTTTCTGTCCGTAATAGGCGTTTGCGCCGTGCTTGCGCAGATAGTGCCGGTCGAGCAGCGTCTGGGGGATGGAGCTGCCGGAAAAGCCCGGTGTCAGCTCGGTCATCAATCCCATCATCGCCACCTCCTCGAGCACGACCGCGTTGTGCACAGCCTCTGCGGCGTCGCGGCCCCATGCGAAGGGCCCGTGCTCACGGACGAGCACGCCCGGCATGGATATTGGATCCAGCCCCAGCCCTTCAAAGGTCTCGACGATCACGCGCCCGGTGTTCAGCTCGTAGCTGCCGTTTATCTCCTCCGCCGTCAGCGCGCGGGTGCAGGGG
>CANNTZ010000051.1 GCA_947522735.1 uncultured Oscillospiraceae bacterium | reverse complement strand
CGGGCAATGCCCGCAGATATATTCGCGGACGAAACCGGCGCAAGCGACGGTTTCTTACGTTTGCTGTTGCACAGCGTCCATCCCCGCGGCGCGAGCACGGATTTATACCTTTCGCCGCGCGAGCCAGCCAGCGCACTTGATAACGTAAGCCACCGCGCAAAGCGCGGAGGCGTTCCGCGTTCAGCGGAAGAGGTGAGTGTTTCCAAAGAGAGAGGGGAAACAGCCTGAAAGGGTGTCCCCTCTCTCTTTGGTGCGCCTTTGCTTACTTTCGTCGCAAAACGAAAGTAAGTGCCCGCCCGGCATGAGGGCAAGCCAACGCCAAAGCGCAGTCAATCCTCGCCAAAGGCGAAAGACAAAGTCAACAACAAGAAGAAAAACGAAATCAAGCCCAACGTCAAAGCGCAGTTATTCCTCGCCGATAGGCGAACGAAAAAGTCAACCATAAGAAAAGATAGAACAACCCAACTCCGCGCGAACCAGTCAGCGCATTCGCTAACGTAAGCCACCGCGCAAAGCGCGGAGGCGAACCGCGGCGGGCAATGCCCGCAGATATATTCGCGGACGAAACCGGCGCAAGCGACGGTTTCTTATGTTTACTGTTGCATAGCGTCCATCCCCGCGGCGCGAGCGTTAATTTTATCTTTCGCCGCGCGAGCCACCTAACGATATCGAATCCGTAAGCCCACGCGCAAAGCGCGGAGGCGCTCCGCGTTCAGCGGAAGAGGTGAGTGTTTCCAAAGAGAGAGGGGAAACAGCCTGAAAGGGTGTCCCCTCTCTCTTTGGTGCGCCTTTGCTTACTTTCGCCATTCGCACCCACGCATAAATGCGTGTAAAAGTAAGTGCCTGCCCGGCATGAGGGCAAGCCAGCGCCAAAATGCAGTCAATCCTCGCCAAAGGCGAAAGACAAAGTCAACAACAAGAAGAAAAACGAAATCAAGCCCAACGTCAAATGGCAGCTCATCCTCGCCGATAGGCGAAAGAAAAAATCAATCATAAGAAAAGATAGATCACCCCAACTCCGCGCGAACCAGTCAGCGCACTTGATAACGTAAGCGCCTTTGGCGCGAACCGCGGATATGCCTGCGGGCGCTGCCCGCCCTCGCCAAAGGCGAAAGAAAAAGTCCATCATAAGAAAAACCAGAATCGCGCCCGCCGCCGCGGGAATAAGTTAACGAAACCGATAACGTAAGGTCCCCGCAACGCGAAGCGTGAGGACGACCGAACCGCGACTATATCCACGGGCATTGCCCGGCGGCGGACGTTGCTCACAATTAAACCCGGTGTAAACTTTTATCGCGTTCTCTTCCCTTTTGTGAGGCGTTGTGATATAATAATGTAAAATTCAGTAAAATAATCTTTTATGGAGTGACGAGCATGACTTATCAGTCGCAGAAAAAGTATATCGGCCACATCTCCCAGCTTTTCGGCGTGAAGGAGTACGAATATACCTCCGGACGCGCGCGCGGCAGCCGTGCCATTGACGTCAATAACGGCGCCGGGCTCAGCTTCACCGTCGGCGTGGACCGCTGCATGGACTTCACGAGCATGAGCTATAAGGGCGTCAACCTCTCCTACCTCGCGCCCGCCGGGATAGTGGCACCGGAGTATTACAGCGACAAGGATCTCGATTTTCTGCGCTCCTTCGCCGCCGGGCTGCTCACCACCTGCGGCATCGAAAACTCCGGCAACCCCTCCCGCTCCGACAGCGAGACCTATCCCCTCCACGGACGAATAGGCAACGCACCCGCCGAAAACGTCTGCGTCGACGTAGACGACAGCGGCGAGCCGTCGGTAACGCTCAAGGGCACAATGCGCGAGGCGCGGCTGTTCGGCCAGAGCCTTCGCCTGACCCGCAAAATCACCTGCACCTACGGCGAAAACGCCGTACACTTCACCGACGATATCGAAAACACCGGCACACGCGAATCCACGCTGATGATGCTCTATCACTTCAATATGGGTTATCCGCTGCTCTCGGAGCACTCACGCTTTGTCCTCCCGTGCACCGGCTGTAGGCCGCGCAATGAGCACGCCGCCGGAGGCGCCGATAAGTGGAGCACCGTCGAGCCGCCGATAGACGGCTACGTTGAGATGTGCTACTACCTCTCCCTCGCCCGGGACGAAAATAACCGCTCCTTCGCCTGCATCTACAACGACGCGCTTGAGCTTGGGCTTGTGCTGCGCTTCGACGCCGCGCTGCTCGACCACTTCACTCTCTGGAAGCAGACCGGCGCGACCGAGTACGTCGTCGGCCTCGAGCCATGTATGCAGTACCCCGACGGACGCGACGCCGCCATAGCCGACGGCTCCATCAAATATATCGCCCCCGGCGAGAAAAAAACGCTCAATTTCTCCATCGAGATATTAGACGGCCGCAACGCGCTCAAGGCCGTTTGCGCCGAGGCCGAAGGGCTCGTCGAAAAATCAAAATAATCCATCACAAAACACTCTCTTGAAAGCGTGGTATGACAATGTTCAAATATAGCGGCATATCCTGCCCTGTATGTCACGAAAAATTCTCCGAAAACGACGATATCGTCGTCTGCCCGGACTGCGGCGCACCGCACCACCGCGCCTGCTATATGCAGACCGGTCACTGCGCGTTCGAGAACAGCCACGGCTCCGGAAAAACCTGGCAGCTTCCCGAGCAGCCGGAGCAGCGCAACACCGCAGCGGAGCTTCACTGCCCAAGCTGCGGCACGCTCAATCCCCGCACGAACGAGCGATGCAGCGTCTGCGGCGCGCCGCTCGAAGGCTTTGAGACGGAGGAAAACCGTCAGTCCGGCCAGGATGTCTACGACTTCAACCCCTACAGCCGACGGAAAGCCCCCGGCTCCCCCGAGCAGGGCGCGCCAAAGGCTCCGAGCGGCTCAAGCGGCCCCGGCTTCGGCGTCATCCCGCCGGTTCCGCCTAACCCATTCACCACACCCTACGGCGGACTTGACCCGGACGAGACGCTCGACGACGTCTCTGCACGCGACTATGTGCTGTTCGTGGGCGTCAACTCCTATTATTTCCTGCCGAAGTTCAAGGCGTTCGCCAACAAGGAGCGCACCTTCTTTCTCAATCTTTCCGCGTTCTTCTTCACCTATTTCTATTATCTCTACCGCAAGATGTACGGCCTTGGCCTGCTGATACTCGCGGCGTTTCTCGTGCTGTCCATTCCGGCCTCCGTCATCAATATGTCCACCATTCAGGACACGCTGCTTCAGCTTGGAATGATCTCCGAGCCGATGTTCAGCATCACCGTGACCCCGCAGCTCACGATTATGGCAAACGTATTCAACGTTCTCGCGTTCGGGCTCCGCGTGTTCCTCGGACTTTATACCAACCGGCTCTACTATTCCCACGCGCGCAACCGGATACTCGCCCTCCGCGAGCAGCCCGTCGCCGCCAACGACGAGGAATACTGCTTCGCGCTCGCCCGCGCCGGACGCACCAACCGCAAGCTCATCCTCATAATCGTCATCACCTTCGCCGTGCTCTATTTTTTCAGCGTCATTCTGTTGTCCACCACAATGATGCTGACCTGATCGCAGCCGGACGGCAAGCCTTGGATTCCGCACACAGGACGGCTATATAATATGTATATCGGAAACGTACAAATCAACCCCACCGCCGCTCTTGCGCCGATGGCCGGCGTTGCGGACAGAGCCTTTCGCGAAATCTGCAAGGAGTTCGGCGCCAGCTACCTCGTCGGCGAGATGGCCAGCTCCAAGGGGCTGACGATGGGCAGCAAAAAGACCGGCGAGCTGCTGGAGGTCACAGAGCGTGAGCGCCCGATGGCGATACAGCTCTTTGGCTCCGACCCCGAAACGATGGCGCGCGCCGCCTATTCCTCGCTTGAATACAAGCCGGACATACTCGATATCAACATGGGCTGCCCCGCGCCCAAGGTCGCCGGAAACGGCGGCGGAAGCTCTCTTATGCTCGCGCCGGAGCTGGCCGGGCGGATTGTGCGCGCGGTGGCGGACGCGGTGAATATCCCCGTCACCGTGAAGCTGCGGCGCGGCTGGGACGACGAGCACCTGAACGCCGTCGAGCTTGCAAGGATATGCGAGCAGAACGGCGCGGCGGCGATAACCGTACACGGGCGCACCCGCGCGCAGATGTACGCTCCGCCGGTGGATCGCGCAACGATAGCGGCGGTCAAGCGGGCGGTGTCGGTGCCGGTGATCGGCAACGGCGACGTCGTTTCGCCCGAGACGGCGCTCTCGATGTACGACGAGACTGGCTGCGATCTTGTCATGGTCGGACGCGGAGCACTCGGACGCCCGTGGCTGTTCGCGCAGATAGCCGCCGCCGTCGAGGGCCGTGACGTCCCCGACGATCCCGCGCTCGAGGAAAGGATGCGAATAATGCGCCGCCACATCGAGCTGCTCTGCCGCTATAAGGGCGACCGCGTCGGTATGCTCGAAGCGCGCAAGCACGTCGCATGGTATCTCAAGGGTATGCCCGGCGCGGCGAAGCTGCGCGGACTTGCCGGGACGCTCTGCACGATGGACGGCCTCGACCGCCTTATCGATACGGTGCTGCGCTGAGCCGCTGTCTTCCGGACGGCGACGCGCCGAAATATCTCCTATACGCCTTGTAAAACCCCGAATAATCCGCAAACCCGCAGACCCCGGCTGCCTCCGCAGCCGGGGTTCCCGATTTTATCAGCCCGTAAGCGTGCGTCAGCTTCTTTTTCAGGATGTAATCGTATATCGGGATGCGCATGACCTCCTTGAAGCGGTGCGAAACGTAGCTCTCGGAAAAGCTGAGGCTCTCCGCGATGGAGCGTATCGTTATCCTTTCGAGATAGTGCTCCGAGATAAACAAAAGCATCTCCGCCACCGCGCTGTCGAGCTCTCCTCCGCCCGGCTCCGCGTCGCCGCGTCCGTATTTGAGCCGCAGCAGGAGCTCCACGAACAGCGCGCGCAGCAGCAGCTTTTTCTCATCCTCGGAATAGACGGACGCGTCGAGCGTCTCGAAGCGCCTGAGTATGGCGAGCGTCTCCGGCGACGGCTCTCGCAGCACTCTCACGCCGTCCATCACCTCGCCCGTCAGCGCGCCAAGCCACTCCGGGCGCTCAAATTGCAGCACCACCCGGTGATAATCCTCTTCGCCGCCCTCCGGCTCGAACTGGTGGAACCGCTCCTTGGGGACAAGCACCAGAGTCCCCGGCGTTATCCGCTCGATCAGCCTGTCCGACGTGAAGCGCGCCGCGCCGCCCACAAGGAAAAATATCTCGTTAAACTGATGAAACTCCCGCCCGAACACATCCCTGTCGCCTCTTGCATGCTTTAGCAGCACGTCCCCGCTGCGCATGTATACGCTGCCCATGCTCTCTCCTCCCTTTGGCTTCTATTATATCAAATGCAGCAGGATTATCAATACTTTCGGCAATATTATATATTCACATTTATATTTTCTCATAGTATAATATGCGCATATCCCATGCCGGAGGCGGCATATGAACACTCTCTGCATTGATTTCGGAAGCACCTATGTCAAATATTTCGTCCTCTCGCGGACAGGCGTGCTCCTTGAGGAGCGTCTGCCCTTTCCGCAGCCGGTGATAAACGACGGCACGCGCTTCGAGGTCGCGCTCTCCGATATCGACGGCCTGCTGGGCGCGATATTCGAGCGCACCGCCGGCCTTGCGCCCGCCCGCTGCTTCATCTGCGCACAGATGCACGGCTTCATCCTGCGCCGCGGCGGTGGCTTCGGCAACTATATATCATGGCGCGACCGCAGCGGCAAGCCCGGCCTGTGCGCGGATTCCCTTGACGAAAGCGGCGCCGGCGCGCGCGGCAATCTTCCGCTGGTGCAGCTTCTCACCCGCCGCGTCACGGAGGACTGCGAGCTGTTCACCCTCGGCTCCTACATCGCGTTCCGGCTGACGGGACGCAACGTCACCCACGTCACCGACGGCTGCGCGACAGGCTTTTTCAACTCCGCAACGCTTGAACGCACCTCGCTCCTGCCAAACGTCGCGCCACCCGCGCTCACACGCTCCGTCTCGCCGGTCGGACGCTTTCGCGATATCTCGATCTATGCCCCTGCGGGCGATTATCAGGTCAGCTATCTTGGAAGCGGCGCCGGAGACGACGCATATCTGCTCAACGCCGGCACCGCGTCGCACCTCTCGACGCTCGCCCCTCTCGGAGCCCTCTGCCCGCACGCCGAAAAGCGCCCATATTTTAACGGCGACCGCCTTTTCACGATAACCGGGCTGACCGGCGGCGGCGAGCTTCTGTCCGGGCGCGACGCCGAAGGCTTTGCAGAGGAGATATTCCAAGCGCCGGAGCTGCTCCCTCCGAGAGAGCGGCTTATAGCCGGCGGTGGCGGCGCGAGGCTCGTGTTCGACGCTGTAAGCAGCAGGCTGAAGGCGCACGGCACACGCTGTAAGCTTGCCGGAGACGATATCGGCGCGGCGGGCCTGCGCCTGCTCGAGCGCCGCGACCGCTTCAAGACCGGAGTCATGCTCAGCGAGATCTGCTTCGTCAACCTCCCGGTTATACTCAAAAACAGCGGCGTCGATTTTCTCATCGTCGACAATGAGCATGGCGCGTTCGATTACGCGTTTCTCTCGTTGAGCATCATGGTCGCGCGGCTATGCGGCCTGCGGCTCATCGTTCGCCTGCCCTGCAACGACCCCCGCGACGTCACAAGGCTTGCCGACATGGGCGCGACCGGCCTTCTGCTGCCGATGACCGGCTGCGCCGAGGATATACGCCGCCTTGTCGAGCACGCAAAATACGCCACAGCCGGGAAGCGCGGCGTCTCCGGCAACCGCGCGCACACCTTATATGACCCGCCGCCGATGAGAGACTATATGCGCGCTGCGAACGCCGCAATGAAGGTCTACGCGCAGATCGAGAACCGTGAGGGCGTCGAAAATATCGAGGACATTCTCTCGGTCGAGGACGTGGACGGCGTTTTCATCGGCCCGAATGACCTTGCCTGCGACCTTGACTGCATCGGCGACGACGCGCCGGTCAAGCACGCCATACAGACGGTGTTCGCTGCGGAATCATCACCTCCTCCGCCGGGCTGATCGACTGCGCGCTGCAAAACGGCGCGGATATGATATAATGCGGCAGCGAGATCAACATGCTAAAGGACTCCTGCAAGGCTCTGCACAGCCGCTTCGATTCGCTGCTGCCGCGCCCCCTTGCAGAGTGACGTGAAAGGAGCAGCTTCCATGGAAAAGGCTCGGCAACGCGCAAACAGGATACTCTATCCCCCGTTCGACGCGCTCTATGATGAGGACGCGCGCGAATATCAGGGCGTTCCCACCATCGCCGTGACGCGCGGCGGAAGAATATTTACGGGCTGGTATTCCGGCGGCGACCGCGAGCCGCACATCGACAACTACCTCCTGCCGGAATACAGCGACGACGGCGGCAAAAGCTGGAGCGGCCCGCTTCTGATCATCCCAAGCAGCCGCGAGGACAAGGTTCACACGCTCGACCCGCAGCTCTGGCTTGCTCCGGACGGCAGGCTAATCCTGTTCTGGGTGCAGAACAACGTGGAGCTCCGCGGCGACGTCTGCGATTTCTACGACGTCACGCACTCCGAATGGGCGATGAGCTGCTCCGATCCCGACGCCGAGGCGCCCTTCTTTTCCGCTCCGCGGCTGCTTTATCCCGGCTTTCTCCACTGCAAGCCGCTGATACTTGCGAGCGGGCGCCAGCTCCACTTCAGCTATGACCAGCTTACCGACCGCTACGGCTACTGCTTCTCCGACGACTGCGGCAAGACCTACACCCGGCGCTACGGCGGAAAAAAGCTCCCCGTCTACTTTGACGAGGCGATGGCGTATCAGCGCAGCGACGGCAGCATCCGTATGCTCGCGCGCTCCGTGACCGGCGAGCTTGCCAAGAGCATATCCGCAGACGACGGCATGACCCGGACCGACGGACTTGGCAGCGGCATCGTCAATCCCGATTCCCGCTTCTTCGTCTCCAAGCTGCCCTCCGGACGCGTGCTGCTGATAAACAACGACCACCCCACGCTGCGCACCAACCTGACCCTCTCCCTCTCCGAGGACGACGGCGCAACCTGGAAGTACCGCCTGTGCATCGACCGCCGCGACGAAATATCCTATCCCGACGCCGACTGTCGCGACGGCATTATATACCTCATCTACGACCGCGAACGCTGCGACAGCGACCTGAACTATTCCCGCCGCGCCGCGAGGGAGATACTTTTCGCCCGCTTTACAGAGGAGGACGTCATAAACGCCCGCGATATCCCCATATTGACCGTCAGCCGCCCGCGCAAAACGAATAAATGACCGCGCAAATCAGCCCGGCGCGAGAGCACTCCGCTCCCGCGCCTCTTTTATTTTTTGCTTGACACGATGTGTCCGGTGTGTTATACTGTTGCCATCGATAGCAACAACAAAAGGAGGCCGCAATGGGCGATACAAGGAGCGTTACCATCTACGACGTCGCGCAGCTTGCCGGGGTTTCCCCACGCACCGTCACCCGTGCGTTTCAAAAGGACGCGCCGATAAACGGCGACACGCGCCGGCGGATACTGGAAATAGCCGAAAGAACCGGCTACAGCCCCAACCTGGCGGCAAGCCGGATACGCGGAAGGGAGCTTGTGATAGGCGTCGTTTGCACAAATAAGGTGGAGGCGTTCACGTCCGAGCTGCTTTGCGGCTTTCGCGAAGCAGAGGAGCAGCTCAAAAGCCTCAAGACGCGGGTGCTTTACCGCCTGTGCGCAGACGCAGACGAGGAAACGGAGCGGCTCTGCTCACTTGCAAACGAGGGCGTGGACGGGCTTGTCCGCTATTCTCCCTTCCCCATCCGGAGGCAGGCCGCGGCCCTGCTCGGGGAAAAACGCCTCCCCTGCGTCAACGTCTGCTTTGAAACGGACGGGCCGTCCGCTATATCCAGCATCAGCGTGGATACGGATTTGAAGGGCAGACTGCTCTGCTCAATGCTGTCGCTGCTCTGTCCCGGCGGGCGCGTCGCCGTGTTTACGGGCGACCGGAGCACGCAGCACCACCTTTCCACCCTGCGGGGCTTTCTTGCAGAGGCCGCAGACTGCGGGCTAACCGTGGAGGCCGTTTACGATACAAAGGACGATGCGCGGCTGGCTGCGGACATGGCGCGGGATCTGCTCGACAACCACCCCTGCGACGGCGCTGCGTTCACAAGCGCAAACTCCTGCGCCGCGATAGAGGTGTTTTGCGAGCGAGAGGCCGGACTGAGGATTATAGGTGCAGACGTGTTTCCACAGCTTTCGGAGTATATCCGGAGCGGCGTCGTCACGGCGACGATATACCAGAATCCGAAAAAGCAGAGCCGCATGGCGCTGCTAAATATGTACCGCCATCTTGCGGAGGGCCGCGAGCTTCCCGAAAGGCTGCTCATCACCCCGCAAATAGTGCTGAAAAGCAATCTGTCCGTCTATACGTCGGACGTTGATAACCGATATTAAAGGAGAGGTCATCATGCACAGCTTCCCCGAAAATATGGCGCCGCTGCGCGAGCTTTGCTCAACGGCGTCCAACATGTACAGGCTCGGCTGGAACGAGCGAAACGGCGGCAACATAAGCGTGCTGCTGACACAGGACGACCTTGCGCAGGCAGGCATAGCTCCGGATGCGGCTCCCCTGCGCCGTCTGCCGCTCAGTCATCCCTTTCCCGGGCATGACGGACGCTTTTTCCTCGTCACGGGCACGGGAAAATGCTTCAGGAACATCGAGCGCGCTCCGGAGGAAAACACGGGTCTCGTGCGCATCGAGGCCGGAGGAACCGAGGCCGGGCTTATCCGGGGCTTTTCCGACGGCGGAACCTTTACCAGCGAGATGACCATGCACCTTGCCGCGCACGAGCAACGGCTTCAAAAGGATCCGAGGCAGCGCGTCGTGCTCCACGCGCACCCGCAGAAAACGCTTGCCATGACCCATCTGCTCCCGCCGGACGAAAAGCTGTTCACCAAAACCATCTGGCGGATGTGCACCGAATGCCTCGTCATTCTGCCGGATGGCGTAGGCGTGCTGCCGTGGATGGTCAGCAGCAGCGACACGTTGGGCCTTGCCTCCGCCCGGGCGTTTTCGGAGCACCGCGTCCTTATCTGGACCTATCACGGCGCGACCGCCTGCGGAGACAGCCTCGACGAGGCGTTCGGCCTGCTTGAGACCATCGAAAAGGCGGCCTCAGTGTATGTGGATATCGCCGGAAGGCAGACGCAGGACGGTATCACCGACGAAATGCTCCGACAGATAGCGGACGCCTTTGGGCTTGCTATAAGATCTGATTATCTCGACAAATGAGAAGGGATGTGTCAAAATGAATACCCAAGCCGGATACGTCCACCGCTACACCTCCGTGCTGCGCGTCTGGGAGCCGTCCGCCGGCAATGCAAAACATACGGACGAGCTGCTGCGGCTGCTTGAAAAATATAAGGACGCGTACAGCGACGTGATATTTTTCACGCAGAACAACCACTCCGTGCGCTCGCTGGAAAGGCATCGCCGCACCGCCGCAAGCATCGAGCCACTGCTGCGCCGGGTCGAGGCGCTGGGGCTGCGCTCGGGGATCGACGTGCTTTGCTCCATCGGCTTCTTCCGCGACGCGCCCGACCGGTTCATGGAGGAAAGCTATCCGCACCAGCGCAGCATAAATGGCCGGCGCCTCGACGGACGTCTCTGCCCGGAGCACCCGGAGGTGCGGGAATACGTCTCGGAGCAGTATAGGCTCTACGCAGCGCTGCATCCGCAGATTATCTACATCGATGACGATATCAGCTCGATGAGCTGCTTTTGTTCCCGCTGCGTAAAACGATTCACCGAGCAGTACGACCTGCTCCCAGAGGGCTCCTCGCTCGAAAAGCTGACCGAGCTGCTGGAAAGCGAGGACCTCGCGCTGAGAAAGCGGGCGCGCGACGCATGGACGGACTACAACGCCCGGCGGATAAACGAGCTGTTCGCGCTGATTGAAAAGGCGGTTCACAGCGTCGATCCCACCATACGTCTGGGCTTCATGTCGCATGTCGCCGGAACGGACGGGCTGGAAGACGAGAGGTGGGCGCAGACGCTGCGCGGCGAGTGCCAGACGTGCGTGAGCTGGCGTCCCGGCGGCGGCGTTTATACCGAATTTACGCCGGTCGAGACGCTCGACAAGGCGCACCGAATAGCCGCGCAGATACGCTATCTGCCGCCCTTTGCGGATCGCATAGAGTCCGAAATAGAGAATTATCCATATCACAGCCTGCGCAAGTCCCCCGGCTTCACCGCGTTTGAGGCGCTGCTCTATCTCGCCGCAGGCTGCACCGGAACGGCGTTCAACGTCTGCTCCACCGAGGCGTTCCAGCCGCTGGAATACGAGCGGTATTTACGCATGGCGGAGGACGTGCGCCCGGCAAGCGAGAGGATAGTTCAGGTCATGGGCAGAGAAAAGGCGCGCGGGATATGCTTTCCGTGGAGCAGGCGCAGCGGCTCCGATCCGCTTCAATCGCCATGGGCGCTCGGCTCCAACTGTAATCTCCCGCTCCCGACCGGCCTTGCCGAAATCGGACTTCCCGTCGCCAGCCACGCCGACGCCGCCTCAGTCCTTCTGCTGGACGGCTCCACCGCAATGCAGCTCACCGTCCCGGAGCTTAAAGAGATTCTGTCCGCCGGGGTGCTGATGGACGCGCAGGCGCTCGATATCTGCAACAGCCGCGGCCTTGCCGGTTATACGGGCTTTCGCACCTGCGAGGGCTTCCCGGAGGAAACGCTCGGGCGAGACCTCGATCACCCTCTCAATCTTCCGGGAAATTATATCCGCGATCTCCGTCAGGCGTTCGGCTATTGCGGGACGATACACACCTTTGTCAAAACCGCTCCGGGGGCGGAATATCTGACCGAGGCGCTGGACTTTGAACACAACGTGCGCGGAATTAGCGGCGGCGTCTACGAAAACTCTTTGGGCGGGCGCATCGCTGTGGACGGCATCCAGCCCTTCTCGTGGGCATACGCCTTTCCGCGCAGCACGCAGATGAAGCGGCTGCTCCGCTGGCTCTCGCGGGACACTCTCGGCGCGTACATCCTCTCGTATCACCGCGTCGCCCTCTGGCAAAGGGGCAGCGGGATATTCCTTGCAAACTTCGCCATGGAGCGGGCGGAGCAGCTTGAGCTGGCCGTGTGCGGCGGCGGCGACAGGCTGTGCTGCGAGCTCTACGAGGGAGGACGGCTCACGGGCCGCGAAATCGTCCATATCGACAGGCACGACGGCGCATATGCCGTCTATCGCCTGCCCTCTCTCCCAATAACCGGCGAGCTGCTGCTGTATCCCGAGGCTTGTGAGGACACGCTATGACATACGAAACGCTAAAGCCCGGCGTATCGCTGCAAAGCAACGCCGTCTACACCGCCGCAGACAGGCACATACATGTCCGCGAGCAAGACACCGTGACGCTGGACGACGAAATATATCTATCCGTCAGCGAATATAACGGCGGTCGTCTTAAAACGGCCTTCTATCTCAACGGACTCGAAAACGTGACGCTGGATTTTTCCGGCGCACGGCTGACGCTGCACGGGCTGATACAGCCGTTCCTGCTCGACCGCTGCAAGAACGTCGTTATCAAAAACGTCGCCGTGGAATACGAGCGCTCGCTCTGCACCGAGCTTGAGATAATCGAAAACTCCGGCGGCGAGCTGCGCCTGAGGCCGCTTCCCAAATTCCCCTGCCGCGTGGAAAACGGCTACCTGATACCCTACGGCGATGACTGGGAGAACAGGGCGCTCAATGTCGGCAGCATGTGGATACAGGCGTTCGACACCGTGACATGCGAGGGCGCAGGTATGCTGGTCGGTGTGATCGGCGAGGAGATACGCCTCCACGAAACGCCGCCGTGCGAGGTGAACCACCTCAAGGTTCGAGAGGAAAACGGCGATATCATCCTCACCGGCAACATTCCCGCAAGCTGGGACAGCTCCATGACGGTGGTCATCTCGCATGAGCTGCGGGATATCAGCAGCGCCTTCATCTGCCGCTCTGAGAATATCTCCTTTGAGAGCTACCGCATAATCAACGGCGCCGGCATGGGTATTCTCGGCATGTATACCAGAAACCTCACGCTTGACCGCCTGATTCTGACCCGCGACCGGCTCTCGCACGGCATTGCCACAAATTGCGCCGACGCCGTACACCTGATAAGCAGCTCCGGCCGGGTGGTTATCCGTGACAGCGTTATCGAGGGGATGATCGACGACGCGCTGAATATACACAGCAACTATCTGGAGGTTGAGGAGGTGTGCGGCGACACGCTCCGGCTCCTTAGGCACAGGGAGAGCCACTTTGTCAACGCGTATTTCCAGCTTTTGGGCGAGGGCGACTGCATCTGCGTTCACGCCGGCCACACGCTGGCGGAGCGCTGCCGCCTCACGGCTCGCAGCGTGCGCGTGCTGGACAGCTACCGTCTCGAGGTTGTCGCCGACGGAGCGCTCTCCGCGATATGTGCGGGCGACCTTGTTGAAAACCTCTCCACCCAGCCGGAGGTGACCGTGGAGAACTGCGTATTCGGCAAGGCGAACACACATCTTCGCCTGCAAACCAGAGGCAGAACGCTCCTCTTCGGCTGCGTCTCCTCCCTGCCGGTCCTTCTGACGGGCGATACCAATTACTGGTACGAGTCAAGCCCCTGTCGCGACCTTACCGTCACCGGCTGCACCTTCCGCGGCCCGCGCGGCGTCATCCGCTCCATCCCGGAATTTGTTCCCTGCAAGGACGCGCCGTGGTATCACGAGAACCTCCGCATCATCGGCAACAGCTTCACCGCGGAGAATGCGCTGACGGCTCACTATACGAACGACATCGTCTTTCTCGAAAACACTCACGAGGGCGACGGTGCTCCGCTGCGCATCAGCCTGCACGACTGCGGCCGCGTCGTTCGGTGCTGAGCTCATATATGCAAGAGCGCCGCCCGGCACCGGAGGAATATAACCTCCGCGCCGGGCGGCGCCTTTTTTTCCGCCGGTCAAACGCTCCGTGCAAGCACCCTTTCGAGGTTTTTGCCGAGGATCAGCTCCAGCTCGCCGTCGGTCACGTTTTCGGAGAGCAGCCGTCCCAGCTCCCACGCAGGGTCGTGCCCCTCGGTGTCGGTGCCGAATATGACTCTGTCGGCGCCGACGGCGTCCAGCGTGTCGCGCCAGCTGCGTCGCGAGCAGAAGCTGCCGCAGTATTCAAGGCAAACGTTCGGCAGGCGCTTGCAGACACTCTCCGCCTGTGCCCGTCCCGCATCGCCGCCGCCCGCGTGTGCTATTATGAATGTCGCGTCCGGATATTGCTCCGCAACCGTCGCTATCTGCTCCGGAGTATCGCACGAGCCCTCCCACGAATGAAACAGTATCGGCATACGGCGCTTTGCGGCATATTCCCACGCAGGCTTATACGACGGGTCTGTCACCGGCACGCGCCAGTAATCCGCCAGCGTCTTGATTCCCACGAACGCGCCGCCTGCGAACCTCTCGTCCAGCTCTCGCTCCGTCAGCCTGTCGCCGTAGATCGGGTTATAGACGTAGTAGCACCTGACCCGGCCTCGGCAGCGCACGGTCATGCGCTCGATATAGCGGTTGCCCTCGAACGGATCTCCGCACAGCGCCTCCGTGCCTGACGCGATTATCCACTCTATCCCCAGCTCGTCGCAGCGCTCAAGACACCTGTCAAGGCGGCAGTCAAAGCCTGTGCGCTCGATGAACCAGCCGTTCATGGAGGTGCTGCCAAGGTGCGTGTGCGCGTCGATGATCTTCACTCCGTGAACACCGTGTCCCTGCATATATTCCCTCCAGAGCCGGTTTGGTATCCTCGGCTCCAATGCTTTCGCCACTTTCGCGATACGCTCCGCCTCCGCGCGGTTTGGCAGCATCGAGAGCAGCCGCTTTCCCGCAACCTGCTCCTGCTCCTCCTGCGGCAGGCCCGAATAGGCTATCGCCGCCATCGACGCGCCGCTCAGCGCGCGATAGCCCCTGCCGAAGATCAGCCTGCCCTCTCCGGCGTAGCGCGCAAACAGACTGAACGTGTCCTCAACATGCAGCATCGAGCATTCGGCGTAGATGTTTTTACAGCGCCACATCATGTCGAGCAGCGCGCCGTAGCCGTGCCACATCACGCCGCGCACAACAAATTTCATATTGGGATATTTCCCCGCCAGCCGCACCAGCGCCTCCTGTCCGTTCTCTCCGCCGAGCTCGTTTAGATCGACCAGCACCACCGGCGAATATTCGCTCAGCTCGCCGAGCACACGGTCGATATGTATCATGCCAAACCGGCCCGTCGTCGGAAAAGCTGCTATCGCGCCGACCCTTCCGCTCGCAAGCAGCCCCCTTATATGCTCCATTGCGCCGCGCTCGCACAGGCACTTAGGAGAGACGGTCAACGCCGGGATTATCCTGTCGCGTGCGCCGGGAGTACGCTCAATGTCCTCCATCAGGCGCCGGTTGCCGTCGAACGCGTCCCCATCGCGCGCCTGTGCGCCGGTCGTCACCGCCCCCCATATCCCGAGACGATCCAGCTCCTCCAGCAGGTCGGAAAGCTCCGGAAGCTCCGGCCTCTCATGCAAGCCGCTGCCGTAAAAGCCTGTGCTGTCTATATAAAACATAATCTCCACTCCTTTTTGCGATAATATTACAAATTCCCGGCACTCGCCGCGCCCTCTATTCAATCATACCCCCGGCAGACGAAAAAAGCAATACCCACATCAGCGATGATTGATTTTTCCTCATCACGCCCGTCCGCAGCCGACGCTCGCTGTTTTCATGTTTTTCAGGATTTGCTATTGCAAAAACCGCCAATATATGATAAAATAAACATACTTTACTTATCTAACGTCAAGGAGGTCATACCATGGATTTTGTATTCCCCAAGGAGTTTCTCTGGGGCACCGCCTGCTCCGCCATGCAGATCGAGGGCGCGGCCTTTGAGGACGGCAAAACCGCTAACATTCACGACTACTACACCCGCGTCGAGGGCCACGATTGGAAAAAGAACCCGCCTCCCGACGTCTGCGCCGACTTCTACCACCGCTACCGCGACGACATGAAGCTGCTCGGTGCAATGGGGCTGCGCTCCTTCCGCTTTTCCATCTCGTGGGCGCGCATCTATCCAAACGGCCCGGACGAGGTCAACCCCAATGGCATCGCCTATTACAGCGACCTCATCGACTCGATGCTCGAAAACGGCATCACGCCTTTCTTCGATCTGTTCCACTGCGACCCGCCGATGTGGCTGATGGATCGCGGCGGCTTTCTCAACCGTGACTTCATCGACTGGTTCGTCAGGTACGCCAAGACCTGCTTTGAGGCGTTTGGCGACCGCGTAAAGCTGTGGAGCACCGTTAACGAGCCCTCCATCAACATCTTCTTTGCCCACGCCGCCGGAAACCCGGCGCCGTTCATGAGGGATCTGGGCGCCGCGATGCAGGCCGTGCAGAACATGCTCGTCGCGCACTTCCGCACCGTCAGGCTGTATCATTCGATGGGGCTTGGCGGGCAGATTGGCGCCGTCAACCACTTTGTGCCGTTTTATGCGGGCTCGCCGTCGCCGGAGGACGAAGCCGCCGCAAACCGCGCGCGCGATTACTACTCCGGCATGTGGCTCGACCCGATGATGACCGGAAAATATCCCGACATCTTCTTTCAATACCCGTTCATCAGCGAAAAGCTGCCCAAAAGCTGCGCCGAGGAGCTTTCCGCCGAATTTGAGCGCATGGACTTCATCGGCATCAACTACTACTCCCCCGGCTTCGCGCGCTACAAGGCGAACGGCGAGCTTGACTACGAGCAATTCGTCAACGAGAGTCTGCGTCGCGACTCCTACGGCTTCTACACCTATCCGGAGGGCCTGTTCGATTCAGCTGCCTTCCTGTGCGACGTCTACGGCGACGTCGATATCTACATCACCGAAAACGGCACCGCCACCAGGCGCGATCCCGGCAACCCGCAGGTTCCGTCCTTTGTCAGCGACCCGTTCCGCGTCGACTACATGCGTGAACACATGCGCTCCATCTCCCGCGCCCTGCGCGCCGGGCTGCCAATACGCGGCTACTACACGTGGGCGGTCATGGACACCTTCGAGGGCTTTGACGGCGGTCTCAATCTCGATTTCGGCCTGCTCGGCATCGACTACCGCGACCTCTCCCGCCACCCGCGCGACAGCTATTATTTTTACCAGCAGGTGATCCGCGAAAACCGCGTAAACTAAGGCGGGCAATGCCCGCAGATATGTTCGCGGACGAAACCGGCGCAAGCGACGGTTTCTTATGTTTACTATTGCGCAGCGTTAATCCCCGCGGCGCGAGCATTGATTTTATCTTTCGCCGCGCGAACCAGTCAGCGCACTCGATAAGGTAAGCCACCGGGCAAAGCCCGGAGGCGTTCCGCGGCGGGCAATGCCCGCAGATATAGCCGCGGTTCGGTCGTCCTCACGCTTCGCGTTGCGGGGACCTTACGTTATCGCTTTCGTTAACTTATTCGCGCGGCGGCGGGCAATGCCCGCAGATATATTCGCGGGCGAAACCGGCGCAAGCGACGATTTCTTACGTTTGCTGTTGCACAGCGTTCATCCCCGCGGCGCGGGCATGGATTTTATCTTTCGCCGCGCGAGCCAGTCAGCGCACTCGATAAGGTAAGCCACCGGGCAAAGCCCGGAGGCGCTCCGCGTTCAGCGGAAGAGGTGAGTGTTTCCAAAGAGAGAGGGGAAAC